>CBFDEG010000025.1:0-26262 GCA_965603765.1 uncultured bacterium | reverse complement strand
GACGACATAATATTGATCAAATACGGGCCGAACGGACCGAACCCGGATGGAAGCCCTATCTGGCAAACAACATATAATGGATCGGCAAACGGCCATGACAAAATTACTGCAATAACAGCAGGCATTGACGGCATTGCCCTAACAGGTCTTTCCCAGAATAGTACACCTGATTTTGATGCCCTGACACTAAAATACGAATTTGACGGCAGTCTGCGCTGGGAAAAGAGAAAATCATTATCAGGTGACGATAGAGGCAGGACAGTAAATATGGACCAGTCAGGTAATGTAGTGATGGCGGGTACGCTTTATAACGGGTCTAACAAAGATATTTATATTGCAAAATATAATTCATCCACCGGAGCATTAGCATGGGAAAACACCTATGACGGAGGGTATGATGACGAACCCGTAAAAGTTTTTATAGACTCCGCAGGAGATATCTACATGACCGGATACACATTCCTGCTCTCAAGCGCCAATGACATTTATACGGCAAGATTCAACGCAAGCACCGGAACGGTACAATGGAGTGAAACATTCAACTCAACTAACGGCAACAACGACAGGGGGATAGGAATAGGAGTAGATGCCTCAGGAGATGTATTCGTTTCCGGTGATACCTATGACGCTGCGCTCGAAAATTATAATTTCCAGACACTGAAATATACAAAAGACGGCGGGGTCCTCCTGTGGCAGCAGGCCTATAACGGTTCAGCCGGGAAAAATGACAGGGTAGCCGGAATAAATATTACATCATCAGGGGAGCCGATCGTGGCAGGCTACTCTGATATGTGGACAAGCGGGGCATCAGATTATGACTACTACGCTCTTAAATATGATCCCGGACTGTTGAATCCTCCAACAGCACTGAACGCAGTAACTATTTCAACGTCGCAGATAGACCTTTCATGGACCGATAATTCAAGCAATGAGGACGGTTTTAAGATCGAAAGAAAGATCGGGGATTTCGGTACATATTCACAAATAGCAACAGTAGGCCCGGACATAACATCATACAATAGTGACGGGCTTGCGGCAGACACAAAATATTATTACAAGGTCAAGTCATATAACTCAACCAATGGAGACTCTCATTACAGCAATGAAGAGTATTCAGTAACAACCGTTGTTTCATTCACAGCCCCTGCAACAACATATACTTACAATGGAGCCGATGCCGGAGATGATTACGTAAGCGCAGTGGCTGTCGGCCCTGATAACACACCGGTTGTAACAGGTTACAGTTACTCAATAGCAGGACAATACGATTATTATTCACTGAAACTCAATAAAGATACGTTAGCTCTTGACTGGGATGCACGATATGACAGTGACCAGAATGATATGGATATGGCGGTATCAATACTGGTCGATGACAATAATGATATTCTGGTATCCGGGACATCTTATCTGTTCAGTATCCAGTCAGACGGGAACACTAATGATATTTACAGCATAAAATACCCGCCAACCGGCCCGCCGGAGACATGGAACGACCAGTACAACGGCCCTGCAGGAGATGATGACCGTTCAAGCATAGTGGATGTTTCAGTTGACGGTTCAAATAGTTACGTTGTTACAGGCTACGGCAGAAACGCTGACTGGAATGATGATATTTACGTAGTTAAATATCTCTCTGACGGCACACGTGAATGGGCCGCTACGCCATATGACGGAGGCGTATTCGGCCACGATTATCCTGCCGCAGTTGCCTTTGATCCATCAGGAGATATTGTCATGACAGGGTATACATACAATGGAACCGATTATGACTTTGTGACAATAAAATACAGCGGCAGTGACGGATCAGTTATCTGGACCGATGTATATAACATCGCAAACACCGGAAATGATTTTACCAGGGGAATTTCAATAGATCCTTCAGGCAATGTTTATGTAACCGGCCTGGCAGTAACAACCTCCGGAAATGAGGACTTCTACACAATAAAACATGACGGTACAAACGGTACAAGGCTGTGGGAAAGATCCTTCAACGGATTCGCTAACGGGATAGACGAGGCAATGGAGGTAAAGGTTGATCCCGTCAGTAATGATATTGTCGTGGCAGGAACAACCCTGGCAGGTGCGGACAACAATGAATTCCATGTCATACGTTATGACCCTGACGGCAATGTAGTATGGGAAAGGACACTGGACAGACCCGCATCGAATGACTTTGTAGTGGCGATGGCAATGGACCTCTCCGGAAACATACATATAGCAGGCGACACCGACAGCGGAGCTGATACAAATGTGATCGCCATACAATATGACCATGAAGGTTCGTTTGTGGACGGAACCGAATACAATGGCACTGCAAACGGATACGATGGAGCCGCCGCGATCATAGCAAGCTCTATAGGAGAGGTATTTGTTGGCGGTTATACAATGAACGCAAGCGGCAACGCCGATTATCTTGTATTTAAAATAACCGGTGATGATCTGCTGGTGCCCTCGCCTCTCAATGCTGCTTTCCCCGACTATACACAAATAGACCTGTCGTGGACAGATAACTCACGTAATGAGGACGGCTTCCGGCTTGAGCGAAGAGTAGGCAGCTGCTCTTCATCCAATCCATGGATGTTAATATTTAGTGCGCCTTCCGGAACAACTTCATACTCTGATTCAGGACTGAACATAGGCGCTGAATACTGCTACAGGGTCCGGGCATATAACAACAGCGGTAAAGTATCCCGCTGGGTTGAAAAACAGACAACAACTCTATCAGCACAAGCACCGGGCGCAATGGCCTTTACAGGTAATAACTCTACTGAAGCAGGCCTGGCATGGACAGATAACACCATTAACGAGACAGGGTTTACTATACAAAAATGTACAGGGACCGGATGTGATTTTTCATCTGTGGTCGAGTTCAATGTTCTGGCAGATACAGAAACATTTCTTGACGATACAGTTTGTGAATCAACCATTTACAGTTACAGGATAAAGTCCTTCAAGACCAACGAATGGACAACGAATTACAGCAATGTCATCACCATAACAACTGATCCCATGGCAAGCCCAACCATTCTTTCAGCACTAAGGGTCTCGGAAGCACAGGTCGATCTGAGCTGGACTGATAATACGGGTGATGAAACAGGATTCAGAATAGAAAGATGTTCAGGGGCCGGATGCAGTGATTTTTCCGAAATAGCTATTGTCGAAGCAGATGTAACAACCTACAATAATACCGGGATCACCCAGGCAACATCTTACACATACAGGGTACGGGCTTATAAAACCGCGGTCTGTTCCTGGGCAAGCGGGTACAGCGATACATCATCCGCTTCAACAACCATACTTGACCCAGGCGGACTTTCAGCAACAACAATAAATACAACGCACATCGACCTTTCATGGACAGAAGAGACAGCAACCGAGACGGGGTTCAAAATAGAACGGTGTGAAGGAGCAGCATGCAGCACCTTTGCTGAAATAGCTGCGACAGGAGCAGATATAACAACATATTCGGATACATCAGTCTGCGAAAATACAAATTATTCATACCGTGTAAAGTCTTATAAAACCTCTGAATGGGAAAGCGGCTACAGCAACGAAAGTTCAGCAGTAACAAACGCCAGGTCTGCACCTGCCGATCTGGCGGTAACAGCGACTTCAGAGTCCCAGATAAACCTTTCATGGTCAGATAACACAGATGATGAGTCCGGTTTTGAAATAGAAAGATGTACAGGCACAGGATGTGTTGACTTCGGCCTTTTGACAACTGTTTCAAGCGCTGCAGATCCGGTGTCTTACTGGAAGCTTGACGAGGGAAGCGGTACTACAGCATATAATACAATCGGCACTAACAACGCAACGATTGACGGACCAATATGGACTGCCGGCAAATACGGCAGTGCCTTGAGTTTTGACGGGAGCAATGATTTTGTGCAGGTGGCTGATGATAACAGCCTTGACCTAACCACTGCTGGAAGCATTGAGGTGTGGGCTAAAAAGAATACGCAAAAGAGTTATCAGACTTATGTTGCCAAGGGACATACTCAGGCGTATCAATTAATGGACTATAGCAATACCGGCAGAATAGCACTGAGGTGGGGTTCTAATAATAACAATCTAATTACAGACGAGGTGGTTCCCACCGGTACCTGGCAGCATATTGTGGGTACTTATGATGGCAGTTACCTCAAGATCTATATCAATGGCAATTTATCAAAGAGTGTGTCTTATACTACGAATGCTGTAGCCAATACGACCCCGTTGAGAATTGGTGCCCGGGACGATGGTTCTTACTTTAACGGCCTTATCGACGAAGTCATCATCTTTAACCGTGCCTTATCAGGTGCTGAGGTACTGTCCCATTATCAGGATGGTCTTCCACCATATAAATCGTATTCAGACGCAGGGCTTAATCCCGGAACAACATATAACTACCGGGTAAGAACATACAAAAACGCAACATGCAGCTGGATAACCGCCTATACAAATACGTCTGAGACAGCAACACTCCTGCCTCCTCCACCCGGCGACATCTCTGCAACTGCACTCAATACGACCGAAATAAATATTGCATGGTCGGACAACACTGATACAGAAACCGGCTTCAGGATAGAAAGGTGTACAGGCGCAGGATGTGATTTTTCAACCGTTGATGAATTCATACTGGCCGCTGATGTCACCTCATACTCAGACACATCCGCATGTGAGAACACATCCTACAGATACCGCGTAAGGGCAGAGAAGAGTAACAGCCCGATATGGGAGACAGAATGGGCTGTTCCGACAAATGACATAACCACACCGGCAATAAATGCACCGGCTGCCCTTACCGCAACAAAGATTAATGAAGCACAGATAGACCTGGCTTGGACTGCTAATACGAATGACGAGACAGGCTTTAACATAGAAAGGTGTGCTGGTGCGGGGTGCATTAACTTTACGCTTCAGCCAACAGTTTCCGGCGTTTCCATATATTCAGACACAGGGCTTGCCGCAAACGAGACCTACCGTTACCGTGTCTATGCATCTAAAGATGCCGCATGTGCGTGGTCCACAGGCTATTCCAATGAAGCTGAAGAACTTACGACTCCTCCGCTCCCGACAGATCTTACGGCAACAGCAGTGGATACAACACGGATCGATCTGAGCTGGAACGAATATAACAATACTGAAAGCGGTTTCAGGATAGAAAGGTGTACAGGAGCCGGCTGCATAAACTATACCGAAATAGCAGCAGTAAGCGCTGACACAACCTCATATTCAGATACAACATTATGCAGCGACACAACATATAACTACCGTGTAAAGGCGTACAAAACATCGGAATGGGAAACCGATTACAGCAACAGCTCCAATGCCGCAACAACAGCGACAACTGCACCGGGCTCACTCTCTGCCACGAGGGACTCGGAAACTCAGATCAATATTTCATGGACTGACAATATGCCGGATGAAACAGGCTTTTCCATAGAGCGTTGTGCAGGTGATGCATGCAGTGACTTTGCACAGATAGCTAATGTGGGGGCCGACATAACAAACCTAAGTGATGCCGGACTGGTTTTTGAAACCTCCTACACCTACAGGGTAAGTTCTTATAAAACAGCTGACTGTGGGTGGACTACCGGATACAGCAATACTTCAACCGCTGTAACATCAGTTACTGTCCCTGCAGGTCTGACGGCAACTACCATTAACACAACTCAAATAGACCTTTTATGGACCAACACAACCGACTCGGAAACCGGATTTAAGGTAGAGCGTTGTACCGGTTCAGGATGCAGTGATTTTGGAGAAATAGCCGCGCTGAATGCCTATGCAACTGCATATTCGGATACATCAGTCTGCAACACAGCAACATACACCTACCGTGTAAAGGCCGACAAACAGCCCGGTCTTTCAAATGACGGCAGCGGCTGCTGGACACGAAAGGCGCCTCTTACAATAAATGATTTTGTATCCGACTATCCTGTAAAGGTCACGATTACATACGATACGGACATGCAGCAGGATTTCAGCGACATAAGATTTTTCTACGAGACTGCAAGCATTGAACTCCCGTACTGGATCGAGAGCAAGACAGATGGAGTTTCAGCAGAGATCTATTTCAAAGCACCGGCAGATAACAGCATATATATGTATTATGGAAATCCAAATGCATCAAGCTCCAGTAATGAACTAAACGTTTTCACGTTATACGACCCGGCCAGCCACAGTTTTACAAGTTCCAGCCAGGTGTTAAATGTGGGTGGCGGCGGAACCTGGGATGATGCCCATGTGTACATGTCTTCAATGATCAAGGACAACAGCACATACAAAATGTGGTATGTCGGTCATGACGGCACAAACACAAGAATCGGGTATGCCACTTCAAACAATGGGACCAGTTGGACCAAATACGCATCCAATCCTGTTTTAAACCTCGGAGCAAGCGGGACATGGGATGATACTAACCTCCAATACCTCACCGTTATCAAGGACGAAAGCACATATAAAATGTGGTACTCCGGCCATGATGGAACAAAGTGGCGTATAGGCTACGCCACTTCAAGTGACGGAATCAGCTGGACCAAACATGCTTCAAATCCGGTAATAGACCTTAGTACACCCGGGGCATGGGATGATGAAGGCTTACTGGTCAATGAAGTGATCAAAGACGGCAGTGTATATAAGATATGGTATTCAGGCTCTGACGGTACTAACTGGCGTATAGGCTACGCCACTTCAAGTGACGGTATGAGCTGGACCAAACATGCCTCAAATCCGGTTTTAAACATCGGCGCAGGCGGAACCTGGGATGATCTTCACGCTTATCTTTCTTCAGTGCTCAAAGATATTGACGGCACCTATAAAATGTGGTACTCCGGCCATAACGGCTCAAATGTGCGTTTTGGCTACGCCTCATCAAATGACGGTATCAGCTGGACCAAATACGCCTCGAATCCGATATTAGATCATGGGGCAGACGGGACATGGGACGATGTCCATCTCTACTTCCCGTCAGTTATAAAAGATAATGGCGGATTCTATAAAATGTGGCATTCGGGGCATAACGGTTCAAATTGGCGCATAGGTTATACTTCAGTCCGACCTGACGGTTCAGCATCACCCGAACCCTCAGTTATAACAGGCTCCGAAGAGCAGTCGGCATGTTATACATTTAGTACCGGATGGGAGACTGGCTATTCTAATGAGGCTGCCGCTGCAACCTTAAGCCTGTTTGAACCAACAGGACTTTTGACAACAGCGTTTACCGATACTGAGTCAGAACTTGATTGGACGGATAACACAATGGATGAAACAGGCTTCAAGATAGAGAGATGTTCAGGGGGCCTTTGCAGTGACTTTACTGAAATTGATACGACCGGCTCAAATATAGAGATATACGGAGATTCGGAACTTAACACTGAAACTGTTTACTGTTATCGAGTCAGGGCTTACAAGACAGCATTCTGCGCATGGAACAGTTCCTACAGCAATGAATCCTGCGATATGACATTCTCGGCACATGCCACCGACCTGACTGCAACTGCCTTGAGCTCAATGGTTATAAGGCTTGACTGGATAGACAACTCAAATGATGAAGATGGATATGAAATCGAAGTGCAAATATTTAATGGCGGGTTTGTCAAGATCGCGACTATTGCCCCGAACATGACCACATTTACAGACACAATGGGAATTCAGCCTGAAAAAGAATACCGTTACCGTGTTCGGGCCTTCAGGGGAACGGACAATACCCCATACAGCAATGAGGCAGCGGTCACAACGCCTGCATGGCTGGAAACTGACGATACATGCGCGAATTAATTATAAATAATAACGCAAACAGCACCGGTGTTGACTATCACAAATAATGATCGATCAATTCAATAACTGTATGTCTTTTTGCGTGAGCAAATAGACATACAGTTATTTTTAATATGTTATTATTTTTCATAAAATCCATGTTTAATAAATTTAATCTCATTATTATTTATACCTTTCTTGTTGTTTTTTATCCGGCCGTCTCTTCGTCCTCGGTCATAGAAGGCATAGTATTTTCGGAAAAGGGACCGGTCGAAAGTCCAACGGTATACGCATACAAAGAATTCCGGGACATTCGTAACGCAAACCCGTCTTATATTTCCACGGAAGGAGTAAAAAAGGGCTTTTATACGCTTCAGCTGCTCCCGGGCAAATATTATCTGGTTGCCTCCGGCATGCATAACAGCAAAGATTATTTTTCCTTTCATGGAGCCAATCCAATCGAAGTGAAAGATAAAAACCTCTGGCTCCCATTCATGGCTGTGCAGAGAACAAAAGAGATAATGACCGACCACTCCCCTGCACTACTTTCAGGAAAGGTAACATTCAGAGGCAGTCCTGTTGCAAACGCACAGGTATCGATCTATTCTCCTGCTGATGATTCTTTCAGAGGCATGGGGTTCCTTACTGGCACAACTGACGATAACGGGCAATTCAGGTTAATGGCAGAACCGGGGGAATATGTGATCATCGCACGAAAAAGAAACAGTTACAGCGGGGTGAGACCTCTTACAAAGGGCGATCTTTTCTGTTATTTTTCGGGCAACCCGGCAACTGTCATGCATTCAAAAGAAACTGACCTGGAAATTCCATGTTATCCCAGGGACAATATTGAAGCATTTCTCGATAAAAAGGTTTACTCGGAGATCTCAATAAAAAAGTCCGCCCGGAATCTTACCGTATTTCAAAAAAACAACTCTGAGGAAACAGAAAATCTTTTCAGTATAAAAGGACGGGTGACCGACCTCAACGGGAAACCGCTCAGGCCTCTTTACGTAATGGCCTACAAAGGCAAACCTTTGCATATGTTCAAAATGCTCTATGTCAGGACAATGCCGGAATATATCGCCAAAACTGATGAGAATGGCTATTACACAATTAATGCTAAACCAGGGAATACCTATTATCTGGTTGCCAGAGAGTTTATCGGAAATGCCCCTGTCAAGAACGAATATTACGGCCTTTATGAAAATAACTCAAACCATACTGTCGGGCCGGTAAAAGGATCTGTTACCGGTGCAGATATTGCCGTCAGCAAGGTCATGACAGAGGAAACTCAAGATCCCAAGATCAATATTCAATATTCAGAGATCAGGAACCGGAAATATAAAGGGGATACCATTATAAATAAAGACACCGCATGGAGCGGTTATATAATAATTGACGGGAATGTGCATGTGGCCCGTGGATCAACATTGACCATACGGCCGGGAACAGTTGTTTTTTTCAGGAAAACAGACAGGAACCATGACGGGGTCGGAGACGGCAAGATAACGGTCAGCGGGAGAGTAATTGCAAAAGGCACTCCTGATAACATGATCACATTCACATCAGCTGAAGCAAATCCCGACACGATGGACTGGTCTTATCTTTTATTATTTGTGTCCAGAGATGAGAACGTTATCAAACATTGCATATTCAATTATGCATTCACAGGAGTGCAGATACATTTCTCCAAAGCCATCGTGTCCGATTCGGTCTTCACAAGAAATCACGAAGGGATACGGTTTGGAAGGGCAGAGCTGCAAATAGAACATAACGATATTCTCAACAATAGTTTTGGTATCAGATATACAAGACTTGAAGGGCCTGTCAGTATCACATACAACAATATCAATAGAAATGAGGTCGGAATATTCCATGTGCCGTCAAATCAGAACATCGTTGATTTCTCTGAAACATCTATCAAAACAGGATCTTTTCACCGTCATCAGCCTGTTGTCAGATATAACAATATTGCGTATAATGATGAATACAATTTCAGGCTGGGCGAAAGACAGGGATATAATATCCTGTTAAAGGATAACTGGTGGGGCAGCACAGCAGACAATGAAATAAACTCCATGATATACGATGAACAGATGGACAGTTCATTGGGAAGCGCAGTTTATAAACCATATTATAGATCTCCTGTGGAAAAAGCAGGGGTAGGAAAAGGGGACTAATATGCTGAAAAAGACACTCCCTCTGTTTTTATTATTATTTTCATTATCAGCAGTTCCTGTCCCCGCAGAAAACAAGGCAACAGGACAGATATCAGGACAGATCATGATCAGCGATGGAATGCCCCTGTCAGACGGCAATGTGGTTTTCTTCAATGTTGAGACAGGAGCAGTGCCTGACCCTCAAAAGTATCTGCGAATTCCCGATGAACTGGGAAACCTTGACCAGGAAGGCAGGTTCCTTATAACGCTGCCTGTCGGGAAATATTATATGGGGGCCATAAAAAGAATGTCCGGCAAGGATTTCGGACCTCCTCTGGATGGTGACTATTTCTTTATCAACCGGGACAAAGACGGAATACTGGTCCAGTACGTTGTTGAAAAGGATAAGACGCTGGACATCGCGGGCATCGCGGGAGCCGTGCCCTTCAAGCACATTACTGTTGAAAAACCCACCGGGATCACAGGGACGATCCGTGATTTAAAAGGTGAACCTGTTGCAGGAGCAGTAGTATTCGCATACGTTACCGAAACACTGACAGGACTGCCGCCCTTCACTTCCTACAAGACCGGAAGCGATGGGAAATATCTTATCAAGATGGAAGCCGGCACATATTATTTAAGGGTAAGGGATCTGTATGGAGGCGGCCAGCCTGTGCCGGACGCGATCATGGGTATTTACGGCAATGAAAAGCCGGTTGCTGTGAGAGTAAGAAAAGACGAGCTCACCACAGATGTCAATATATCGGTAGAAAGGCATATGGAAAGGGCCCTGCAGATGATGCAGACAGGGAAAGTACCCGACAAAAACAACCAGGGGAAAATTAAAGAGGAAATGCAGAAGCATCAAAATCAACAATAAAACATCATTTTATTAATTCAGACAGGGAGACACGGAATGAAAAAGATCAAATATGTTTCACCAAGGATAGTCGGCAAAGCTGTTGTTCATCCTTGCTAACAGGAAATTATTATTTAGATAAGAACTCCTGACAAACCTCATGTCATCTGGACAATCTTATTATTAATTATTGATCTTTTTCTATGTGTCATATTGCGTGAACTATCACATATGAATTTTTCAGCAAAACTATTTATTTTCTTTTTCATTGTATCTTTCCCTGCCATTGGCTTTGCGGGAAAAGTCCTTAATGAAGATACCGTATACAGCGGTGATATCGTTCTAACTGAGGACATCCTTGTCCCTGAAGGCGTAACCCTTACGGTTATGCCCGGCACCTCACTCAATGTCCGGCCTTCAGACGGTACAAAGACCGAGCCCGAATATCTTTCATCATTGACCGAAATAACTGTACGGGGCAGACTGGATATCAGGGGAAGCAAAGACTCTCCGGTCTCCATTCATATAAAGGCTAAAAAGCACTCTGAGAAATGGGCGGGCATCATTGTTGACGGAGGCTCGGTCAATATAAGGTATTGTTCTGTTAAAGATGCTGAAACAGGGATCTGGGTGATCAGCGGTTCAGCAACCATAAACGATTCGGTTTTCCATGATAACCGTTACGGTCTTATTGCACAGAGCAAGACCTCTTATGTAAAAATGACCGGTTCAAGAATAACAGAAAATGACTATGGTGTTTTTGAGCTTGATAATGCACACGTGACGTATAAAGAAGATTTCATAGGAAAGAACAGAAAAAAAGATCTGTACCTGTACGGCAGTGACGTAAACAGTTCCATTCTTACCGGCATAAAGAACAGCGGACAAATGGTGATCCATAAAATGGACAATACTTTATGCAGGAAGACCACAGATGACCTGTCAGGTTATAAACCAGAGCAAGTGAATACAAGCAAAGAATATAAAGATCATGTCCTGATGCAAGACACCGTCTGGAGTGGCAGAATAGTGATAGACGGCGTGATCAGGGTCCCGAAGGATATCAGGCTGATAATTGTCCCGGGCACGGTGGTCGAATTCAGAAAAAAAGACACAAACGGTGACGGCATAGGTGAAAACGGTCTAATGATGCAGGGCGTACTTATTGCCAAGGGAACAGAAGAAGAACCTATTATATTCAGGTCTGCCGAAAAACAGCGTTCAATGGGTGACTGGGATGCTATAAATATTATTAACAGCGATGGGGCCGGAAACCTTATTGAATTCTGCCGGATAGAAAACGCTTACAGGGGAGTTCATTTCCATTTTTCAAACGTACTGGTACATAAGACCGTTATAAAGAACAATTACAGGGCCGCGCAATTCCAGGATTCTACAGTGGAAATGAGAGAGAATCATATCTTCGGCAATAAAAGCGGTATTATGGCAAGGGACTCGGAAGTGGTTTTCAACAACAATCATGTTTTTAATAATATTAACGGCATATCTTTTTTTAGAGTATCCCTTACAGCCCGCGGCAATAATATCTTTAACAATAGTAACGAGGGTCTCAAGATCAGAGAAGGCACGGTAATGACACAGGAAAATCTCCTTGATTGCAACAAAACAGGACTGACGATAAAGAATACATTTTTCGGCACATTCAACAGGAATGTCATATCCAATAATATCCTGTCAGGCATTTTATTAAAAGACAGCGACAACATCGGCCTCAGCGCAAATTTCATACAGGGCAACGGCTTTAACGGTATCAGCATAATGAATTCCGGGGCAGTCATCAAAGAGAACCTTATTTCGGAAAACGGGGAAAGAGGCATAGGTATACAGTCATTTACCGGAACGATCACCGGAAACAATATCACAAGAAACAGACATTATGCTATCGGCAATGACAGTGCTGTCGACATTCCGGCGCCAATGAACTGGTGGGGCGGCGGCAGGATAGATGAGGTCATGTATGATAAGTTCGATGACCCTGAAAAAGGCACTGTGATCTTTTCTCCGGCCATGAACGAACCGGCGGCCTACCAATGGCCCTTAAAGACCTTCAGCGCGGACATTAAATGGCATGACACTATTTTGGTACAGGACAATGTCACTGTGCTGAACTCTGTTCTCAGGATCGCCCCGGGAACAACTGTCCTGTTCTCAAAAGATGCCGGGCTGAAGATCATCGGGAACAGGATCATTGCTGTCGGCAAAGAAGCCCGGAAGATAGTCTTCACCATCTCAGAAAAGAACGCGGACGATCTGTGGGACGAGGTCCTTCTCGAACACGCAAACGGAAGTGTTTTTTCATACTGCTATTTCGAATATGCCAAATGGGCTCTTCACAGCCACTTCAGCGACCTGAAGGTCACTGACAGCCGCTTCAAAAACAATATGGGGGGGATGAGATTCCGAAGCGGACCTGTCGAGATATCAGGTTCATCATTCAGCGAGAACCGTATCGGCATCAGGGCCTTCAGGGCGAATGCCCTGATAACGGGGAATTCCATAAAAAACAATGAAACGGGAATATTTGTACGGGAAAAAGGCGGAGGACTGACTATCAGAAACAATGACATATATTCCAACACGGGGTACAACATCAGGGTCGGTGACTTTAACATGGAAGACGTTGATGCAAAAGAGAACTGGTGGGGCAGTAACGACCCTGCCGGAACAATATTTGACGGCAGGAAAGAGCCCGGAGTAGGCAGGGTGATCTATGATCCATATGTAAAAGAAAAGATGGTCATCAAAGAAGCTGAACAGGTGAAAGAGAAATGATCACTAAAACAAGCAGGGCTGCATCAGGACATCCCCTTGTTATTAATATTTTTTTAGCAATTACAGTTATTATATATACTGTCCAGGCCATTCCATATACAGCCCTTGCTCTGGAGAAATCAACATTCAGGGGAACAATTGTCAACGCTGGCGGGAAGGCCGTTAACGGTGCGGAAATATTCATCTATAATTCATTCAATACACGAAAGCCTGCTGATTTCATATCAGCGCGCTCTGATATTAACGGAAAATTCAGCATAACTGTACCTCCGGGCAGATACTGGGCTTTGGCAAGACTCCGTCATGGAGAAAAATACGGCCCTCTTATGGCAGGAGACAAACATTCCGGCGAGCCTGTTGAGATCGAACTTGGGCCTGGGGAAGATCTTGATCATGATTTCAGTGTAGTGGATATAAAAGAGGCTGTAAAACTTTCGAAAAAAACAGGGACGCCCCATTTGAAACTGACCGGGAAGGTCATTGATAAAAGAGGCGTAGCCGTGCAGGACGTTTATGTTTTCGCGAACAGAAAGAACGTAATGCCGGAGGTCCCTGACTATTTATCAGGATGGACCGGCATTGAAGGAGAATACACCCTATTTCTTCCTGCCGGGGATTATTACATCGGGTATGCTGCTGAATTCCCTCCGGGAATTCAATACATGATCTTAAATGAAATCAACGTAGGATCGGACAGGGACAATTTTGACATCACTGTTCATCCTTTAAAGAAAGCGGAGCCTGCAAAATGAAAAGAACATTATTATTATTCATGATCATTTTTATTTCAATGCAAACCCTGACGGATGCCTGTGTCGGAAGGGTCCTGAATATCGGCATAGTCCACTCAGCCAATGAGAACCTGATGGCCGAATTTATCTCGGTATTGATAAGCGAACGTACCGGATCCGCTGTTAACATAAAGTTTTTTGATGACCCGAAAGATATTTATGATGCCGTTAAGCAGGATGAGATAGGCATTATCATTGAGAATACGCACCACGCAATCAAGATGCTGAATATTAAACGCCCTGATGACCTGACAATGGCATATGATCTTTCAAAAAAGGCATTCAGAGAAAGATTAAACCTTATATGGCTCAAACCCTTCGGTATTCTTCCTGCAGATAATAGTGAAGGACACCTCTACTATTCCGCTGTGATTACCGAAAACGTACTGATAAATTTTCCCGCCCTGCCCAGGGTCATTAATAAACTCAGGAACATTTCAGATGATAAACAATTTACCAAGCTGCTCATATCCGCCGGATCAGGTACGAAAATAAAACGGATAGTCAGAGACTTTCTTAAAAAGAAGAAGCTGATTTGAACGTGCTGAGATCATCACAAAAAGGACATGAACGGTTACATGATCTTTTTGCGTCAAAAGAGATGTTCACAGGTCTTCTGGCGATCATTATTCCGTTGTTCGCAATTACAACATTTGTCGGGGAAAAAAGTTTTGTATGGGACATGATCAGGATCCTGCTGGGCGTGATCATGTTAAACCTCATGTTATGCACCATCAAAAGGCGAAAGACCCTTTCCATGGCAGTCATTATCATGCATACAGGCATAATATTGACCTTTGCAGGCGGCTGGCTCAGCTCATATGGTTTTGTTGCCACCACAAATATTTATGAAGGGACAGCAGCGGACAGGGTTTTCAGGTGGGACATTGAACAAGATGCTTCTCTCGGCGTGGATATTATGGTCAATGATCTACATGAAGAGTATTACCCGATACCGGTCAAGGTGGGAGTGATGAAAGGGCCCGAAAAACACGGGCTCCATATATTAAGGACAGGGGAAAGCTTTGATCTCGAGGAATACCGGATAAAGGTCAGATCAATTGACCTCCTTTCAAGAGCACTTGAACTCGGGGTCTTTAAAAATGACAGTTATATAGGCAGTGCAGATACTTCGGGAGCAGCGGACCTGCCGCCTGATTTCCCTTTTGCGTTCAAACTGGTGGCATATGCGGATCCTCTTGTAAAGAAATCCTGGCTGGACCTGAGCCTGTTAAAGGGCACCGAAACAGTTGCAGAAGGCAGGACAGCCGTGAACCATCCGCTTAACTGGGAAGGCATGAACTTTTACCATACGGCAACGAACACGGATGACTCCGGCAACCGTTTTGTGGGAATACAGATAACCAGAGACCCCGGGATACCGTATGTCTATACGGGTTTCTGCCTGACCGCCATCGGCGGTATACTTTTTTTGATCAGGAGGATACGTGGAACTCATTAATCCAGGCATACTGGGCATTTATGCGGCAACATTTTTCCTCGGCATCATGCATGCTATTGAACCCGGACACGGAAAGACAGTGGTCGCCGCATACCTGGTCGGAACAAAGGGCCGTAACATAGACGCCGTAACTCTCGGCATTGTGGTCACTTTTACCCATACGTTCAGCATCATAATACTTGCGGTCATCGCACAATATACATCAAAATTCTATTCCGAGGAAGTGATCCATTCATACCTCGGGATAGTTTCAAGCCTCATCATATTAGTACTTGGACTCTGGATGCTCAAAACACGATGGGCGGGACTCAGGGGCAGATCCGGAACACATCATTATGGACAGCATACCCACGACCACACAGATCATCATCACCACCATACAGATGAAAGCGGCAAGGCACCAAGTTTCAGCAACCTGGTCCTTCTCGGGATCTCAGGCGGTATTATCCCCTGCCCTGCCGCAATTGCGATACTCCTTGCGGCAGTATCCACAGGCAACACAGGAAAAGGGATCGGGCTTGTTCTATTGTTCAGCGTCGGGCTTGCCATTGCGCTGGTCGGGATCGGATTAATTGTGATCAACAGTGTACGGGTCGGCCAGAAGTTTCTCAATACAGAAAAGTTCGCACCCGCAGCTGCCTTTTTGAGTGCTGTAATGATCACACTGGTTGGGATATATACGTTTTTTTCTTCTTTAAAACACTTCAGTGCATAAAGAAATTATTCCTGTTTCAGAGTATAATAACGACGGGGGATCAATGATAAAAATCACTATACTGGCATGTTTCATTTCCATCCTCGCTGTAGACATTGCTCATGCGCACCCTGATTCGGGATTTCTACCGGACGCAATAGCAGAGACCGAATACAGGATAGTTATTGAGCTGGATCCGAATGATATTGAAACAAGAAATAAGCTGGGCATTGTGCTTTACAGGAAAGGCAAACTTAATGAGGCCCTGGACCAGTTCAAAACAGTCCTGAAATTAGAGCCCGGCAATTTTGATGCTCACGACGGAACAGGACTTATCATGATGAAACAGCAGCGGTATAAAGATGCCATAACCTGGTTTAACAGGGCAACCGCGCTGAACAACACGGATGCAATGGTATATTATCATCTTGGCTCAGCTTACAAAACAACAGGTGAAACGAAAAAAGCAATAACAAATTACGAGAGATCTTTGAGCATAAAAAATAACAGCATTTTTTTGAACGAACTGAACTTTTTAAAAGCAAAGACCCGCTGACAGCGCGACCTGCGGAGGAATAATAATATCTTGAGAGCTACATCTTCGAACTGGTTCATAGTAATGCTGATTGCATCTGCTCTTTTTTCATGCCAGCAGCCACCTGCGGTCAATGAGCCTGAAAGAACTATCAAGGTCGGTTATATGATATGCAACAGCGAAGAAGAGACACTATACAGATTCAGACCTTTAACCGCCTATCTGAGCAAGAAAACGGGTATGAAGATGGAAGCTGTCGCCATTGACACTCACAAATTCACAAAAGAGGTCGAAGACCTTGATTTCACCCATACCAACTCTCTGCTATATATAATTCTGAACCGCTTGTATGGTGTAGCGGTAATCACAGCGGACAAGCAGGGCCCGCTTGGCTTCAGATCCAACGGCGCCATCGTCACAGCAAAAGAAAGCGGTATAAACGGGATAAAGGACCTGAAAGGCAAAACCATGGTCTTCGGTCCCATGCTCGGGCCGACCGGCTATCTTCAACAGTATGACCTGATGCTTCAGGGAGGCATAGACCCTGAAGATGACCTTTCTTTTTATACAATACCAACCGGGACCTTCAAGCACGAAAAGGTCATTTACAGCGTACTTTACGGAAAATATGATGCCGGGGCTTTTCAGATGCTCGACTTCGAGAGAATGATAGAAGCAGGAAAGATAGATCACGATGATTTCAAAGTGATCGCAAAAGGAGAACCCATCCCTTACTGTACTTTTGGATACACCCGCAAAGTGGATGAAGCACTTGCAGGGGCTTTCAAAAAAGCCCTGCTCGACCTGACATATGAAGATACTGTAATAATTGATGGAGAGAACATTAGCATTTTAAAAAGGGCCCGGCTTGACGGCTTTGCCAGTGTAAAAGATGACGACTATAATATTATAAGAGAGATGGCCAGACGCACGAACATGCCCCCTTATCAAAATTATTAAGAATTCTGAACATTTGCTTTAAATAAAATCATGGATATTCTGGACAAGATCTCAGCGCTCATAATTATACTTCTTGCTTTATCTCTCGGGGTCTTTGGCATGGACTATCAAAGGGGGGCGGAGCACGGCGCTGAACATACATCCGGCAAATACAGCAGCATCATCAATACAAACAAGATACCGCCTGAAATGATCAGGCAGATAAAGGACCTTACAGCAGTGAACAATATTGAAAAAGCAGATGCGATCATCACGGCATTACTTGAAAGATATTCTTATGAAGGAGAGGCACATATGCTCAAAGGTGATATCATGATGCGCAGGCAGGACCCTGCGGCAGCTATTGATTCATACAGAAAAGCGGTAGAGCTGGATCCTGATTATGTCGACAAAAAAGCACCTTCCTTTCAGGGACGCAAGATCAGGATAGCTGTTAATGAAGCAAAGGCCATAGCTGATAACACTCTCTCAAACGATCCGGATAACAAAGACATGAAAAGAGCCAGAAAAACCATCTATTATCTTTTAAGAAGTCTGGCAGGTTCCTGTGGATAAGAAGACATTTATCATTACAGGCGCAGTTATAGGAATTGGCTCGGTACTTCTTTCCTATTACGGCAATCCCCCGAATACCGGCATCTGCATATCATGTTTTATGAGAAATATTACGGGCTCTGTTGGCCTGCATGACAATGTACGGCTGCAGTATATCCGGCCCGAGATCATTGCAATTGTTATGGGGGCCTTTTTCACTTCGATCTTTACAGGAAAGTTCAGGGTGACATCAGGCAGCTCGCCCATGCTCAGATTTTTTATCGGCATACTGCTTATCATCGGCTGTTCCGTATTTATCGGCTGCCCGATAAAAATGATCTCAAGAATGGCCGCAGGTGATCTTTCAGCACTGACTGGCGCGGCAGGTCTTACAGCCGGGGTCTGGGCCGGAATGCAGTTTCTGGAAAGGGGATTCAGGCTCGGCAGCGCATCGGAAGCGCCGCGTGCCAACGGCTTGATAGTTCCGGCATTAATGTCTGTACTGCTTGTTCTGTTACTTATAAAGGCGCCATTTATTAATTTAAGCTCAAAAGGGTCCGCGGCCCAGCATGCCCCGGTATGGATATCGCTCCTGGCCGGACTGCTTATCGGCTCTCTTGCCCAGCGCTCAGGCTTCTGCATTACAGGAGGCATTGCCCGGGTTTTTTTATGGGGACCAAAAGAAGTCTACGGCTGTCCCAAGTCAACCGGACTGCTGATAGCAATAGGCTCATTTTTTATCACCGCGTTGTTCGCTAATCTGTTGTCAGGTCAGTTCACGCTTGCCCTCCACGGCCAGCCCAGCTCCAACGAGAGCTATCTGTGGAACGGACTCGGCATGGGTCTGGTCGGATTTGGTTCAGTACTTATAAAAGGATGTCCGTTAAGACAGCTGGTGCTTTCAGGACAGGGAGACACGGACGCAGGCATGTCAGTACTTGGAATGTTTACAGGGGCAGTACTGGTACAGAAATGGAACATCGCAGGAACCACGGCAGGGACCCCTTACTGGGGAAAGGTCGCTCTGCTGACAGGGTTTATATTACTCTTGCTCGCAGGTCTCGCTTACAGGGAAAGGGACAAAGGACTTGCACCTGAATATCAGACCGGGCTTGATTAAGAAACAATTATGAATCAGGAATGGATACTTACGAATGATAATAACAATTAATTCAAAACTCAAAATTCAATTCTCAAAATTGACCTTGTTGTTCTGTATTATGTTTATATCACTGCTCTCATCCGGGTGCAGTGAGGAGATAACAAGGACAGGCAGGGTCAGCCTTGAAAAAGATACTGTCTGGAGCGGGACCATGTTACTAAACGGTGACGTATATGTCCCTCCGGGCATTACCCTCACGGTCCTGCCCGGCACGCTGATAAAGTTCGAACGGATAGACGCGAAAAGCGAAAACAACCTTTTCGGCGTTGACTCCCCATATTATCCGCAGGCTGAACTAATAATAAGGGGCAGAATAATCGCACAGGGAACAGAGAAACGGCCGATCATATTTACCTCTGCAGAGACCAATGCGGGGCCGGCAGACTGGGGAGCCATCAACCTTCTGGGCAGCAAAGATAATATTATCGAATACGCCAAAGTGCTTTGCGCCTACAACGGGATCCACGCCCACGGCTCCACCGCGTTAATATCACATTCGGAATTCATGAAAAACGGGGTTGCTATTTCATTTAAAAAAGAGTTCGAATATCCTGATGTCCCGTGGTTCGGCGCGGAAGCCTCCCTGGTGATAACCCATAACCTTATCCATAAGAACAAAGGCGGTATAGGCTTCAGAAAGGCCGACGCACTTATCTCGTATAATGAGATAAGGGACAATAAATTTTTCGGCATATGGCCGAAAGAGGACTCCGAAGGGATCATCAGTTATAATAATATCCGGGACAACAAGAAAAATATTTTCTTATATCAGGTGTCAGGAATAAAGATACAGTTCAATAATATCTATGATCCAAAGGACTATAACATTGCCATAGCCGAAGAACAGGACACCGATGTAAATGCCGGCAATAACTGGTGGGGCACTATAAATACAAAGAAGATCGAAGAGACCATTTTTGATAAAATGGATGATGCTGAAGTTGCAAGGATCATTTATGAGCCAATATTGAGATCCAGGATAGAAGGCGCGGGCATTTAACCCCCCTTAATCCCCCCTCAGTAAGGGGGGAAATAAAGGTGAGTATAATCATAATATGAATAATTCGAAAGAAAAGAAGGCAGCATGGCTTGCAGGCACAGCGCATTTTCTGACGCACGGTTATATGACCCTGCTTCCGGCAATACTGGTCGTTCTCACTGGCATTGAGGGGCTGAGCTTCTTTGAGATAGGCATGATCGGAACAACCGGTTATATGCTTTACGGAGCAGGCTCCATACCTGCCGGCATTCTTACCGACAGGTATGGAGCGAAGATGATGCTCTCTCTCGGCGTGCTCGGCATGTCCCTTACTTCCATTCTTGTGGGAATCTCCCCTATTGGATGGTTCTTTGCCATCGCCTATTCCCTCTTCGGTCTGACCGCAAGCATATATCACCCGGCCGGGCTCTCACTTATTGCGCATCATATCGAAAAAAAGGGAAAGGCCCTCGGACTCCACGGGATCATGGGGAATATCGGGATCTCAATATCTCCGCTCTTTGCAGCGCTCATGATCATGATATTCAACAGCTGGCGCGCCGCGTATATAGTTTTCGGCCTGCTCGGACTCGGCTTTGCGTTTATTATAATGAAAACTAAAATAGAAGGCGAAGAGGAGTTATCGCTCTCATCGTTCAAAAAAATGTTCAGACCTCAGAAGCATGCAATTGGCAATGACCCGGACAAAGAGGATGACAGGACTGTAAATATACCCGTTGCCCTTCTCCTTCTATATATAGGGTGTATTCTTTTCGGCTTTATATACAGGGGCTCGATAACATACTTCCCTACCCTGTTCCAGCAGGAGATATACTATATCTCTTCAAAGCTCCCTCCCGAACCAACCGTGCTTGCCGGACTGCTGACAAGCGTCATTCTTTCATTCGGCATGATAGGTATATGGCTCGCAGGCCATATCACAGATAAGATCAAAAGACCGGAAAAGGTCCAGATATGGGTATTCATTTTTATAATTCCGTTACTATATATGATAAGCCGCTCTTCAGACCTGCCGCTTGTTATTTACAGCGCTCTCTTTTCAATGTGCTTTTTCGGCTGGCAGCCGCTCCAGAACGCTCTTATCGCAAAATACACAACAAAACGTTCTCATGGCATTGGATACGGCATAAACTTTTTTCTTATAATGGGGGTCGGGTCAATTGCCACCGCAGCCGGCGGGTATTTAACTGACGAGCATGGAGCTTATTCAGTATATTCCATGCTTTCCATTGTTGCTATGGTCGCCGTGGCTGTCGCGGTCGGGATACTGAAAGCAAACCGGTATACAATAAAATTACGTTATTCATTGCTAAAAGATACTTCTGAGGAGGGAGCTTGAAGATATTCAGAAACCCTGAAATAATGTGGAGAGAAGAAGACGAATATAAAGAACAGGTACTTGAGGGGCTCGAAAAAGGAGAGGATGTTACAGAAACAGGCACTTCAGTTCTGTATGCAGACGGTACCATGTTATCACTTAATATTCTCGGGACCGAAATTTGGAAGAGGTGTGACGGAAAGACCATTGATGAGATAGCTTCCGAACTGGTAGAAATATTCGAGGTCGAACCCGAAGTACTGAAAAATGATGCTCTCACCTTTTTAGATGAACTGAAAGAAAAGGGTTATATAAAGTATGAAGAATAATTTTCTGCCGAGCGCACCCCTTACGATCAACTGGGCGGTCACGAACAGATGCAATTTCAGATGCAGTCACTGCTACAGCAGGAACGATCCTTCAGATGAACTTGATCTTGACCTGCTTAATAAATGTATCGAACATATTGCCGACGCAGGTGTCCTGTCGATAAATTTCGGCGGAGGCGAACCCCTGTTGAGAAAAGACCTTACAGAGATTTCAGAATTCGCCTCAAAATGCGGTCTTTCCGTTTCCATGAACAGCAACGGATATCTGATAGACAGCAGCAAAGCCCATGAGCTGAAACAAAAGGGTTTTTCAAAGATCGGTATCAGCATCGACAGCCACCTGTCTGAATCCCATGACAACTTCAGAGGGGTCAGGGGCAGTCATGACAAAGCAGTCAAGGCGATCGCCTGTCTGAACGAGGCAGGGATCGAAACATCCATATCATCCGTTATATGCAAGATAAATCATAAGAACGTACAGGAGCTTATCGATCTCTCCATTGTCAGCAAGGTCAAACGGTTGAACTTTCATAATTTCAAGTGCTCCGGACTGGGATACTCAAACAGGGACACGCTTGATCTGAACAGCGAAGAATGGAAGGAGTTTTACATTCAGGCCCTTGATGCAAAACAAAAGACAACAGAAGTAGATATTTCCCTTGATGACCCGATAATCGCCCAGCTGGGAACAAAGCGAAATGATTCAATGATAAAAGGCAGCATCTGCGGCAAACTCTCATTGAACATAAAAACAAACGGAGACATAACTCCATGCGGGTTCATACCGATGACTATCGGCAACATCACACAGGATGACCTCAAAGACCTCTGGAAAAGCTCACCCGTTCTTGAAAAGATGAGGAACAAGACAGCTACAGACAAATGCGCCAAATGCAGTCATTACGCTGACTGTCTCGGGGGCTGTACAGCAAGGGCAATAGCCCTTACAGGCGATATGAACAAACCTGACCCTCACTGCTGGTATAATGAAAACTGAAAAACTGATACACCCCTTCATAGTATACTGGGACATCGGTCCGTCCCCATCCAACAGTGAGATCATTTCCCGGATCTGCAGCGAACTGATCGACTCAAAGATCTTTGTCCTTAATTTAAAGACCGGACCAGGCCCGATAGATCAGGAGACAATGAATATCCTGAATAAGTTCAAGGATCAACAGACAAAGGTCAATCTTACCGTAGACAGGACCATTCTCGATCAACCTATGAACTTTATAAAAGAGACCGGAATAACAAAACTGTATATCAAATTCAGTTCAGTCGCTCAGTTCAGGGATTCCTTAAACGCGGTCGAACAATGCATCAACGATAAAATTCCTGCAGGGGTCTCTTTTGATATGAATAAAAACAACATCAGCGATATAACCGGACTTCTAAAGCTATGCGCTGAAAACCGGATAAAAGATATCACGTTCCCTATCCAGAGATATACCGGAGCAATATTCTATCCTGACAGAGAAGATTCAAAACAGCTTTCCAGAGAGTTAAAAGAGATTGACATAGAAATGCTGAACTTAGGCATACATGACCCTTTTTTATGGGAGCTTTTCCATGCAAAAGAAAATCCTAACAAGGAAGGCTGTAATGCCGCAAAGACCATGATATACATATCAGAAGACCTTGATGTCACCCCATGCCCTATATTCCCTTTTCAGCTCGGCAATCTGCGGGACATGCCTATGAAGGAGATATTATCATCAGAGAAAAGACAGGAGATAAGAAAGGGTATCTTAACGCCCGCCAGAGAGTGCAGGGATTGCAAAGCTCTCAATACCTGTACAGGAGGGTGCAGAGGAAGGGCCTATTTGAAATATAACGATCTCAATGGAGCCGATCCGGCCTGCCCGCGAAATTAACAGTTATTTATCCCGTCAACAAAGGCCTTGAGCCTGCCGAAGTCGTTCATATTGAAATCAACTATCAGCCTGGTCATGTCAGCGCACTCAGGCTCGTCAGCCTCTTCAGGCAGCTCATCTGAAATGTACATCTTCCCGCCCGGCACCAGTATATCGGCAAAGTCCTTAGTCAGCTTTTCAACAGAAGCATCATCCAGCGCTTTGATGAGACGGACGACCAGTTTATCACCAATATAACGCAGGCTGTGGTAACGGCTGTAAAAGAAGTCAATTTTTTTGACCGCTTCATCAACAGAATCAACACATTCAAAAAGGCTGAAGTCATTATCAACTATATATCCTTCTGAAAGGAGCTCCTCTTTAAAGAACTTTATGCACTTTGTCCAGTAACTCCCGCCATCAGGCTCTTCTATGAGTATGAGCGGAAACGGGGCATGCTTTCCTGTCTGCAAAAGGGTCATCGTCTCCATGGCCTCGTCAAGAGTGCCGAACCCTCCGGGAAAAAGGACAACGGCATCAGCCTCTTTCAGGAACGCGACCTTGCGGTTGAAAAAGTATTTATAAGTTATAAGCCGCGGATTATTTATCAGAACAGGATTGGGCTTCTGCTCAAAAGGAAGCTGGATATTAACACCGAATGAATTCTCAGAACCGGCTCCTTCATTAACAGCCTGCATAATGCCCTGCCCTCCGCCGGTTATCACCATATAGCCCGCATCCGCAAGCTTCCTGCCGAACGCCCTGGCCATCGCATAAATAGGCTCATCAGGACTGGTACGCGCTGAACCGAAGGCAGTGACCTTGCGAATGCTCCTGTACGGCGAAAAGATCTTGCCCGTAAAACGCATTTCCTTCATCGTGGTATTCATGAGCTTCATGTCAGCCCTGTTATTCTGCTCCTGCCCTGCCTTCAATGCCGCAAGTATCATCTCACGCACAAGGTCTGCATGTCCAACATCCCCGACAAGTTCTATCAGGCTGTCAACAGCATCATCAGCCGCGCCGTTCGTTCTCGTAAAATGAAGATCTATCATATATTCATAACTCCTTAATATTTAGAAACATCCGGATTCAAAACAGATTTTTATAATAACACAGTTTCAAGGTATATCAGCACCCTGTAATGAGTAAATAGTTTTTTTAGAAATTATTTCGGATACCTTAGTCGCAGAGTAACCAATTTTAGCGCAGAAACTGTAAATTCAAAGGCGCCTGCATGAAATTTTAATATTGATCCAATTGAAAAATTTCTAAAAAAACTATTTACTCATTACAGATTTATCGCCCAATGACCTTCTCAACCTCTCCTGCCCAGACCTCATACCCCTTCTCACTTATATGCACACCGTCAGCAACTAGATAGTCTCTAACCAGTCTTCCCTCTTCATCAACAAATCTGCTGTATATATCCAGATATCTGATGCTGTCACCATTCGCCAGTCCTTCAATATCCGCGTTTATATTTTTGATGGTTCCGTCATCTATAAAATCAACTGCTGTGGGCAAAAGGCTGTTCATGAAAATACGGGCTTGCGGATAAGCGGATGTGAGCCTCCTGACGATCCTCTCATAAATCCCGATAAAACCCGAATCATCCATGGCAACATTGTTTATACCTGACATGATAAAGACCGTGTCTGCGTCAGCGTATGAAGATATCACCTTCTCAAGCCTCATAAAAAGCCCGCCTACAGACTCGCCCGCTATCCCGTGGTTTAAAACATCATGCCCCGGAAAGCGCTTCTGCCAGTCAAAATACTCAATAAGTGAATCACCGATAAAAAGAAGTGTCATGATTATTTGAAGATACTATTACGCACAATAATTGTCAAGATACTCATACTGCCGGGGCTTTTACGATTTAACTGTTAAATTTCCTGATATATCTATTAATATAGAAGCACTTAACCCTGTTTACTGTTAGAATTAATATATGGAAAAAAATATTCTCGGCAAAGTTGTAGAAGCTGAAAAGGAGATCCAGAAACGGCTTGATACTGAGAAGGCCAAAGCGGAAAAATGGCTTGATACAGTAAGGGCCGA
>CBFDEG010000024.1:0-26295 GCA_965603765.1 uncultured bacterium | reverse complement strand
CGTGACTAAGAATCCTGATCAATATTATACTCCCTGATCTTTCTATAAATAGATCTTCTGCTTATCCCCAGCAGTTGAGCAGCCTTGGTTTTATTCCATGCGGTTTTTTCCAGGGCCTGAATAATGATCTCAGGATCATTGACCTTTACGTCGTCACAGGCGATCTCTTGAATGATCTTTAAATCCGGAGGTAAGTGTTCAATGAAAATTGTAGCATCCCT
Organism: uncultured bacterium; assembly: GCA_965603765.1. Classification (GTDB taxonomy): domain Bacteria; phylum Nitrospirota; class Thermodesulfovibrionia; order UBA6902; family UBA6902; genus CBFDEG01. The sequence continues at coordinate 26,074 of CBFDEG010000024.1, read as the reverse complement.
GCAAAGAATAAAGGCATGTTCCACGCAGTGTTCCAGTTCCCTGATATTTCCCGGCCATTCATATTCCATAAACACCTTTTCTACCTCCGGTGATACTTTTCGAATGCCCTTGTTGAATTTTTTATTGAATTTTTTAATAAAATGCTCTATCAGAAGCGGAATGTCTTCTCTACGGTCCCTTAACGGCGGAAGCAACAATTTCATCACATTCAGACGATAATACAGATCTTCGCGAAATTCCCCGGCCTTTACCTTTTCCGTAAGGTTCTGATTAGACGCAGTAACTACCCGGACATCAACCTTGATAGTTTTTGAGTCTCCTACTCTCTCAAACTCTTTCTCCTGAAGCACTCTGAGCAGCTGCACCTGTACTTTAGGTGAAATGTCCGCTATTTCATCCAAAAAGATCGTTCCGCCGTCAGCTGCAAGAAAACGTCCGATCTTGTCTTTTATGGCTCCCGTAAAGGCACCTTTTACATGTCCGAAAAGTTCGCTCTCCAAAAGGTTTTCTGACAGGGCAGAGCAATTAACTTTAATCATGGGATTACCGGCGCGTGGCCCTTTGTAGTGCAAGGCTTCAGCAACAAGTTCCTTTCCTGTCCCGCTTTCACCGGATATCAGTACCGTGGTCTCAACATCAGCCAGTAGCTCTATGAGAGAGTATATCTCCTGCATCTCTTCGCTCCTGCCTATGATCCTGTGGAACTGCTGCCTCTCTTTAAGTTCCCGCTCCAGGTCCATAAGCCGGGTTTCGTCCCTTACAACCATAATTGCCCCGGAAAACGTACCATGCCTGTTGATCAACGGAGATGTTGTTATTTTTACCGCCTGTTCGTTCCGCTCTTTGTTTTGGCAGTCAAGGTATTCCAGTTCAACTGTGTTTTTTGTCTTTACAGTTTCAGACAGTGCCTTAATACATTCTCTGTTACAGTTATTAGTAAGAGAGGTCAGGTCCCTTCCCACATCATCGCGGCCGTATCCGCAGATACTTTCAGCGGCTTTATTTATTTCAAGAAGGGACAGCTCACTGTCCACTGTGATGATAGCGTCCTTAACACTGCTGAATATCGCTTCAAGGTTAGACCTGTATTTTTCTTTTTCATCTATCACCGCCTTGTGCTGCAGGGCAACGTCAATAGAATGGAAAAGTGCGTCTTTCTGTATTGGCTTGGGAATATAATCAAACGCTCCAAGACGGATAGCTTCTGATGCAGTATCAACATTAGGATATCCGGTGATCATTATTACAGGTGCGACAATGCCCTGCTCCTTTATCTCCCGTAAAACATCTATTCCCGTCTTTCCCTTTAAAATAATGTCCGCAAATATCAGATCAAACTCCTCTTTTAAAACAGCTTCCACTGCCTCGTCAAAGTCTTTTGCGGTTGTTACATCATAATTTTTAGCCGTTAGGAACTTTTTAAACGTAAACCTTATTCCTTCTTCATCATCAACAATAAGTATCTTGGATCTCATTTTTCTCCATTATCCAGGCTTGCGGGGAGGTCTATTATTATATTCGTTGACTCTCCCTCAACACTATGGATCATAAACTTGCCGCCATGCTCGGTTATGATGCCATGGCTTATACTAAGCCCCAATCCGGTCCCCTCCTGGTTCGGTTTAGTTGAAAAGAACGGATTTATCACCTTATCTATCATGTGTTGCGGTATACCCGTCCCGTGGTCATGAAATTCAATGCGTACATAAGGATCGTTGTCTATTTTTATTTCCTTGCAGGTTATCTCTATTATTTTATTCTCATCCGTACCGTGGTATTTCTGGTTCAGTGCGAACCTCGCATTACTGATCAGATTAAGAAAGACCTGTTGTATCTGCTGTGATTGTACAGGGATCCTTATAAACTTTGACGGCATATTCACTTTAAGATGTATTCCGTCTTTCCGTATTTGTGCTGATGTCAAAGAAAGTGTATCAGAAAATATTTCATGCAGGTCTACATAGCTTTTCTCTTCTTTTCTGATCCTTGCAAATGAAAGCAGGCTTCTGACAATGGTAGCGATCCTGTCTCCATCCCTTATGATGCGGCGGGCTATCTCATCATCACGCTTCTCTTCTTCAAACTCATCAATCAGTATTTGAGCATAATTAATAATATTATTTACAGGATTGTTGATTTCATGGGCAACTCCTGCGGCCAGCTCGCCGAGTGATGCCAGATGTCTCGTTCTCATTGCACCTGCCTGCAGACTGACCTTTTCAGTAATGTCTCCTGCAAGCTCTATAACATTTATGACCTCGCCGTTTTCGTCACATATCGGAAAGGCCCTTACGTCCCACACCTTTCCATCCGGCGTTAATATTTCCGCGTTTTCCTCTTTCCCGGAAATAAAGCTCCTGCTTGTGGGACAATTCTCACATGGAGAAAAAATACTGCAGCACATGCTGTAACAGTAACTGTCTTTAAGTTCTGATACCTCTCTTCCAAAGATACCCGCAGCAGCCTTATTGGCCCATTTTATCTTAAGATCTTTTGATAAAAGTATTAAATTATCAGGGATACCGTTAAGAAGCGCATTAAATTCCTGAGAAAGGCTTCGGTACTTACCCTCACTCTTCTGAAGAGCATCAACTGCTGACTTTCGTTCAGTTATTTCTTCAATCAACTTTTTATTTATGTTTCTCAGTTCAGAGGTCCGCTCCTCTACTCTCTGCTCCAGTTCATCCTTTGCTTTCTTGATCTCTTTTTCAGCCTCTTTTCGCTCTGTAATGTCCCTTGCGATATGGATAAGCCCTATAAGGTTGCCGCTACTGTCAAAGCGGGGCATTGACCTTATCTCTATAAACGCGTTCAGGTGCTTTTCAAATACCTCAAAATTAGCAGACTTCCCGGTCTTCAGGCAGTTACAGCTGGGGCACCCTGCTGGTTGACATTGAGTTCCATGGTAATATTTAAAGCATTTATGTGTATTCCCGCCGTCCAGCTCCGGGATCTTCAGCTTTTCCATGGCCATGCGATTGGCATATATAATATTGAAGTCTTTGTCATGGACCGTGATCATGTCCGTAATCGTGTTAAACGTGTTCTCCCAATCCTGTTTGGACTGAAACAAAAGCTCTTCTATTTTCCTGCGTTTGCTTATTTCGTAAAGGACAAACTGGACCGCGCCCTTGTTAAGGTAAGTTGCGTATACCGCTGTGATTTCAATATCAACGGGCCCGTTGTCAGGTCTGTTGATAATTATTTCAAACGGCGCCATGTCCGCTTTGTTTTCGATGAGCTGACGCAACCTGCGGTCAACCGTTGCCATATAGTCAGGATGCACAAAATCTATCAGGGAATGCCCTGACAGCATATCCGCACTTTCGACACCCAAAAGCCTGGCTGCCGCAATATTTGCCATAACTATTTTTTCTTCCTGCTGTACCCCCATGGCAACAGGAGCGGCTGCGTGCAGATTACTGCATTCAGCAAGATTTTCAGACCATGATTCTTTTAATTCAGGTTTTTCAGCCATAAGTGTTATGGATAACAACTTCAGGGATTTGAGAATTATATTTTACTATAAAGCGGTTTGTTAATACAAATTGAAAAGTCAATTAATCAGGAGGTTAGATGCGTGGATTGTCTTTAAAGAATATACCTGCTCAAGTCTTCATTTTTAACGATATTTTTTAATTTGCCCTTAACATATGCTTCATCTATTTCAACTTCCTTTTCTTCCATGTCAGGGGCATTAAAAGAGATATCTTCCAGGAGTTTTTCCAGGACCGTATGGAGCCTTCTGGCACCTATATTTTCAGTTTTTTCATTCACAATTGCAGCAATGCCGGCTATTTCTTCTATTGCATCCGCCTTAAACTGCAGCTTTACCCCTTCAGTTTCAATAAGGGCAACATACTGTTTTAAAAGCGCATTTTTAGGCTCCTGCAGTATTCTCAGGAATTCTTCCTTCCCAAGCGCATCAAGCTCCGCCCGGATAGGAAACCTTCCCTGCAGTTCAGGTATCAGGTCCGAGGGCTTTGAAACACTGAAAGCGCCTGCGGCAACAAAAAGGATATGATCTGTGTTTACCGGTCCATGCTTTGTTGATACTGTAGAACCTTCAACAATAGGCAGTAGGTCCCTCTGAACACCTTCCCTTGAAACATCCGGTCCCTGAGAGCCTTTAGCCGCTATCTTATCTATCTCATCTATAAAGATTATCCCGTTCTGCTCGGTCCTCTCCAGCGCCTCTTTAACGACCTTGTCCATATCAATGAGCTTTCCGGCTTCTTCCTGCGCAATAATACGAATTGCCTCGGATATTTTTACTTTTTTCCGCTTCGGCTTATCCGGGAGGATATTCCCCAGCATCTCTTTTAAATTTATTTCAAGGTCTTCCATCCCCATATTTGAAACAATACCGAAAGGCATCGATTTTTCACGGACATCAAGATCAATATACCTGTCATCAAGCTTGCCCTCTCTCAGCTGATTGCGGAGTTTTTCCCGTGTTTCACTGATCTTTTGCTTAGAATCATCGGCTTCATTCTCCGTACCTTCATTCTCCGGTTTTTTCCCGGGCAGCGGCAGCAGGAGATCCAGTATTCTTTCTTCTGCAAGGACCTTTGCTTTTTCTTCAACTATTGACATCTGCTCTGTCTTGACCATATTAAGGGCCAGGCCCATGAGGTCCCTTATCATTGACTCGACATCTCTGCCAACATAACCGACCTCCGTGAATTTGGAGGCCTCGACCTTTATAAAAGGGGCCCGGGACAGTTTTGCAAGTCTCCTGGCTATCTCTGTTTTACCAACGCCTGTCGGGCCTATCATCAATATATTTTTGGGAAGGACCTCATCTTTAAGGTCATCGCTCAGCAGCTGCCTGCGCCACCGGTTTCTTAATGCGATCGCAACGGCTTTCTTTGCTTTTCCCTGTCCGATAATATATCTGTCAAGCTCTTCCACGATCTTTCGCGGTGTCAGATCATCCATTTATTTCCTCAATAGTAAATGTTTCATTGGTGTATATACATATCCTGGATGTTATCTGCATGGCCTTTTCAACGATCAACCGGGGATCCAGCTCTGTGTTTTCGACCAGTGCCTTTGCTGCTGAAAGAGCAAATGGCCCGCCAGAGCCTATTGACGCTATTCCGTCCTCAGGCTCAAGAACATCCCCTGTGCCTGAAATGATAAACGAGTGTTCCCTGTCAGCAACAATAAGAAGAGCTTCCAGCCGCCTGAGCATTTTGTCTGTCCGCCACTCTTTGGCCAGCTCCACGGCCGCCCTTGTGATATTTCCCCTGTAAGCCTCTATCTTTTCTTCGAATTTTTCAAATAATGTGAAAGCATCCGCTGTTGCCCCGGCAAACCCGGCAATAACGTTATTTTCATACAGCCTTCTTATTTTCTTTGCGTTATGCTTCATAATGGTATTGCCAAGGGTCACCTGTCCATCACCGCCAATAGCGACCTTACCGTTCTTTCTTACGCAAAGTATCGTTGTCCCGTAAAATATAGAGCTGTCATGTTTATACATCTTATTCTCCGCCTCGTTGGTCAGATCCCTTTTTTGCAAGAGGATGTGCCTTATCATAGACTTCCGCAAGGTGTCTTATATCAACATGCGTGTATTTCTGTGTTGTTGAAAGGGATGAGTGACCGAGAAGCTCCTGAATTGACCTTAGATCCGCACCGCCATGAAGCAGATGTGTTGCGAATGTATGCCTCAGAACGTGCGGACTCAGCCCGCCTTTAAGGTTGATCATCCTGCTGTACTGTTCTAATATACGTCTTACGCTGCGCTGTGTCAACCGCCCCCCGCGATTGTTAAGAAACAGGGCCGGGGACTTCTTTTTCAGCGAAATTCTTTCCGGCAGATAATTCTTTATTGCTTCAAGTGCCTTTGAACCTATCGGCACCAGCCGCTCTTTCATTCCCTTGCCTTTTACGCGCAATAACGATTCTTTAATGTCCAGATCATTCATATCAATGTCCGTAAGTTCCGCCACCCTGATGCCGGATGAATACAAAAGCTCCATAATTGCCCGGTCCCTTGCCGGCTTGAACGTATCACCTTCGGGTCTGTCCATAAGCAGAAAGATATCATCAACCGTCAAAAATCTGGGAATGTTCTTCGGCACCTTCGGGCTTGAAACCAGTTTTGCCGGATTTTGACTGACCACTCCCTCTCTGTGGATATATTTAAAAAAAGACCTGATGGATGCCAGCTTTCTTGCTATTGTGGTCTTTTTCAGTTTCCTCTGATAAAGTCCTGCCAGAAAGCTTCGGATATCAAGGTGGTCTATTTTCCCGGGGCGTTTATTAACAGAAGCATTGAATTCTTTGAGGTCTTCAAGATACGCTTTTTGAGTATGGGCCGATGCCCCTTTTTCTATTTTCAGAAAATCAATGAACTGGTCTATATACTTCTTCAATCTTTCACATCCTCGGCTTTTTGCTTTTAATTATAACAGCCGCGGGTAAGTGATCTATCGGCTGGAATATGAACTGCTGAAAAAGACCGCTACGGCATGCTTACATTTATTTCGTATGTGCCCACAGAAGCTTTGCCTGCGAGACCCTGTTTCCATAACAGGTCAATAACTTTTGCCTTTGTAAACTTCGGGACCATCAGGACCAGTTTTGCGCCGAGGCCGGAAAGGGTTTTCCACTCCTCCGCCTTTTCCGGTGTTATGCTCTCTCTGGTCTCAACCTCCATAATGGCAAGGACCATGCCGTGATTGCTCAAGATAACATCCGGATAAAAACCTTTAAACTCATTTTTTTCTCCCTCAAGATTTATCTTTATCTCATCATATTCCCTCGAGAGCTTTTCTTTCAGGTGAGAGACCATCCAGTTATGTATCAGTTTTTCATTTTTCATAATTTATAATCGCTCTATATATTGCCAAGCCGGGCCTTGTTTTCCATAAGGGCCTGCACCGGTTTCAGGCCGTAGGGACTGCCCTGTTCTATCGCCTTCAGGACCGTTCCGCCGCCAGTAAAAAAATAGTATTGCGGGTTGTCAAGCACTGCAAGGTACATCCCGGGGCAGAGGTTTTTTACCTCCTGCAGCGTATCTCCTCCGCCGTACATTTTAAGCGCTTTATGATTACTGCCCAATGTTTCATACAACACCCTGGAACCCTCCGAAAAGTGCGGGGTCAGTCCCATTACAGCATTAACAAATATTGTCTCGGCTTCCTGAACAACCCTTAATACCCTTGTATCCGTAAACGATTCAGGTGCAATATCAAGTACGTATCCGTATTGCGCCCCTTCTTTGAAATCCGCAAGATTGATCGTCCTGTACCGGCCGTCCGCTTTTTCTTCCATCGTGTCCGACTCTATCACATGCGGCATTTCGAGTATCTTACCATGCTGCGCGTCTTTGTCCACAAGCGCTTTTGCGGCCTTTATGTCATCTTCCTCTATCCCTTTTATTGAGATCCCGTACTTCGCGCATAGATATGCATTGTAAAGGACCCCTCCCAGTATAAGGTGATCCGCTTTTTCATATATTGCATAAAGCGGCCCGATCTTGGTGTCATATTTCGATCCCGCGATAACGGCAAGAAACGGTTTTTTCGAATCTGTTACCCTGTGAAGGTTTATTATTTCCTGCTGCATAAGAAACCCTGCGTATGAGGGCAGGAACATTGCCACATCGTACGTTGATACATGCGGCTGCCAGGAGCCGAATGCGTCGTTGACAAAAACATCCGCAAGGTCAGAAAGCAGGACCGCCATATTGTCTTTGAAAAAGCCCTCTTTTTCTTCTTCACCTCTGAACCATCGAGTGTTGGGAAGGTATATTCCGCCTATTTTTCTGTCCTTCAGATCTCCGATCGCCCGGTATAAGGAATTTCCCATTCCGGATATACCAAGTTCTTCATCTATCTCACACTCCGGTATAAAAAACTTTATATTAAGCTTACGTTCAAGATAGTCAACTATCGGCTCCACCGATTCATCAGGACTACAGGTTATCTTCCCTGTTTTTTTGTCCTTCGGCCTGCCGACATGTGTCATGATTATCGGTCTTCCGCCCCGATCAACAATGTGATAGAGCGTACCCAGGGTTTTATCGATCCTGAACGTGTCTTTTATTTTTCCTTTTTTTACGACATTATGGTCAACCCTCACGAGTACGACCTTGCCGTTGAGATCAGCTTCCTGTATAAGCGGAAGTCTTTTATTTATTACCGCGGTTTCCATAGTAAGAACATTCTAACAGATGGTCTTCTTTTTTCAAAGATAATTTTACTGTTATAATAAATTCATGTCCTGGGTCGTATGGATAACCGGTTTACCCGGAAGCGGCAAAAGCACTGTTGCGCTTGCTCTCAGGGAAATTATTCCTGATGCCGTAATTCTGCGCACAGATGATCTGCGGAAAATAATGACTCCTCAGCCCGATTATTCGGAACAGGAAAGGGATTATCTTTACCGGGCATTTGTCTATATGGGGAAAACTCTTTCCGAACTCGGTCATAATGTTATCCTCGATGCAACCGGACACAAGTCCTCCTGGCGCAGCCTTGCTGAAAAGTTAATACCCGATTTTTATGAGATATATCTGGAGTGTCCTCTGCCTGTCTGTGAAAAACGTGAACAGTCAAGAATAGATACGCATTCAGCGCCTGTTGATATATACAAAAAAGGGCATAAAGGCCGACCTGTTCCCGGAATAAATGTGGCTTATGAAATGTCTGAAAAACCTTCCTTGATAATAAACACCAAAACCGTGTCCCCTGATGACGCTGCAAATAAAATATCAGATCTTTTGCAACACAAGTACCGCACATAATAATCTGTATATTTTTATATTTTTAATTTTTCCGCTATCTGCTCTGCAAATACCGCAAGGGTATCATCTCTTGCTCCAAACACAACATATGTCTGCCATTCACCAAGTCTTTCAAAAAGCATGTTCCTGTTTTCCATAACCCCGGCTCTTTTACCATCCCCTGCTATTTTATCTGCAAGATCATTACTTGAAATATCTCTGGCCGCTGATCCTCCGGCATAAAAGATAGGAAGAAGGAAAAGCTGATCTTTCTCTCTCAAATGATCTCTGAATGTCTCAATATATTCCTGTTTCATCATCCTTGTCGGACCGAATCCATGAGGTTGAAATATGTAGCATATTTTTTCCCCGAGTTTTTTTACGGTCTCCATCATCGAAGATATTTTATGAGGATTATGCGCATAGTCGTCAATAACAAGATATCGGCCGTCATTAAGGTGAATATCAAATCTTCTTTCGATTCCGCTGAACTTATTTAATACAGCTGCTACAGAATTCAGTGATGTCCCTGTTTCAACAAGAAGGGCTATACATGAAAGAGCGTTATAAAGATTATATTTCCCCGGCATGGAAAGATAGAATTTTGTGCCCTTTAAAATAAAATCTGTTCCGAATGAATGGTATTCTATTTTTTCAGGTCTGTAATCAGACGGAGTTTCGATCGAAAATGTTACTGCCTCAGACACGGATATCTTTTTCAGTTCCTTGTCATCGCCATTGATTATTTTTTTACTTTTTGTATTTATAAGAAACTTTTTAAACATTTCAGCTGTTTCTTTAACCGGGTTATGATCAAAACTGAGATTAAGCAGGATAGAATGTTCGGGCCTGTAGTTCACTATTGTCCCGTCTGACTCACATGCCTCAATGACCAGAATGTCCGAATCACCTGTAATATAATTTCCCTGGTTACTTTTGGTCCTGAATTGTTTTACCCTTCCTCCTCCTAAAAAATTAGGAGAATATCCAAGCTCTTTCATAAGAAATGCCAGCAGACCGGAAGTTGTTGATTTACCGCTTGTTCCGGCAACAGCCACTGTTTTAAATTTTCCTGTTATTTCAGCAAGATATTCAGCCCTTGTCTTTATCTGAGTTTTAAGGTCATGAGCCTTTTTGACCTCCGGACTGTTGTTTTCAACTGCACTGCTGAAGACCGCAAGGTCTATTGCCTTATTAATGCCACTGCCGTCCTGAGGTACAATATTTATTTTCTTTGCATTGAATATTTCTTTTAGCGGATGTGCGGGGTTAAGATCAAAGCTTCTATCTGAACCGGAAACTATACAGCCTTTTTCTGCCATAAGACCTGCTATGGCAGAAACACCGCTTCCTGCTATCCCTGAAAAAAATATAGTTCTTTGTTTATTTTTCATTTAAAATTTATTTGATGACCTGTTTTACATAATTATACAGATTCTCTATTTATTATTAATATAGTTTTATAAATAAAAAAGAATAGTAAAAAGAATAGGTTTGTTGATACTGTTAATATACTATTAATATATTTGAAAACAAACAATAAAACCATGTTGAAGAAGTGTTATAAGTAAAAGGGATAAACTTGACAAATCATGGTTCAAATGATACCCTTCAAATTCGGTAATAGTCTTTATAAATGAGTAAGAAATCATGAGTACAGATGTTAATAACTTCTGCTTTCTTATGTTATGTTCATTATATATGCTATGAATAAAGATATTGTGGAAATGTTAAGAAGTAACAGGGAAAAGCATTAGAAACTTAAAAATAGACCGAAAAGAAGCGAAAAATTGTACAGAATGTCTGAACCCTATATCCACAATAGCATAACAAGTTTTGTACAAAGCCTTGGAAATTTTATGCTGTCATACCGGAATCTTATTCATAACTTATTATTTTTAAATAAAAAAGAGGAAGATTATGTCCAGAATATATAATTTCAGTGCAGGCCCGGCAATGCTGCCGGCAGAGGTAATAAAGAGAGCGGCAACAGAGATGAATGACTGGCATGGCTGCGGAATGTCTGTTATGGAGATGAGCCATAGAGGAAAGGAATTCACCTCAATAGCTGAAAAAGCGGAAAAGGATATCAGGGACCTGATGAGTATACCTGATAATTATAAGGTCCTTTTTCTTCAGGGAGGGGCATCGAGTCAGTTTTCAATGATACCGATGAACCTTTTAAGGGGAAAAGAGAGTGCGGATTATATAAACACAGGGGCATGGTCTAAAAAAGCGATCGCAGAAGCAAAAAAATTCTGTAATGTAAATGTGGCCGCAACATCTGAACCCATTAATTTTACAACAATACCCCAAAGATCGGAATGGTCTCTTAATAGTGATGCAGCCTATGTACATTACACACCTAATGAGACAATAGGAGGTGTTGAGTTTCATTCAATACCGGACACCGGAGATGTTCCGCTTGTGGCTGATATGTCCTCAACAATTCTTTCCAGACCGGTTGATGTCTCAAAATTCGGATTGATATATGCCGGTGCGCAGAAGAACATCGGCCCTGCCGGTCTGACTATCGTGATAATAAGAGAGGACCTGATCGGAGATGAAATTTCCGGTACGCCTTCAATGTTCAGTTATGCAATACATGCAAAGGCAGGTTCAATGTACAATACTCCTCCTACATACAGCTGGTATATAGCCGGTCTTGTTTTTCAGTGGATAAAAGACCTTGGCGGTCTTACTGCAATGGCGGAGATCAATAAACGCAAAGCTGATAAACTTTATGCTGCAATAGATGGTTCAGAATATTATACTAATCCGGTCGGACCTGCATGGCGTTCATGGATGAATATTCCTTTTACGCTTGCGAATCCTGAAAAGGACCCTGTTTTTCTGGAAGAGGCAAAGGAAGCAGGGCTTCTTACCCTTAAAGGGCATAGAAGTGTAGGCGGGATGAGAGCAAGTATTTATAATGCAATGCCCGAAGCAGGAGTTGATGCGCTTATCGGGTTCATGAAAGAGTTTGAAAAGAAACATGCTTGATAAAAGCAATAACCTATATTTTAAGAGAAGAGACCAATATGAAAGTTCTAGTCAGTGACAACATAGCAGAAAAATGCATAAATATCCTGAAAAAAGCCGGTCTGGAAGTTGATGTGAAAACAGGTCTTGATCCAAAAGATCTGAAAAAAGAGATTGGCAAATACGACGGACTTGTAATAAGAAGCGCCACAAAGGTCACAGCAGATATATTGAGTGCCGCCAAAAACCTGAAGGTAGTAGGAAGGGCCGGTTCAGGCCTTGATAATGTTGATAAAGAAGCGGCAACAAAAAAAGGTGTTGTTGTGATGAACACCCCCGGCGGCAATACAATAACAACAGCGGAACATACCATGGCCCTTATTCTTTCCATGGCAAGACAGATACCCAGGGCAACAGCGTCCCTGAAACAGGGCAAGTGGGAAAAGAAAAAGTTCATGGGTATCGAATTATTCAGTAAAACACTCGGTATTATAGGTCTCGGCAATATAGGTTCACATGTTGCAAAAATGGCCCTTGGCATGGGGATGAAGGTCATAACATATGATCCTTTTCTCAGCAAGGAAAAGGCAGAGACCCTCGGAGTTACGGTAGTAACCCTGAAAGAACTTTTCAAGAAAGCGGACATAATAACAAATCATATCCCGCTTACAAAAGACACCAGGAATCTTATAAATGCTGAGAGTATTGCAACGATGAAAAAAGGCGTAATGATCGTCAATGCCGCAAGAGGCGGGGTGATAGATGAAAAGGCCCTTTATGAGGCCCTCAAATCCGGAAAGGTTGCAGCAGCAGCACTTGATGTTTTTGAGGTCGAGCCCCCGGAAGGTTCACCATTACTGGAACTTGATAATTTCGTATGTACGCCGCATCTGGGAGCTTCAACTGCGGATGCCCAGGAAAATGTTGCGGTCGCGGTTGCCAACCAGATAGTCGATTACCTTGTCCACGGTACAATAAGGAATGCTGTTAATTTTCCATCTGTCTCCGCAGATGTCTTTCCTGTACTTCAACCCTATATAGATCTTGGCGAAAGGCTTGGAAGTTTTATATCTCAAAGCTTTGAAGGCGGTATAGACGGAATTACCATAGAATACAAGGGCACTGTTTCAGAACTTAACCTTGAACCGATAACCATAGCGGTCCTCAAAGGCGTAATGACCCCCATGCTTAAAGAGACGGTGAATTTCATCAATGCTCCGTTCATTGCAAAAGAGAGGGGTATTGATGTTAAGGAGATCACAACATCAGACGCAGGGGACTATAACAGTATGCTGGTTGTAAGTATTAGATCCGGCAAAAAAGAGAGCACGGTCTCAGGAATACTCCATGGTAAAAAAGAACCCAGGATCATAGCTGTTAATGATTTCATGGTGGAGATCCAGCCAAAAGGAGAGCTTCTGGCGCTTTCAAATAATGATAAGCCAGGAGTGATCGGTGATGTCGGTACATTGCTTGGAAAGAACAATATTAATATTGCAAAAATGCATTTTGGAAGAGCAAAGCAGGGCGGCAAGGCAATGTCTGTCCTGAGTGTTGATACAGAAGTTTCAAAAATGATATTAACCAAGATAAGTAAACTTCCGAATGTCCTGACCGTAAAGCAGATACATCTGCCTATCTAATTAAAAATTGAGGAGTTAACCATGGCTAACGTAGTGGTTGTTGGTGCCCAGTGGGGTGACGAGGGAAAAGGCAAGGTTGTCGATCTCCTGACAGAAAGCGCGGATGTTGTCGCGAGATATCAGGGCGGACACAATGCCGGGCATACAGTAATAATTAAAAATGAACAGTTTATCCTGCATCTCATACCTTCAGGCATTCTTCATAAAGGAAAGACCTGTATCATAGGCAACGGGGTTGTTATTCATCCTGAGGCCCTCATAGAGGAAATAGAAGAACTTAAAAAGCGCAAGGTCCCTATTGGGAAAAATTTATTTATAAGTAACTGTGCCCATGTGATAATGCCTTATCATACCTTGCTGGACGGCAAGCACGAAACATCAAAAGGTTCTAATAAGATAGGAACAACAGGACGGGGTATCGGACCTTCTTATGTTGACAAAATGTCGAGGGTCGGTTTCAGGATGATGGATCTCCTTGATCCCAAAGTCTTCAAGGAAAAGCTGAAGGCCAATGTTGCAGAGGTAAATTTTCTGCTTGAGCATAAGTATAAAACTAAAAAGATAAGCGTTAACAAGATCTATAATGAATACATGAAATATGCAGAATACCTTGCTCCGTATGTTACGGACACGGTGGTTTTGATAAATGAGCTGCTCGAAAAGGGCAAGAGCGTACTGTTCGAGGGTGCGCAGGGCGCTTTGCTTGATATTGATCACGGCACCTATCCGTTCGTTACATCTTCAAATGCCTGTGCAGGCGGCGTATGCACAGGGCTTGGCGTAAGCCCTAAAAGCATTGACGGTATCGTCGGGATCGTAAAGGCGTATACAACGCGTGTCGGTGAGGGGCCGTTTCCTACAGAACTGCATGACAGCATCGGTGAAGACCTCCGGCTGAAAGGCGGGGAATACGGGGCCACAACAGGCAGGCCCAGAAGGTGCGGCTGGCTGGATATTGTAGCATTAAGGCACGCGATAAGGATAAACGGGTTTACCGGCCTTGTCGTTACAAAGCTTGATGTTCTTGACGGCATGGAAAAGATAAAGGTATGTGTTGCGTATAAATATAAGGACCCTACAAACAGCTGCAGCTGCAGTAAACAGGGCAAGGCCTGTCAGGTAACGGATTTTCCGAGACAGATAAATATTTTAAATGAATGTGAACCTGTTTATATAGAATTTGACGGATGGACAAAAAGCACAAAGGGCGCAACAAAGCTCAAAGACCTTCCGAAACAGGCGAGGGTATATCTTGATTACATTAAAGAGACCCTTAAGGTAGATATAGATATCATCTCGACAGGACAGAAAAGGGATGAGACCCTGATAGTAAAGAACCCCTTCCGGAAAAAATACAAGTAAGATATTTTCTCTCAGGACACGGTTTAATTTCTTTTACGATTTTGTTATACTATCTAACTCGGCAATGGGCCGCTAGCTCAGTTGGTAGAGCAACGCCCTTTTAAGGCGTGGGTCGTTGGTTCGAATCCAACGCGGCTCACCATATGTCCCCATCGTCTAGCCTGGCCTAGGACACCGCCCTTTCACGGCGGTAACAGGGGTTCAAATCCCCTTGGGGACGCCAGCAATAATATGGGACTGCAATAAAATGCAGTCCCTTTTTTGTTTTTGTTCTGATTATTGCCGTATTTAAGGCCCCCATTCTTTATGCCGATAAAATAAAACAGTATAATAAGGATGTATTTTTCTGTAAGGGCTTCAGTATATAAACTTTCTGATAGATAGAGAAGGACAATTGAGTAAAAAAGGCTTAAGCGCAGACAATATATGGGTGATATCAGACGGAAAGTCTGTAAATCTTGATCTTAGCAAAATATGCAAAGAGCAGGTGACAGGGCCTATTATTGAGTATAAAATATCAGCGCTTGCCCGCTATCTTTTAAATCCTGAATCCATACAGCTTCATGAAAAGGTTGTCGGCTGCAAGGTCCGCTATAAGAAGAAGGGATCCGGCAGGCTTGCGGGGTTATTTCAAAAGAAGAAGAAAACAGACGATAAAACTGATGCCGATTCAAATATTGAGGAGATAATTTCCGCTTCTAAAATAGGCACGCCCGGCTTTAAAGATGAAAGGCTGAATGCCCATCTTATGAAGATCCGCGACATGCTGGCCCCGTATGACCCTGTCCGTAAGAAACTTGCAGGCCTTGACAGGGAAAACATCGAAGATGTCCAGGCAATGTGCGAGGAGGTTGGCGGACAGCGGTATGCCCTGAACCTGCAGGGTTCACTTGATGATAAGATAAACTTTATCACAGGTGCGCTTGCCCGGAAGGCAAAGGTCGTTTTCACAAGAGCATATCTTTCAAACGGGCTGTTCGAGCTCAGGCCTTTTGATCTTACAGGGTTTGATCCCGACATATTTTACCGCCTTATAAAATTCAGCCGGAACAGTGAGACCAGATATGGTGTGCTTGATAAAAAATATAAGTTTGAATTCTGGATAGATGATAATGTGCTTGTGAATTATCTGCATATTTTTGAACAGTCGATAAAGGCGGATGAAAAGTTAAGGGATGCCATGTCTGTCTGTATCCGGGGAACTGCCCAGCCCTTAAAGATATTTTTCACAAAAAAACTTGAACATGGTTATTCAGAGAAGCGTATACCTGTAATTTACAGCGAGGTATTCAGAAAATACAAAATTGGTCACGAGGAACGCGATGCTATCATTAATGCGCTTAATAAAGCACAGGGCGTTGTATTTTTTAACTACCTCTCTTGTTCTGATGACGGCAGCCAGAGGATAAATACGAATATTTCGGTCATGCATGACAGCAGGGCCCTTGAACCCATAAAGGGGCGGCTCCCGAGCCTCTATTCCGAAATCGACAAAAAGACAAAGATTTCCGAGGCAGGCAAGCTTTATCTGCTGGATTCCATCAGGGAGTATCAAAATGTCTGAGGCATATAATGAAAATGATTATGACTGGATAAAGGAGTTAATGCTTTATCCGGAGACGCTCGAAAAGCACCTGGATTTTATCACAGACACATCACAGGTCAAGGTGCCTGATGACCAGATCGAAAAGGTCATATTTCAGGACAGGGCCAAAAAGGCCATTAGGAAAATAGCCCAGAACAGGGGCCATATGCTAATGGTCGGCAGGCCCGGCACCGGCAAGTCTCTGCTGGCTAACATGTTCAAGAATGTTATTGACAAATCCATGGGCGAATATATCAGACCGAAGGAGTCGATAGCCGCATATCCGGGCAAGGACGGTAACCATGTCCGTTTTGCTTACGCGGATCCTGAACAGCTGGACAGTTATATAGCGAGTGTCAGGGAAGAGATCGAAATCGCAAGGCACACCGTTGAGAGGTTTTCTTTAAATGAACAGATACAGACCGTAAGAAAGGCCAAGAAATTTTTGGCCCTTGCCGCCGGTATCAGCTTTCTTGCAGGCCTGTTCTTTCCCGTGGCCTTTGTTTTTACCGGGCTTACCGGCATCGGAGCCATTTTTATGTTCATGCAGGAGAACAATCATAAGGTGCAGGAAAAGATACAGCGGGAAGCCCAGTCCTCAAGGGCTGCATCAGTAAAGCATATCTCCGATATGGTGCCGGAGGTCCTGTATGACCCCCGTGAAGAGACCAAACTCATGGTTAATGTTTCCGAGCCGAGCTCAAAGAACATGAAGGGTGGCTTCAGGCATGATCCTTATCAGTCCGGGAGCCTGCAGACACCTATTCATAAAAGGGCGTATCTCGGCGCACACGCAAAGGCGCCGATAATTTATATTGATGAACTTAAGACACTTGTTAAGACCAGATATATGTCCTCCCTGCTTGAAGTGATGCAGAACAAGAAATATACACTTGAAGGCGGCAAGGGGACAGGCAGCGGTGCAGCTGACCGGTCCGAGAATTCCCTGCGTGCTGACAACATATTTATCGGCTGCTGCAATCACGATACCCTTAAGTATCTTCAGGAAGAGGGAGACGGAGCTTTTCTCAGCAGGATTGAAGATAAAGGCGAGATAATTCAGATGGAGAGCTCCGTGCCTGAAAATGAGCAGCACCTAAGACAGGTGGCGCAGTATATTAAACAGGAGATCATTAACCTTGATGAGGATTTTATAAATACCTGGGGCAAGGTATTCGAAAAAGAGGGACATGAAGGCATCAAGAGAAGGAGCGAGCAGATATTCGGAAAGACCCTTCCGGCTGATTATAAGCTGAAGGCCAGAGATTTTTCGAG
Source organism: uncultured bacterium (assembly GCA_965603765.1). Classification (GTDB taxonomy): domain Bacteria; phylum Nitrospirota; class Thermodesulfovibrionia; order UBA6902; family UBA6902; genus CBFDEG01. The sequence continues at coordinate 8,486 of CBFDEG010000024.1, read as the reverse complement.
AAGCGCTATTGCAGAAATAATAAAGGAACTGCGCTGCCGGAGTTCGGACGGCAAGCTGAGCTGTATGTTGAGGCCCATTAATGGTATTATTAAGACCGCGGAGCTTGAAGCTATTGTCGATAATTCAGCCCTGGTCGAGCCGCATCATGTAAGGAATGCCCTTGAAGAGCATTTGAGCCTCGAAGGTGTGATCTCAAGAGAGATAACGGAGCATAAGAAAGACCTTAAAAAATATATAACCTCAATGACAGACTCGATAGGTTATGTGGTCGGTCTTGCGGTCATTAATTCACGGGCAAGCGGAAAGATGTTCGGGCAGCCCCTGCCGATATATTGCCAGATAAACCCTGGCCGGGCTGATATGATCACGGCCCCCGGAAAAATAGGTGATATTGCAAAGGCAGCGGCTGAAAATGTGCGGGCATCTATTAAAAAGGTGCTCAGAGACATTAACGCTCCGTATGTCGGGTATGAAATGCATATTGAGTATATTCAGGCCCACGGCGGGGTTGAAGGTGACAGCGCGTCTGTTGCGATGAATATCGGGCTTATATCAGATTTCATTCAACAACCCGTGAATCAGAAGTTCGGCATTACCGGTTCATTGACAGGCGAGATAATACTTGCAGTAGGCGGGGTCACGGAAAAGGTCCGCTCAATTATGGATATTGACCTTACCATGTCAGGCGCATGCATTCCCTGGCAGAACAAATATGATATTGAGCCTTTGCTTATAAATACTGAATTCGAATATATTCAGGACCATGAAGTGCCCGGCATCAGGATATACAGGACAGAGGACAAAAAGGATCCGTTTGACATATTTTTCTGCAAGACTAAATATAATGCATACAGGATCATGATGGGACTGAGCAGGGCTGAAGTTGAGGCACAGATGACAGAGAGAAGTAAAAAGGACCTTGAGTTTATGCATAATATCTCATCCGGCCTTGAGAGCAGGAAAAAAGAGAGTGATGAGAATGAGAAGTCTCAGGGTAATCACCTTCAGTAACCTTAAAAGGAATTCATTTTATTTTTCATATATTTATTCAGAGAGGACGCTGACATTTCGAGAGATGGTCAGCAGGGTCGATACATATGTTTACGGTCATAGAGAATAACAGAAGCTTTTTAGTGATAAACAAGCATCCGGGGGTTGCCTTTCATAAAGACGGTGAAGAGGAAGGGATCGTCCAATATCTGAAAACAGTTCCGGATATTCATAATTTATACACAGTTCACAGACTTGACTCCATGACATCAGGGCTTCTTCTGTTTGCAAAGAACAAAGATGTTGCAAGTGAGCTGTCGCGCCAGTTCCAGCTGCGTAAGGTTGAGAAATATTATATTGCCATATCTGACCGCAGACCCAAAAAAAAGCAGGGGCTGATCAAGGGTGATATGGAGAAGGCCCGCAGGGGAGACTGGAAACTGACCCGTACAATGAAGAACCCTGCTATTACACAGTTCTTCAGCCAGTCACTGGGCACAGGACGATGGTTCTTTCTTTTGAAGCCCTATACCGGCAAAACCCACCAGCTTCGGGTTGCGCTCAAGAGCGTTGGTTCTCCTGTATTCGGGGACATGCGTTATCATAAAAAAGATGACAGCACTGCAGAAGCTGACCGCGGCTATCTGCATTCATACGCGTTAAGATTCCATTTCGGCAGTACTGATTACAGCTTTGTGAATAAGCCGGATACAGGTCAGTACTTTACAGATGATGCCTTTGCTCAAGTACTGAAAAAATATGAAACACCATGGGACCTTCCCTGGCCGAAGATAAAACAATCTAAATGATCGCTGTCAGGCCCGGTATTTTCATGAGATCCTCTGTATCGTTTCGAGTCTTATCTTGACTCAGCCTTCCATATGATGTTACATTTTATGTTCAGTATAAACTGCCGTATCAATTAAAAAACAGAAAAGATAATAGATATGCCAATAGATTATAAAGACTCGCTTAATCTGCCTAAGACATCATTTCCAATGAAGGCGAACCTCGCCAAAAAAGAGGTGGAGCTGCTGGATTTTTGGAAGGAAAATGATATTTACAAAAAGATCCTTGAAAAGGACAGGAAAAAGTCCTATATTCTGCATGACGGGCCGCCTTATGCAAACGGGCATCTTCATCTCGGTCATGCCCTGAATAAGATACTCAAGGACATCATTATTAAGTATAAGGCCATGAAGGGCCATTATGCCCCCTTCGTGCCCGGTTGGGACTGCCACGGTCTGCCGATAGAGCACCAGGTCGATAAGAAGCTCGGCTCAAAAAAGAAGGACACTTCGATAACTGAAAAGAGAAAGCTATGCAGGGAATATGCTGCGGGTTTTGTTGATATTCAGAGGGAGGAGTTCAAGCGGCTCGGGGTCTTTGGTGATTGGGAAAATCCTTATATTACAATGAAGTACGCCTATGAGGGTGCGATTGTAAAGGAGTTCAATAAGTTTGTCAGAAAGGGTTCTGTCTATAAAGGCAAGAAACCGGTCCATTGGTGCCCGACATGTGTTACAGCCCTTGCTGAGGCAGAGGTTGAGCATGCAGACAAGGAATCACCATCTATATATGTAAAGTTCAAGGTATCCGACCCTCAGGGTAAGTTCACGCCTGATGCTGATAAAGGGACATACTTTGTTATCTGGACAACAACCCCATGGACCATTCCTGCGAACATGGCGCTTACTGTTCATCCTGATTTCAGGTATTCATTTGTTGATACTTCACAGGGCCGGCTTATAATCGCTGAGGATCTTGTTAAGGATTGTATGGCAAAAACCGGTATCAATGAAGGAGAATATACCGTTAAAGGGGATGCTGTTATCGGAAGTCAGCTTGAGGGTATAACATGCAAACATCCATGGATAGACCGTGAGGTGAAGGCTATTATTGGAGAGCATGTTACTCTGGAGCAGGGAACCGGAGTTGTCCATACCGCGCCCGGACATGGTGAAGAGGACTTTGAAATTGGTCTTAAATACGGCATAGATGCCTATACTCCTGTCAATGATTACGGGAAGTTTACGGAGGATGTTGAAGAATTTGCAGGCATGCAGGTATTTAAGGCAAATGAAGAAATAATCAATAAAATCAGTAAAGTTGGTGCTCTTTTAGGCAATGCGATCAATATAAATCACTCATATCCACACTGTTGGAGATGCAAAAAGCCGGTCATTTTCAGGGCCACGGAACAGTGGTTCATCTCAATGGAAATAAATGACCTCAGAAAGCGTGCACTTGAAGAAATTCAGAAGACAACCTGGATACCCGGATGGGGCATGGACCGTATTTACGGTATGGTCGAAAAACGTCCTGACTGGTGCATCTCGAGGCAGAGGTCATGGGGAGTTCCGATCACATTGATAAAGTGTGAAAAGTGCGGGGAGTTCGTAAAGGACGAATCCGTGATGCAGAAGATAGAAAATGAGGTGGAGCTGGCAGGTGCTGATGTCTGGTTTGAAAAGTCAGCTGAAGAGTTTCTGCCTGACAATTATACATGTCCTAAGTGCGGAGCCGCTGAATTTTCGAAGGAGACGGACATTCTGGATGTCTGGTTTGATTCCGGTGTAAGCCATGCTGCCGTGGCAGAGGCTGATCCAAGGCTTTCTTCGCCTGCAGATATGTATCTTGAAGGAAGCGATCAGCACAGGGGGTGGTTTCAGAGTTCCCTGCTCACCTCGGTTGGTACAAGGGAAAGGGCTCCGTATAAGTCAGTGCTCACGCATGGTTTTGTTGTTGATGGTAAAGGCAAGAAGATGTCCAAGTCATTGGGGAATGTCATTTCTCCTAAGGATATTAATGAAAAGCATGGTTCAGAGATACTGAGGCTCTGGTGTTCTTCAGCTGATTACCGTGATGATATGAAAATATCGAATGAGATCATGTCGCGGCTTGTTGAGGCATACCGGAAGATCCGTAATACCAGCAGATTCATCCTCGGCAATATTAATGATTTTGACCCGTCTGAAGCGGAGATAAATATAAAGGATCTGTCAGAAATAGACAGGGTTGCGCTCAGTATGCTTCAGGGGCTGATCAAAAAAGTAACGACATCTTACGAGACATTCGCTTTTTATGAGGTCTATCACGCCATATACCAATTCTGCATTGTTGATATGAGCTCTTTCTATTTTGATATCCTGAAAGACAGACTTTATACATTTAAAACAGACTCGACTGAGAGGCGGAATGCACAGGCCGTGCTCTATAACATATTGATTTCATTAACAAAAATTATGGCCCCGATCCTTTCGTTCACAGCGGAAGAGATATGGCAGCATGCGCCCGGCAAGAACAGGGAGAGTATTTTCCTTACGGAATTCCCTGAGCTGACAGAGGAATATATTGACATAGAGCTTGAACAAAAGTGGGAAAAATTGATTGCTGTGCGTAATGAAGTGAATAAGGCGCTTGAGATAAAGAGAGCTGAAAAGTTGATCGGCAATGCCCTTGAGTCCAGGGTGACGATCTATGTTGATGATAAATTAATGGCAATGCTCAACGAGCAGGGGGATTTTCTTCCTGCCTTGTTTATAGTGTCTGCCGTTGATGTTAAGGGAAGTTCAGATGCGCCCGATGCCGCATATAAAAGCGCAGAGGTCTCAGGCCTGGCAGTGCTTGTTGAGAAGGCTGAGGGAGAAAAGTGCATGAGATGCTGGAACCGCGATGTAAGCGTCGGCGAGAGTTCCGAGCATCCCGAGATCTGTAAAAGATGCCTGGAAGTGGTTAAAGCTTGAAGAATTCTTATCCTGCATTACTGATATCACTGGCCGTGATAGTTGCTGACTATTTTACCAAAAAGGCCATTGTTGCCAACCTCGCCCTTTATGATGCCATAGATGTGCTCCCTTTTTTGCGCATTGTTCATTATGAGAATAAAGGCGCTGCGTTCGGGATGTTTGCTGATCTGGGCAATACCACTTTTATGATAATTGCGTCCATTGCCATAGGTTTTATATTTCTTTATTTAATTCAGATCAGGAATAAGGCCGAGTATTATGCCCTTTCACTGATCCTGGGCGGCGCAGTCGGCAATCTGATCGACAGGATAAGGCTCGGGAAAGTAATTGATTTTATTGATGTTTATGTCGATAAATGGCATTGGCCTGCATTTAATGTTGCTGATTCAGCGCTGACCGTTGGTATATGCATTTATCTTATTGCAAATATCAGGAGCATGAAGTCACAGCCTGATCGATCCGTGCTATAATACGTATAAGGTATTAATTATGGCAAAGGAAATTAAGCGTACAGAAAAAAAGGTCTGCGGGACAAGTATCTCTGATTTCTTGAAACAGCAGAAAGATAAGATCAAAGCGGCCCGTTATAAATGTCCTCTATGCGGAGAATCTTTTGAAGGTATAGCTGCATTCGGGTCCCACCTTAAGTCACACTGTACCTGATAGTTTGTCCCCTCCGGCTGTATGCCGGAAAAGTCGTTATCCCTGAGTCCCTGGCGGTAGATATGCCTTAGGGTTCAGACCGAGATCCGCTGTTTCCCCTTTTTTGAATTGATGATATCCTGTAACTGCGATCATTGCCGCATTGTCTGTGCATAGCGTAAGCCCCGGGAGATGCAGCTTTATCCCTTCTGTCGCTGTTTTTTCAGCCATCGCTTTCCGTAATCCGTTATTTGCCGATACCCCGCCTGATACGGTGATTGTTTTAACTTTTTTCTCTTTTGCAACCCGTATTGTCTTTGTAACCAGTACATCTATGACCGCATCCTGAAAACATGCGGCTATATCTTCTTTTTTGGATTCAGGGTATTTCCTGGTATGGTTCAGTACGGATGTCTTAAGTCCGCTAAAGCTGAAATCACTGCTCCCTTTCAGGTCGGCACGCGGGAAGAGGATCTTTGTTTTGTCTCCGCTGGATGCCAGCTTGTCAATAAAAGGACCGCCCGGATATCCGTACCCGAGGAGTTTTGCCACCTTATCGTATGCTTCTCCTGCCGCATCATCCCTTGTTCTGCCGATTTCCTCATATTCTCCAAAATCTTTTACCAGATAGATACTGGTGTGGCCTCCTGAGACAACAAGTGAAATAAAGGGGAATTCCGGTGTATCTTCCAGAAATACCGAGAGAATGTGCCCTTCGAGATGATTTACCGCAACAAGAGGGATATTATGCGTAAAAGAGAGAGACTTTGCAAAGCCGACACCAATAAGCAGTGAACCGATGAGTCCTGGTCCATATGTTACAGCAATAGCGGAAATATCCTTGAATTCCGCACCCGCCTCTTTCATCGACTCATCCACAACCGGCAATATCATTTCGATATGCCTTCTTGATGCTAGCTCAGGTACAATACCGCCGTATTTTTCATGGATCACGTCCTGGTTGGCAATAATATTCGAGAGTATCCGGCCATCGTTCTCAATCACCGCTGCCGATGTATCGTCACATGATGTATCTATTCCTAAAATTAACACGTTATTAACAGGTTCTCCTTTTGTATTTGCACATGAAATTTAGCATAACTGACCAATAACAGTCAATTTTTATACAATGTTCCACGTGGAACATTGTGGTGCATTGTAATATGTGGATATCTTTTCAGTACAAGGCATGTTGCTCGATATTTATTGATTGATAGGCTAGCACGCTCTATGTATGGCTGTTCATGCCGCACGCTGGTATTATCGTGCCCGCACTGCCTCGAAAATTTATATGTGCTTGACGACCCTCAACTCCGGGCATTCTTGCTAAGAGATGATAAAAATATTCATAATATTCTGAGCAGGTTCTTATGTTCCACGTGGAACATGTGTTTTCCGGCTTCACCTGCGCCCGTTGATTGTCTCAAAAAGTAACACATTCTCAACAGGGGTCGGTCAAAAATGTTTACTTCGTAACCGCTTGAAATATAGAGAAAAAGTTGTAATCGTATGGTGATGTTTTATGTGGAACGTGAGAGGGTGTGGATAACTTTTTGCTATGAAGTAATGATCGTATCTTTATTTATATATGGAACGAGTATTATCTTGAAGTCTTGTATATAATATATTACTATATAGACAAGATATGAACGATATTGCTAAAAAAGTTGATATGAAGGCTGTCAGGAAAGAACTGACCACACTTAATGAGCAGAGGTCAGGGTATATCTTCCAGCTTGTTCACGGAAAACCCATGATACATGGGCATGCGCGTGAAGTCTTCAGAAAGTGCGGGAAAAAGAACTGCAAGTGCGCGGACGGCCAGCTGCATGGTCCGTACCAGGCATTATCAATAAATAAAGGCGGCGGGCAGAGGGTTGTGATGGTTAAGAAAGATGGTGCAAAAGATGTTTTGAAAAGATCGAAAAGGTTCAGGCACTTCCAGCAGACAGTTGCCAGTATACGAAAAATAAACAGGGAGATAGACAGACTCCTGGAAAAGATAAAAGACCTGACAATTGCTGAATATGAATAAAAGGCATTGATTCCATTTTGAAAAGAAAAAATGAATGGTTGATGTTTTGCTGGAAATGTAATAAATTCATAGTATTGCAAAGTTAACGATATATAATTTTTGGAACTATCATACACGGAGGCACCAATGCTTGACAGTGTTAATCCCACGGAAACAGCTGCCTGGAAAAAGCTTGAAGAACATTTTGAAAAAATGAAGGCCGCGCATATGCTCGATATGTTCGAGGAGGACCGCGAGAGATTTGATAAATTCTCGATCAAACTCGAAGGCATACTTCTCGATTACTCCAAGAACATTATTAATGAAGAGACGCTCGAACATCTGATCTCGCTTGCTGAAGAAACCGGGCTTAAAGATGCGATGCATAAAATGTTTACCGGTGACAGGATAAACGAGACAGAGGACAGGGCGGTGCTTCATACAGCGCTTCGTAACAGAAAGAAGACCTCTGTTCAGGTTGACGGTACTGACGTGATGCCTGAAATTAACAGCGAGCTTGATAAAATGAAGAAATTCGCAGACAAGGTAACCTCAGGCGAGTGGAAGGGATATAACGGCAAGTACATAACGGACATTGTGAATATCGGTATCGGGGGTTCGGACCTCGGGCCTGTTATGGTTACAGAGGCGCTGAGGCCGTACGCGAAACATACGATAAAGGTGCATTTTGTCTCGAACATTGACGGCACGCATATGGTAGAAACGCTGAAAAAACTTTCGCCTAAATCAACAATGTTCATGATAGCATCAAAGACCTTCACCACGCAGGAGACCATGACCAATGCGCATACAGCAAGAAAATGGTTCATGGATGCGGCCCAGGATGAAGAGCATATAAAAAAGCATTTTATAGCCCTGTCCACAAATGAGGAAGCGGTCAAAAAGTTCGGCATTGATCCCAGGTATATGTTCGTGTTCTGGGACTGGGTAGGCGGCAGGTATTCGCTCTGGTCTGCGATAGGCCTTTCGATCGCCTGCAGTATAGGGTTTGAAAATTATATTGAGCTTCATGAGGGCGCGTACGAGATGGATCGGCATTTCAAGGAAACGCCGTTTGAGAAAAACATCC
>CBFDEG010000023.1:0-26338 GCA_965603765.1 uncultured bacterium | reverse complement strand
GGTGACTCTGCCCGCATGTTCCGAAAGATTATGGGCAACAAAGCCGGACACCTCGGCCTTGAAAAACATTATTGGTATAAAAATGCCCCATATAATAACAGGCACGAATTTCTTCCTGTAGGCGATTATCACAAAATCACGCGCAATATACATAGCAACCAGAAAATATACAGGCAGTAAGAATTTAGAACCGGCCCCGCATATAAAAGAACCTATGTAAAGAAATGCAATGATCACCGGAATGTGCACCATTGAATTCGGAACTCCGTATGATGTCATTGAAGACATGCCGAGCAGTGGGGCTTTAAAGTAACGGATAAATCTATTCTCTTTATCTATGGAGAGCATGATCGTTATCTCCCGATTGAGTATGGGAAGACTGCGGCTTTGAAGTACCATTCTGATAATTCTGAATGATAATTTTATGGGCTATATCATAAAAGCATGAACCTGCAAGACTGTCCGTGCATTCAACAAGGAACTTGCCCATGTTATTCACAGAAGTCTCAAGTACCCTGTCATAGCTGACATACCCGAGATATTCCGGGGAAAGGTCAAGATACTTGTTGGCAACATTCTGGATAATATGGCCCACATTGCTTTCTTTGGTCTTTCTGACCATATTCACGATAAGCCCCATATTCAGGGCCTCCATACATTCAGTAAGTTTTGAATACTGACCATCCTCAAGTAATGCAAACTCCTCCTTCAGCGATGCAATAGAGTCCACCTTTGCATCGTTCTGATCCACGAACCTGTTAATGAGCTCCATGGCTGCCACATCTTTAGAGAATGTTCTTGAGAGCAGGCGGTACATGCTTGACTTTATAAACCCGTATGCATTTTGAATTGATGTTATCTGGGGAGTCAATACGACAAGCTTGTTCGGCGCGTAAAGAAAAAAGTCCATTGATGTAAAGGAAGTGCCGGCGCCGAGGTCAAGCATTATAATATCAGCATTAAGTTTTTTCAGATGATTAAAGAGGCGTTCTTTCTGTGTATGTTTGGGGTTTGCGAGTCCGAGTATATCGTCCGCACCGCAAATAATGCTCAGGTTCTCAACAGGAGTGGGCATGATAACGTCTTCTATATTCTCAACCCGCCTCTGCATAAAGTCCGCAAGGGTATAAAGCGGATATTTTATACCGGCAAGCGTATGAAGGTTGCTCCCTCCGAGGTCAGCATCAACCAGCACAACTTTCTTGCCTTTCTTTGCAAGTATGCTCCCGAGCATAACAGTGACCACACTTTTTCCTACACCGCCTTTTCCCCCGCCAAGGGCCCACATCCTGTTATTCAGTGTATCTTCCATTTCACTCCATATAAGTGTCCATAAGATTCCATATCATCTTAAGGTCTTTATTCCTTAATGCAATAAATTTTTCAAGGTGCTCCACCTGCCAGTCAGTCATTTCAGTGAACTCAACCCCGATCAGTACAGAAAAGCTTTTCTTTGGATCTTCTTTTCTGCCCCATATCGGTGATGCGTTAAAAAAGATCTGTTCCACTTCAGGGACTTTTACGGCAAACCTTACATGCTTATTCGCTAACCCGTCAATATCAACCCGTCCATACTTGTCATCGAACTGAATGCATGCCCCGCCTACAGACATGTTCCGGATAAATCCGCTGAAGGATCTGGAACTGCTGTTTCTGGAATAGATATTAAATTTTATAGGAAAGGCAAACTCGGCGCGTGATTTCCTTCTGTTTTCAAGAAGGTCATCATTTCCATTATTCTTATCCATTCTTAACATATTATCTTTAGTTTCAGACATAATTCAATCAGGAAAATTTTCAGCGAGATATATAATAATGCACTATAACAGGATATTTGGTCAATAAATGGATTCTCACCTTAAAGGGCAAAAAGTCTAAAATTGACTGTTTATGGGAAGTTTCTTTATACTTTTTAATATGATGAAGATCGCGGTAATAGACGGACAGGGAGGGGGCATCGGAAGCCTCACAGTAAAAAGGCTCAGGAATGAATTCAGAGACTCCATAGAAATAATCGCCCTGGGCACAAACGCTGTCGCAACCACCTCAATGATGAAGGCCGGGGCGGACAAAGGCGCCAGCGGAGAAAATGCCATCATATGGAACGCATCAAGGGTAAATATCATAACCGGCCCTGTCAGCATCATGATGCCGAACGCCATGCTCGGAGAACTGACCTCGAAAATGGCCGAGGCCGTCTCATCAAGTCCGGCCAGAAAGATACTGCTTCCCCTGAACCAGGAGCAGGTTGAAATAATAGGAGCGGCAAAGGAGCCGCTTCCGCATCTCATAGATACATTCATCCAGCAACTAAAGGAGATAATGAAAAATGTGTGAAGCAAATGCATATATCGAAACAGACGGCAAAGAAGAACTTTACCTCGAAAACGTTGACATTCTGAAACCCGAAGACGGGAAGATCTACATGCGTAATCTTTTCGGAGAACAGAAGTTCTTTGAAGGCACAATAAAAGAGATATCTCTTATCAAACATAAGATCATCCTGGAAAAGGGTTAACACCGGCTGCGTGTCAATACAGCCGGTACAGCTCTATAATTACCAATGAACTTCATGCGCATGATCATACAGGGACCGGAAAATGCCTTTTTTAATATGGCCCTTGATGAGTCCATATCAGAGGCGGTCAGAGAGCACTCTTCCCCTCCCACCCTAAGATTATACAGATGGGACACTCCTTCATTAAGCATCGGGCACTTTCAGAAGATCAGTGACATAGACACGGATTACTGCAGTTCCAAAAACTACCCGGTCGTAAGACGCCAGACCGGAGGCAGGGCCATACTTCATGACAAAGAACTGACATACAGCCTTTCCGCGCCAAAAGGCCTGCCCATGTTCGGGGAGAGCCTGATGGAAAACTATACGATGATCAGCAGGGCGCTTATAGCCGCGCTTCACGCAAACAATATATCCGCAAGCGCCTCCTTTGAAAGAAAAAAAGGGACAATGCAGAGGGACCCGGCATGTTTTAAGGCAGTGTCATTCGCGGAAATAACCATGGACGGGAAAAAGCTCATAGGCAGCGCGCAGAAACGCTTTTCCAACGGCTTTATGCAGCACGGCTCTATCCTTTTCGACCTCGACACTGTCAAACTCGGCAGAATACTCCGGTATGAGAACAGTGAAGAGTTCAGCGGCATAGGCACAATCAAAGAATACGCACCGGAACTCTCTTATGAAGATCTGACCGGATCATTAAAAAGCTCATTTGAAAAAACTCTGGGAGTAAAGCTGATAACAGACAACCCGACTAAACAGGAACTCAACATGGCAGGAAAACTGCAAAAAGAAAAATACTCTTCAAAAAAGTGGAACCACAAAAAATAACCCTACAAACTATATCTCATACGCCGCATTCTCATCAGGACGGCCCACACTCTTTAAATAGTAAACTATCAGACATCCCCACATAGCAACAACCAGATAGCTCTGAAGAAACGCGTTCACAAGAAAAACAAATATACCCATGAGAGGGACCATTTCAAACGGTATCCTGACAACGAAAAAAAGCAGATTAACTGCAATGAGGCAAATGAACAGCACCACGTAGAAAAGGAAAGCTGCCGGTTTTTTCTTCAGAAAAGCTGCCGCGCCCTTCATTGAGTCAACAGCTCCAAGCCCCTCAACGATCATAACAATTGTTGAATAGACAGCAAAGACAAACCCTGCTATAAAGAAAAGCAGGGCAAACACTATCACGGACATCAGAACAAATGAATGCAAAAAGACCTCAAGAGAAGGACCTCTGGCGCTAAAGGCCTGCGAGAAAGCAACAGACACTCCCGCAGCTACTGCAAACAGAGCAAGGACCAGCGTAAAGGCAATTGTCAATAAAGAGACAAGACGGAACAAAGGAAAAAAATTCTTTCCGGCCTCCCTGAAAAAAACTGACATGCCGGAGCCGCAGTCTGCGGAAACAGCTGAGTTTCTGAGCGTACCCACTATGCCCCCGAGCACATAAAAATAGACCATGGAACTAAACAGCAGATATAGAATAAAAGCAATTCCTACAAGAAAAACAAGCCCCAGATATTTAGCTGAAAAGCCGAGCGGGTCCTGAAAAATAAAGGGCAGCATGTCCCCTGCATGGGTCATGTCCATCCCGAGATACGCAACAGCCGCGACCACCGGAGCGCCGAGAAAGATCAAAAATGATGTAATATAAATGACAGTCGCTGCAATGCGTACAAACACAAGCTTGATGTTTTTGTTTGTAAGCCCGACCCCTTCTTTTAGACATTCAACTATCATGGGTTTTTAGTTTAGACAGGCAATGAGCAAATGTCAATTTCAGACAGAAACAACTTTTTCAAGGTACAGCTTGAAAAACTTAGTGATTAACATATAAAATCAAAAGGTTATGAGCATACTTGCCCAGATAATCGAGAATAAAAGACAGGAACTGCAAGAGGTCAAGTCACATACGCCTCTTTCCGACCTGAAGTCCTCCATCAAAGAACTGGAGGCCCCGCGCTCTTTCAAGGAAGCTATCCGCAGAGAGTCGGATGGCCCGCTGAAGCTTATTGCTGAACTCAAGAAAGCCTCTCCCTCTAAAGGCCTTATACGGGAAAACTTCAATCTCTCAAAAACAGTCTCTATATATGACAAAAAAGATGTTGCCGCAATATCCGTCCTGACAGAAAAAAAGTTCTTCAGCGGCAGCCTTTCCTATTTGAATCAGGCAAGAAAGAAGACCGGAAAACCTCTCCTTCGAAAAGACTTCATATTTGATGAGTACCAGGTCTACGAAGCAAGGGCAAACAGGGCAGACGCCCTGCTCCTGATAGTGGCGGCGCTTGACAGCTCACAGTTGAACGATCTGTACTGCCTTGCGAAGGACCTTTCCCTTGACTGCCTTGTTGAGGTACATGACTGGAAAGAACTCGACAGGGCCCTCTACAGCGGAGCTGAAATAATAGGCATAAACAACAGGAATCTCCAGAATTTTGAGATCAGTCTGAATGTAACTCTCGACCTCCTGAAAGACATCCCTGATGACAGAATTGTCGTCAGCGAGAGCGGCATAAGCACCAGGGCGGATGTCGAACTGATAGGCTCAACAAGAGCTGATGCAATACTCGTAGGCACAACCATAATGAAGTCAGAAAATATCGGAGCAAAGATAGACGAACTTATGAATTCGTAATTAGTAATTAGCAATTAATAATTAGTAATTACTAACTAATATGTTATTCTATTTCCTAATTAAACCACTATGGAAAAAATAATTGAAAAAGCAAACATACTTATTGAGTCACTTCCTTATATAAAGAAGTTCTCAGGCAAGACCTTTGTCATCAAATACGGCGGGGCCGCTATGGTGGATGAGAAACTGAAGGACGCCTTTGCCCAGGACATCGTACTGCTGAACTACATAGGCATTAAACCTGTAATAGTTCACGGCGGCGGGCCCAAGATAAACAGCATAATGGAAAAAATGGGCAAGACCCCGACCTTTATACAGGGGCAGAGGTATACGGACGAAGAGACCATAGATATTGTAGAGATGGTCCTTGGCGGTCTCATCAACAAGCAGATCGTCTCACTCATAAATAATCACGGCGGACTGGCAATAGGCCTGAGCGGTAAAGATGGCAACCTCATAGATGCAAAAAGAAAGATAATCAAAAAAATGTCACCTGAGACAGGCGTTTCAGAGATAATAGACCTCGGTCTTGTGGGTGAGGTTGAAAAGATCAATCCCAAGATCCTTATTACAATGGAAGAAAGCGGTTTCATCCCGGTGATCGCCCCTATCAGCACGGGCAATAAAAGCAGAACTCTCAATATTAATGCTGATTATGTTGCAGGCGAAGTTGCCTCCGCGCTGAAAGCAGAGAAGCTGATACTGCTGACGGATGTTGCGGGTATAAAAGACAAAAAGGGCAAACTGTTCTCAACCCTTAACATGAAAAAGATCAAGACACTCACCGCGAACAGCACCATATCCGGCGGCATGCTCCCCAAAGTACAATCATGTCAGCAGGCACTTAACAATGGTGTCAAAAAGACCCACATAATCGACGGCCGCATTCCTCATGCCCTGCTCCTTGAGATATTTACCGAAACAGGTATCGGCACAGAGATATTGAAGTAAACCCTGCCATTGTACTACAATATGGCCTTTAGTCGGATTAATTGATATACTATTCAATATTAAAAAATAATAGTTATACCATGAATTTAAAAAAGATAAATTTAAGCTTAATAATAGTTATGTCGCTTCTCTTAGCAGGTCTTACCGCCTGTCAGAAAGACCAGCCCGAAGTCCAGGCTGAAACGGTTACTCCTGTAAAGGCAGCTGCAGGTTCCAATGTTGCTGACATGCTTGCATCCATGAGCCTGTACCACTTCGCAGAAACTGTGGAGGCGCCGGAGTTTGAGCTTGAGTCAGTGGACGGGAAAACAGTCAGTCTCAGTCAGTACAAAGGCAGTGTGGTATTCCTCAGCTTCTGGACAACCTGGTGACCATGGTGTAAGAAGGAGTTACCTTCTCTCGAAAAACTGCACCAGCGTTACAAAGGAAAGCCCTTTAAGGTCATAGCCATTGACCTGAGAGAAAGCAGGGAAAAGGTTGCACAATATTTACAGAAGCACAATCCCTCCTATACGAACTTAGTTGATACAACCGGAGCGGTCAGCGCTGTTTACGGTGTCCAGTCAACCCCGGTCAAATTCATAATAGACAAGAACGGCAATATGGTGAGCGCAGGACTCGGCTACAGGGAATGGGACAGCAAAGAGATGCACGAACTTTTCGACCTCCTGATCAAACAGTAACTGCCCATTATGACAGAGCGTTATGCTCTGAAATAATTAATAGCTCTTTCATTGATAACCCCTCCCAAAACTTGTCGGAAGCCCCCCCAATACCCACAACGGGATATCGATTTTTCTCTGTCCGAACCGTCAATTAAATAGTGCTGACTATAAGCCGAACTCTCTGTCTATGATCCGTTTGATCTCATTTATTGGCTTGCCTTCTTTATGTAACTGGGCGACCCTCAAGGCCTCCTTCTGACAGAGAGCTCACCCGGCGCCATGCTTTTCAACAAAGCAGCTCAGCAGTGTTTCATGATTAAACGGGGGCTCATTACAGTAACAGTAGCAGAACACCTCGTTAAAAACCTCAGGATATTTCAGGGCAGCAGTATACGCTGCACGGACCTGGCCCGTAAACATCGAAGGATCAAGCACAGGTCTTGTTTCCTTTGCATGAAGGTTAAAGGACTTTCCGGTCTCTTTGCCTTTTTCCATAAAGGGCATATCCCCTGATACTGCCAGGGCAATCGCAAGCACTACTGCAGCTGCAATTATCCATACAATAATGTCCGTTGTTCTGCGGTTCTTTTTCGGGGGGTTTTTTTGGTCCTTATTCTTTGCCATTACACCTTCCCTGCATTTAATATGCATTATTGAAAGTTTATCCCATCTAAATCAAATGATATCACAAAAATCCAGCTAATAATAATGGGAAGGACTTCCCCTCTGATTTTTCCATACACACCTGAATTGTATTGATATTTCTTGCCAAGAAAAATTCAAAAATGCTAAGCTTTTTACACTATGGAAATAGAAAACGCCCTCAAAGCAGTCCTTGACCAAATAAGCAGTTCTGCGGCAAAGACAGGGAAAGACCCGTCAAGGATCAAACTTGTTACAGTCTCAAAGACCGTTGCCCTGGCACAGGTCATCGAAGCAGTAAACGCAGGGGCCTCTATCCTCGGAGAGAACAGGGTGCAGGAAGCGAAAGAGAAAATTACAAATTACGAATTAAGAATTAAGAATCCTGAGGTTGAGTGGCACCT
Source organism: uncultured bacterium (assembly GCA_965603765.1). Lineage (GTDB taxonomy): Bacteria > Nitrospirota > Thermodesulfovibrionia > UBA6902 > UBA6902 > CBFDEG01. The sequence goes on along the minus strand of CBFDEG010000023.1, from coordinate 18,508 downwards.
TATCGGGAACCTGCAGAAGAACAAGGCCAAAACAGCAGTTGAGCTCTTTGATCTGATACATTCCGTTGATTCACAGGAGCTGGCTGAGGAATTGAACAAATATGCGTCCAAAAAAGGTAAAATACAACGCATTCTGGTACAGGTAAAGCTCTCTGAAGAAGAGACAAAGCACGGGGTCCTGAAAAACGACCTTACAGGACTGCTCGAAAAGATAGCAGAGTTGAAAAATCTCCGGTTTGAAGGCCTGATGACAATACCGCCTTATTTCAATGATGTTGAAAAGACAAGGCCGTATTTCAGAAAGCTGAAGGAACTTGCCGAAGATGCTGAGAAGAATGGTTTCAAGGTAAATGAACTCTCAATGGGCATGTCGAATGACTTTGAAACAGCCATTGAAGAAGGTGCTACAATGGTAAGAGTAGGCACCGCTATTTTCGGCGAAAGAGACTATAGATAATGCAGGGCCTGTTCCCCGAACAGGCCGCACAAAGGACAGATATCATATGAAAACAGCATTCATCGGCGGCGGCAATATGGCAGAGGCCATGATAAAGGGCATGACCTCACAGGGGATGAAAGATATACTTGTGTCCGAACCGTCGGAAGAAAGACGTGCCCTGCTTCAAACGCGCTATGCAATAGAAACAACAGCATCAAATACAGACGCGGTCTCATCATGCGGAATGATCATCCTGGCTGTAAAGCCCCAGATAATGGACTCTGTACTTGATGAGATAAGCCCGCTTGTAACACCTGACAAGAGCGTCATATCTATTGCCGCGGGCATCACAATTGAGCGGCTCTCTTCAAAACTCAAGACCGAAAAGATTATACGCGTTATGCCTAACACGCCTTCTCTTGTACAGGAAGGTATGTCGGTAATGTCCATGTGCGACTGTTTTCCAGACAATGAAATAACCATTGTACGCAGCATTCTGATGTCCATAGGAGAGGTCATAGCGCTCCCTGAAAAATATATGGATGCGGTAACAGCTGTCTCAGGCAGCGGCCCTGCTTTTGTGGCATTGTTCGTTGAAGCAATGATAGAGGCCGGAACAAAGCTCGGACTCAATGAAAATGATGCACGCACCCTGGCTGTAAGGACCGCGATAGGCACTGCAAAGCTTCTCGATACCGGGATGCCGCCCGCAAAGCTCAGGGAAATGGTAACATCACCCGGCGGGACAACAGCCGCCGGACTGGATGCTTTTAAAAAGAAAGATCTAAAAGGGACCGTGCTGGCCGCCATCGAGGCTGCCAGGGACAGATCATTGGAATTAGGTAAAGGGAGGAATTAAATGTTCATTTTAGGTAATCTTATTCACGCCATAGCAAGCATATTCGATACGATATTACATTTATATATGTGGGTCATCATAATATCAGCGCTCATAAGCTGGGTCAACCCGGACCCTTACAACCCGATAGTCAAATTCCTCCATTCCATCACAGACCCTGTGCTGACACCTATAAGGAGAAAGCTCGGTTTCGCTATGGGGCTGGACATATCACCCATGGTAGTCATTCTTGCCATAATGTTCGTAAGGTCTTTTATTGTGGCCACGTTATTTGATATAGCAGTAAGGATGAAGTAAATTCAATGAACTTAAAAAAATGAAATATATAAACTAATAAATCTTTGGAGGGGAATCATATGAGGATCACGCCGCTTGATATACAGCAAAAGCAGTTTGCAACACGTTTCAGAGGTTTCGACATGGAAGAGGTCGACTCTTTTCTCGAAATATTAAGGGAGGAAATGGAGGAGCTTTTACGCGATAACGCCAACCTCCGGGAAGAATCAAGACGCTTCGAAAAACAGCTGAAGGAATACAAGAACATCGAGACAACACTCAAAGACACTCTCATAAGCACCCAGCAGATGGTCGAGGAATACCAGAGCACAGCAAAGAACAGCGCCGACCTTATCAAAAAAGAGGCTGAACTCCAGGCAAATGAATTGATAAGCGCCGCGCAGAACAAAGTTGTAAAGATACATGAGGACATAACAGATCTCAAGGGAATAAGAAGGCATTTCAAGGAAGAAGTAAAACGGCTTATCGAAAGTCACATGGGCATGCTCGAATTTGACAAGGAACGCGAGGAAGAAACACCCAATGAAGTATAAGACTCTCAAGGGGCTGCAGGACATCATCCCCCCTGACATATCGATCTGGCAGCATATTGAAGCAAAAGCAAGGGACATTTTCAGAAGCTACGGCTACCGTGAGATCAGGCTTCCGATCATTGAATCAACCGACATATTTATCAGAAGCATCGGCGAAACATCTGATATCGTAGAAAAAGAGATGTACACTTTTAATGATAAGGGCAACAGAAGCATCACCCTGAGACCCGAAGGCACAGCCTCTTTTGTCAGGGCATATGTACAGCACCACCTCTACAATGAACCGGCCCCCCAGAAATATTATTACATGGGCCCCATGTTCCGTTATGAAAGGCCGCAGGCAAACAGGTACAGACAATTTTACCAGATAGGCGCGGAGGCCATGGGCATTGAGGACCCGGCGCTTGATGCCGAGATAGTCTCGATGCTTTCATCTATTTTAAGCACTATAGGTCTTGAAGGACTCAACTTCGAAGTCACCTCTATCGGATGCAGTAATTGCCGTCCCAATTATCAGAAGGCGCTCAAGGAACATCTCGGCGGTAAGATAGAAAAGTTCTGCAGTGACTGCCAGAGACGCTTTGATACAAACCCGTTGAGAATACTCGACTGTAAGGTACCCTCATGCATTGAATCAAAACAGGGTTCCCCGGCAGTAGTTGAACACCTCTGCGAAGAATGCAGCGGACATTTTGAAAAAGTTAAACAACACCTTAATAAACTCAAAGTACCGCACACAATAAATCCTAATCTCGTAAGAGGTCTGGACTACTACACAAAGACCGCATTTGAGGTAAGCAGTGAAAACCTCGGTAGCCAGAGCGCGGTTGCCGCGGGCGGAAGATATGACGGCATGGTAAAAGAGTTCGGAGGCCCGGCAACACCCGGCATCGGTTTTGCCATAGGAATGGAACGCATCATCCCGCTCATAAAAGATTCCATTGATACACAGGAAGGCCCGGACCTGCTCTTCTGTCTTCTTGATGAGAGTTCTTCAGACAGGGTCATGCTTATAACAGAAGAATTGAGAAAAGCCGGTATCTGGACAGAGATGAACTACGAAAAGGCATCGCTCAAAAGCCAGATGAGAAGGGCCAACCGCATCAATGCCAGGAAGGTAGTGATCATCGGCGAGGATGAAGTGACGAACAACTCGGTCTCTATTAAGGATATGGCTACGAAGGAAGAGATCAGTGTCAGGTTTGGGGTTGATGAGATTTTAGGGGTTTTGAAGGCTTAAGCTTCCCCTTTCAACCTCACTCGAAAGAGTCATAACAGGCAATCCTTCATGACCAGTAGAGGGTTACTTCATGTTCTTAGTTCACAGGGGTAAGGCGATAAACTTTTGCCACTTTACTTGCTGAATCAATGTCTTCCCGACGAAGTGATTCTCTTACTTCATCCAATTTCCCCGCGTCTTCCAGTGACAGATATGGTGACCATCCTTCGCCCGTTTCAATAAGTTCAATGTCAACTTCAGCTACAAAATTTCCCTCATGAACAAGTTTTACATGATGTCTTTTCTTCATTTTCTTCTCTCCATATAATCGTCCGACCAAAGCAAACGATCTGGTTTATATGCAGTTACCAAAACTGCCGGCGAAGATGCTCCCTTAGGGATACCCCATACAACATGGATAGGATTGCCTCCCTTATCTCTCTGAAACACAAGAACACATGGCCCTTTTGGATAATCGGGATAATCTTCTATGACTTTTCCATCCATAATTCTTATCATAACATCTTTAACCAACAAGCCATCTTCAGCTAATTCATCATATCCATGATTAGATATTCTGATTTCGCCTTTATCAATCAGTTCGATTATTTTCTTAAATGTCTCGCTCACAGTTAATTATAAATTCATATTACTATTATGACAAGGAAAATTACTATATTTCAGGGAGATAACAACCGAATACCTGTTGAGTGCAAACAAAAATATATTAATAATTAACAGAGTTGAGCTATCAACTCCTCTACTTTCTCTTCAATTAGTTCTCTAACATTTCGGAACCCTTCAGTGTCCATGTCTTTGGGGTCCGGCATGCCCCAGTCCTCTCTATGCTTAGCTTTAACAAAGGGACACTCGTCTCCGCACCCCATGGTTATCACATAGTCGTATGTAATGTCCGGGAGCTCTGCCAGAGATTTCGACCTGTGCACTGATAAGTCATAGCAGATCTCTTTCATTACAGCGATCGCCTTTGGATTGACGATTCCCGACGGCCTTGAACCACAGCTGTATGATCTAATAACATTTTCTCCGTGGATCTTTGCAAATGCCTCGGCGATCTGGCTCCGGCATGAGTTTTCAACACAGACAAATAATACCTTTTTCATTGTGCTTTCCTGAACTTTGAAAAGATCTGTTAAACTGTTTATTCAGAGATATAATCTAATTCAGAACATTATACCAGCAAATATCTTTTCTCATCAGCAAAATGAAAACTATTGTCAAAGCTTATCAGACATTATTGTTCCTTGCTTAATTCAAATTATACAGTATTAAATCGGGAGTGCAAGTCTGTGGCTAATGGTGATTATGAGAGCAAGGAAAAAAACATGCGGGGGCTCCTCCCTGCTCTCAGCTCGAGGAATTATCAATGCATTATGTTCTACTTCAATACATACCCGATCAGCATGCATCAAGACCGGTTCACTTATGCTCTATTTTCACATCAACATTTGTCCCGTTCTTAGTTACATCAAACACAGGTGAAAGTTTACTGAGCGCCTTCAGTTTCTCAATATTACCCTCGTCCGTCTTGATCTTGAAATTAACCCTGATATTTTCATAGCCTCTTCTCACCTCGTTAGTCATCCCAAGGAATCCCCGAAGGTCAATATCACCTTCCACTTCCGACTCAAGCTCTTCTATTTTTATACCGCGTATGGCAGCATGGTAAACAAGGGTTGTGGTCAGGCAGTTTGCCAGCGCATTCAGAAGATGCTCTACCGGATTCGCACCAAGGTCTTCTCCGGCTAGTATTAACGGCTCGTCCGCATCGATCTTAAATGTCCTGACATGAGAGTTTTCCTGATTAGCCCCATAAAAATTGTTGATTATTGACTGATTATGCCCTCCATTGATCCATTTGTTATGCAGCCTGAACTTGAACTTTGCAATATCAGGATTCACTTTTATTGCATCAACCGTACCATTAACCGCATCGACATTTACTCCGTTTACGACCTTACTTATAACCTTTTCTGCTGACATATCCATACCTCCTTTTATTTATGTAAGTAGAATTCTATTTCAAGAAAAGGGCCGCAACTATGATCTATGTCATATTTCCATGAATAATGGGGAAGATTACGATCAGGCGAGGATATACTTAGCAATTAATAATTCGCAATTAAATTATTGACTAATTCAATGGATCATCTTTACAAATGCCTCGGCGATCTGGCTCCGGCATGAATTTTCAATACAGACAAAAAGGACCTTTTTCATTCTGCTCTCCTGCATATTACAATATCAAGTTCACCAGCTGATCCGGAGACATCATCCGGGTCTTGCATTTCAAACGGCAGTTTCTCCATAACATCAAGAACCGGCTTTACGGCTTATTTTACCGGATTGCCTTTTAAATATTTGAAATCCAGACCTTCAACTCGCTCAATGCAGTTGATGAGCTCAGATATGGTTCTTCGTTTGCCAAAGTGAGGCGCTGTGTTTCATTAAATAATCTATTCAACGACCACGAATCAAGGCCGCGTTTCGAGATCAAAGAATAATCAGACACGTAGCCCCACATATGTTGCAACGCGTTTCTTATCCCACCGGCCGAAGGCGGCTTTCTCAGCAGCTCTGTGAGCATCCTGGCTAATTCAGAAAGATCCTGTCCGGGGCTCATTGCAGAAACATCCCGGCCGATTTTTTTATAAATATTCACGTCGCGTGCCAGCACTGAATATTTATGGTGGCTCCATAATTGCTGCGCGTTTTGGGGCAAGGGTATACGACCCTGCTCTTTATTTTGATACTTGATCTCAAGTAGTTGAAATTGCCGGCCAGGCTCATCAATATACACTTCCGGCCACACGCCCTTCCCTGTGCGCGTACATACAGGGGTTTTGTCGGTATAACCTCTCAGGGACATTTCAGCTGCCAGAAGCTGGTGACGTATTCTCAGTGCCCATCCGTAACCGACCCAGCGAATGGTCTCAGGATGATCAGAATACCCCTTCTTACCGTCAACAATTATCGATACGGCTCCATGCAGTTCACGGTGCTCTCCAAGCAGGCTTTGCCTGTTTAAATATCCCGGATTTATATCCCAGATTCGCATTCAGTACTTTTCTGTATTTAATAAAAATAATGAAATCATTCATTCAATCTGTCACTGATAACAAAATTATATCACGAGCCACCCCGCTTCCAAACTTTCTTGATTCATAATTATTATTGTTGCTGTTTTATTTATATGTTAATATTTCAGTACAGCCGGTCAAGATCTTAACGACTGACAATAAAGCAGAAAGGTTAAATATGATGAGAAGATATTTATTCCTGATATCATGTATCAGTCTCATTCTGGTTTCTGCCTCCTCAGCATCTGCTGCTTTGGAAACCGGGCCTATGGCCGGGCTCTGCACTACCTGTCACACACCTGAAAAAGGCGTAATGATGGGGTTCCTCGAAAATATTGACTTCAACTCCGGGATCATCATGATGGATTTCAATACCAGTAAAGAGATAGTCAGATTTAATGATTCCACAGAACTCAAATACCTGAAGAACACCGGGGACATCGCCAATTACAGAGGCGAGGGCTTCAAGATCGATTATATTAAAAAAAGCGGCGACAGACTTGCCACAAAGATCAGCCGATTTGATCTCTTCGGGGTCCTTACCAAAGCGGAAAAACTGACACAGAGCGAGTTCAAGGTGCTTCGCAGAGACCCGCGCGTCAGGTTATATGACGTACGTCCGCTCATGAAGTACAGGATGGGGCACATTCCCGGGGCCGAAGCAATGCCGGCTTACGACTTTGAAAAATTCATCGACAAGCTCCCAGCGGACAGATCAACCCCTGTCATCTTTTACGGGGCCGGCGGATGCCTGAGCCCGACAGCCTTTATAAAGGCCCGGGGACTGGGCTACAGTAACATCAGGATCTATACCGGAGGGTTTACTGAATGGAGCAGAAATGAATACAGCACGGTCTCTGTCGACTGGCTGAGTACGGCAATAGCCATGGACATACCTCATGTCCTGATAGACCTGCGCCCGGATCCTGATGTGAGCATAAGCCATATAAAAGGTGCTGTGAGTATTGAATACAAAAACCTTGCAGAAAGCCGGGGCATGTTCCCTGCAAACAAGAACGCACTGATAATCTTCTACGGCAGCAACAGTGAAAAAGCGGCCGGGCAGGCAATCTACTGGGGCTACAGGGCTGTAAATATTCTGCCCATTGAATTTGCAGACTGGGGAAAAAGGGGATACCCCGTTGAACACGGTCCGGCACGGACAGATATAGTCTATTCACCCAAACCCCTTGAGGGCACCATCTCTGTAAAAGAGTTTGAACAGATAGCAGCCCGGGCACCGGAAACCATACAGGTCATTGATGTCAGGAACGCGGATGAGTGGAATGCCGGGGCCATCAGCGGCGCTCTCAACATCCCGCTTGGAGAGCTTGAGAATCGTCTGGATGAACTGGACCGCAATAAGGAGCTTATTTTTTACTGCAGCACAGGGATAAGGGCGGAGATGGCCTATTCCCTCACAAAAAAGCAGGTGAAGAAATCGAGATACCTGAATACCGTCCTGAGCTTTGAGAACAACAGACCCATACTCGAAGAACAATAGCACCGCAGGTTTTCTAATCAGTAATCAGTAATTACTAATTAACCCGCCCTATTGAGTCTCTGACGCTGTCTACAGATCTCTGCATCAGTTCCACGCTATGGGTTGCACGATCGAGAAAAGCTATTAGCTCGTCCCTGTCAGCGCCCTTTTTCCTGATGACACCCTCCATGGACTTCATGTCCGAACTATATGACTGGAGTCTTTCCGTCAGACGCTGGTGAAGATGTTCGGATGATGTTACAAGCAGTCTGGACATATATTGAAATTTAAAGTTCTCGCGATAATTCTCAAAATGAAACATGATTGATTTTTCGGTTTCGATCTTAATAAGCCTTGCTGCATCCTGAAGCGCATGCACCTCGCCCTCTTTTTCATCCTCAAGAGGTTTCCTTATCATCTTCCTGAAAAACTTTTTTGCAGAGTAAAGGCCGAGCCGCACAAAGGTCTCTGCCTTGACCTTGGAATAGTATTGCAGGACAGCTGTGGTTGAAGGCAGCTCAACTCCTGCAAGACGCTTAATGGCATCCATGTCAAGGATTGACCGGCCCCTCAGCCCTGCATCTGCTTCATTGTCGGTATCGCCGATTATCTTCCTGAGTTCAGCAATATCATCGGCAGCCATTTCCTGATAAGGGCCTGTGACCGCTTCCATGGATGTCTTTATTTTCAGTTCAATTTCCTTTGCGAATTTTGCGATCTCAGGGTTTATATTCTCGGCCATAAATGTATCAAGCGACTGCCTGAACTCCTGAAAAAGAACATAGAGTGTCTTTGAAAAACCGGATTCTTCAAGTCTGTCCCTGTATTTTTCAACAGAAACAGGGTACTGGCTGATAAACTGCGTGGTCTGCTCAAGCAGTCCCCCTGGGTGAACATTGAAAAAAGCATCTATCCTGCTCTTGAGTTCCTTGAGGATATTGTCGTTTGCGCCCTGGAACGTATTTTTTATCAGAGAGCCTACCTGGTTCAGACGTGCCTGAATATGTTCTATCTTTTGAATGCTGGCAACGGCTTCCTCCTCATCCTTCTTTATAAGCTCGCTGTTCATCTTTGTCCAGCGTCCGACCCCGGAAACAAGCACATTCATGCGTTCAAGCTGATTATTTAAAAGCAGTGAAAATCTCTGTTTTGTGAGCTTAACGTTCAATGCGGTCTCAAACCTTGATGTCTCCGCATCTGAAAAACCTGCAAGTTCCTTATCACTCTGCCAGTAAGTAAACCTGCTTTTGTCTTTCGGCTTCAGGCCGGAGGATATTGATTTGAACAGATTGAAAAGAGATGAAAAGGTATATATATCAGGGTCAGTCCGCATCAGGGAAAGCTCTTCTTTTATCTTGATCGACAGAGTATCCAGGTCCTCGATCGCTTCATGTTCATTCAGGTCTATATTGACCACAAAAAGAATATGCTCAAGAATGCCCATATTCTTTATCATTGAAAGAAATTTAATATCCGCCTGCCTGAGCCCTGTCCGGCTGCTGATAACATATATCAGGAAATTAGCCCCCAGGAGGTAGTCCTGTATCATCGCAAGGTGAAGCGGGTTGGGAGAATCACTGCCCTGGCAGTCAGCTATCTCAACGGAATGGTCCGGTACGCCGTCATTTATTTCTAATTCAATGTCCTTGAGATAGACAGCAAGCGCATCATCAGCCACGAATGTCCGGTGTTCCGGAAAATTTTCCCCGCTGTATTCAGTGGTAGCTGAATCAGCAGTGATAATATCAGCAACACTCTCAAACCCTTTCAGATAAAGGCCGAGAAGCACGATGTTTATATTACGGATGCCGGCAGTAACCAGCATATCATCCCCCAGCCTGTACAGGGCTGTTTCGAGGGAGTTCCGGTCAGTTTCCCGTCTTATATCAAATGGCTTATTGTCCTTGCGGACCTCCCATGAAGGAAGCATGACCAGGGCATTCTCAATTTCAGCATTTATCTCGTCCCATGTTTTAAAAAAAAGCACAGCCTTCAGTTGCTCTCCGCTGCGTATACGGGTCACGATCGACGTAACAACCCCGGCCCCTCTTTTCACGTAATCTCCCTTAAAAAGTGAGTTGACGAATGTGCTCTTGCCTGATTTGACGGCCCCTATAACAGCGACTCTTACAAGCTCCTCCGATATAATACGGTGGATGTCGTCACAGGCCTTTCGCCAGTCATCGAACTTGGGTTCGGCAAGATCAGGGTTTGACTGGACCTCAGACAAAAGGGCGGAGAGGGACATGTTTATATCCAGCATCTCCTTCTTAAGACTGTTATATGTTTCCTTGACTGTCATGGCTGCAATAACTCCGGCAAAAAATAATTTTGTGCTTAATATTATACTGTAATTGACCTAACAATCAAAAACAATTAGTTTTTATACCTCTATAAGTCCGGCTTTATTGTGCCGTATTGTCACTGCAGCGGCTTAATTGATATAATGGAGCACCCATGGTTAAAATTACTCTTTATTATAAGGAAGGATGCTGGTTGTGCGACTCTGCAGAAGAGATGCTGAACGGCCTGAAAGTTAAGCATTCCCTCGAAATCAACAAGGTATCCATTGAATCAGATGATGAGCTTTATGATACATATCGCTTTGACATACCGGTATTTGAATTTAAGGACGGCTCTGCACTATACGGCAGAATAAAGAAAAAGGACTTTCTGAAGAAAATCGAAGAAAACAGGGAGTGAGGCCCGAATACATTATTTATACAAGTTGCCGCGTTCAGCCTCTTCACAGCCCCGGTCGTAGGAACTTGCAGGCGAAATACAGTTCCTGCCGCATTCATAAAAACCTTTTTCAACCGCATGCATGGATTCCAGCATTTTCATTGAGGCACTTATACATTCATCATTATTTTTAAAAGTGCCGGAATGATGATACATCAACAGCTTGTCCCTGTCAGGAAAAACGACCCCGTCCCACTTATCACCGGAACATGCCGTAAGCAGTGCAGCCAGAACAATGATCAATGCAAAAGGAAACTTTTTCATAATTATTACCTGCTATGTTACGACAATTTCCAGAAGCCCTTTGAGCGGTCCATGAATATTATCCGCATTTTTGGCAGTAACGATAAAAACAGCTTTTGACAGGTCACAGGGGACCTCCAGATAACGGTCACAAAAATACCTGTTCTTCACAGGGTCCATTATGTCAGCAAGGCATGAAGCTGCTTCGGCAGTTACCGTATCAATATCCGTCAGGACTATCACAGGGTCCATACTCCCGGCCCGGACAAATTCCTCAATAAAGACTCCCGGCAGAGTGCCTCCATTTTCCCTGGCCATACCGGTAATGTCCGATGCACTTATGGTTTCATTCAACTGTATATGAATAAACTTTCTGCCTGCAGCGTCAGCTATTTTCTTTCCAACAGAGACATTTTCCGAGTCAGCGGCTGCAAGACAGAGAACAGGCTTAGGTCCTGCCGGCCCGATACCTGAGGCATCTCTTACAAGAGACTTCAGTTCAGCTATCCTTACAGGTTTCTCAATATAATGAAATGCCCCCATTCTAATTGCCTCAACAGCAGTGTCCACCGTAGCATAGCCGGTTATCATGATCACCCTGGTATCAGGACAGCTTTTACGTATTTCCTTAAGGACATCATGACCGTCAACATCTCCCATAATAAGGTCCGTAAGGACCAGGTCAAAAGATGTTTCCTTCAACCTCTCCATCGCCTCTACCCCGTTGTGTGCGATCACAACGTCATATCCTTCATCATTAAGAGCCTGCTCCATACTGTCAAGTGCGATCTTCTCATCATCAACCACCATGATCTTCAGTCTCTTACCGCTGCCGGCAAGTCTTGCGCCAAGCCAGTCAAATATCCGGCGGTTAATGTCATCTGCAATATCCGGCAGCCCCCCAATAGCTTTCTCTACAGCCTTCAGATCGATATCCGGACTGTTCTCAGCTTCCCATGGGAGACTGAGCAGACAGCAGACATAATCCATCGAACTATTATGTCCCGAAGTCCCTTCTTCCGGACCTGCAAGTTCAGACAGGGCAAGCTTTTCTACATTAGAAGGCACATGCAATGAGGTTACGAATCCGGACTGTTCTTCAGGGGACAGGGTGCGGAGCTTTGTCTTTAATTCTTCTGAAATACTCAAATGACACTCCATATATTTAATTGTATACTGTACGGCAGCCAGAAAGTGTAAGTATAGCCAATAACCCACTGACAAGTAAATAATTTTAAGATGATATTACAATAATTTATATTTTGATAGTTCCCTTCATGAACAGAGCTGAATATTGTATCCTAATACTGAATGAAATTGAAGATCTGGCATAAAATGATTATCGGCATCTCTATCCCTTCACTGATAGCGCTTTTGGGCGGGCTGTTCACATACGGATACATAAATGATGTAAAGAACAGGCAGGAACTGGTCCAGACAGCTGATGATCTGAAGGAAAACAGTCTTGAGATCAGGCGTAATGAAAAGAACTTTCTACACTATAAAAACAATGAGAACTACTCTTCGCTGAAGGAAGCTGCAGTTAATATCAGCAAGTTATTAACTGCAATACCTTCTCAACATATCGAAAAAATAGGGCTGAACGATACATCTTCACTGAACATACACCTGAAAAACTACTCTGCTCTGACCGAGAAGATGAACAGCGCCTTCCAGAATGAAAAATCGATCGAGAAACGGGTAAAAGAAGAGGGACGTAAACTGGAAAAACTCGTTCCGAACAAAAAGCTCGCAAAAGAGATCTCCACAAGCTTCATCCTGCGCCTCCGTCTGCTCGAAAAGAACTACATGTTCTTCCATGACAGAGAGTCCTACCTGGAACTCAACAGAGGTCTGTCACAGTTAAGCAACGTGACCCCGGTCTGCTATGAATGCCTCCCGTATGTTGAATCAATGCGCATACTTTTTACAGCTTACAGAGACAGTGATGCCGCGGCAGTTACCCTCCAGAATACCGGAGATGATATAGAAGCTCTCTTAAGAGACGTGGCCCTTAATGAAAGGGCAAAGATAGATTCTTTCATCACATCCACGCAGAGACTTCTTCTTATCGGCCTGCTTCTTCTCTGCGTACTCGGCCCTCTCTTTGTATATAAAACAGCATCATATATAGCCGCACCTATAAAGCGTCTGGCTGAACTGACAAAAAATATTTCAGGCGGTGACCTGTCTCTGAGGGCGCCGTTAAAAGAGACAGGTGAAACATATTCACTTGCTGTCTCTTTCAACACAATGCTCGACAACCTGCAGGAAACACAGCTATCTTTAAAAGAGAGCATTGAACTGCTGAACGAAAAACAGGCGCAGCTCGTAGAATCAGAAAAACGCGCGTCAATGGGCTTTCTGGTGGCCGGAGTGGCCCATGAAATAAACAATCCCCTGAACAATATATCACTGCGCGCGGACCTGATACAGTCCAGGGTAGAAAAATACCCTGATGAAAAACTCCATTCCTTTGTACAGGACATTGTAGAACAGAGCGCGCGTGCCCATGATATTGTCAACAACCTGCTTGATTTCGCAAGGGCCAGAAAGTCTTCTATCCTGGAAAAACAGGACATTGTCAGCATAGTCAATGATTCTATAAAACTGATCGAAAGTCAGCTAAGGATCAGCAATATCGTCCTGGAAAAAGAGTTGCCGGAAACGCCATATTATGTGAACGGGAACAGGAGCAAACTGGAGCAGGTACTGGTAAGCATTATTAATAATGCCATACAGGCAATGGGGGATTCAGGGACGCTGACCGTAGGAATTCAGACTGAAGATAACGAAGTTCTTATAAAAATCAGCGATACAGGAAGCGGTATAAAAAAAGAGAATATAAAGAACATCTTTGAACCTTTCTTTACAACTAAAAAGCCCGGAGAAGGCACAGGACTTGGGCTGGCAGTAGGATACACGCTTATAAAAGAGCATAACGGGGACATAATCGCTGAAAGCACCCCGGGCAAAGGCACTACATTTACAATAAAACTGCCTGTATGGGAAGAGCCCGTAGCCTAAGTCTATCCTTCCCCTGCCTTTACTGCCGTTACTTACCCGCTGCTGTTACTATCCCGCTGCCGTTCCTGTCCGTTCTGCTATATATACAATATGCCTGCTGCTGCCCTTTCCGGGACGTTTACGTGCAACAGAAAACCCCGCTACTGTCAGCCTTTTTTCAAAGGCAGTGTCATGGTCTTCTGACCAGATTGCGAACAGACCACCCGGCACCAGGGCAGAAGCACTCCTTCTCAATGCGCCAAGTCCGTACAAATAAGCCCCCCGCTCTTTAGCAGCCTCAAGAGGGCCTTCATAAAGGTCCAGAATGATAGCATCGAACCTGGCATCTTCTTCACCATAAGCTGCCCTTTTTATCAAGTCAGCAACATTTGCTATTTCAACCGTTACCCTTGGATCATTCACTGCCCCATCGGTCAGATGGGCAATATGTCCCTTGCACCATTTCAAAACCACAGGGTTAAGCTCGGCTACCACTACCCGTGCGTCAGCAGGCAGATTATCAAGGGCCGCTTTTAAGGTGTATCCCATCCCGAGTCCGCCGATAAGGACCTTCGGCGACTTTCTGTCCTTTAGCGGTCCGCAGGCCAGTTCCGCAAGCACCTTCTCTGATATATTTGCAAAGGAGTTCATAAGCACCCGGCCGGAAATAGTTATGAGAAAATCCCTCTCATCCCTCTGCCTGAGTTCAAGTATGCCGTCCTCTGTCTCAACGCTCTCAATGTTCTTCCACGGTTTAGCCATACAGGATCATCACTTTCTTTTTTTTGCCTTTTTGGGAGCCGGCTTCTTTTTCTTCTTTTTTGTTTTTTCCCAATCTTCCTGCTGTTCGATCATGGCCTGTATGCTGTTCGTCTCATCGGCCGGCTCAAGTACAAAGGAGTAATCTTTTTTTGTTATCTTGATGACCTCTATTTCTTTGTTCAAAAATCCCTGTATCACCTCAAGCGTCTCTTTTTCCTCACTGCTGCAGAACGAGACCGCATCACCCTTTCTCGTACCCCTGCCTGTCCTTCCGACACGGTGCACATAATTTTCGGGCTGTTCAGGCAGATCATAATTGATCACATAATCCACATCAGGCACATCAATACCGCGCGCTGTTATATCTGTGGCTATCAGTACCCCGGAGGAGACGTTCTTAAACTTCCGCATAACATCGGAGCGTTCCTTTTGTTCTTTGGCCCCGTGTAGCGTAACAGAACCTACATCAACCCGTGCCATCGCCTTTGCCACCCGTTCCGCGCGCACCCTTGTTCTCACAAAGACAATCACCTTGCCGTCAGGATTGTCCTTGATGAACCTCTCAAGGAAAAATCGTTTATCATCCATCTCAACGAACATCACATAGTGTGAAACATTCTTTGAAACAGGATCTTCCGGAGAGACCTCTATCCGTATTGCAGAAGTATTGACCTGTGAGAAGGCAAGTTTTTTGATATCACTGTTGATCGTTGCGGAGAAGAAAAGGGTCTGATGTTTTCTATGGATCATTTTCTTCACATACACAATATCCTTTATAAACCCGAGGTCCAGCATATGGTCCGCCTCATCAAGCACAAGTATCTCAATTGCTGAAAGCTTAATATGCCCCTGGCTTATAAGGTCGAACATCCTTCCCGGCGTTGCAACAAGTATGTCTATCCCGTTCTGAAGCTTAGTGATCTGCGCGTCCTGTTCAACACCGCCAAACAAGGCAAATGTACTCACCTTTGTATGTCTTGAGAGTTTTGTGAAAACCTCGCCTATCTGCGCGGCAAGCTCACGCGTGGGGGCCAGCACAATGCATTTGATCCCGAGCGCGCGTTTACTGCTTTTCTCCCTGTGTATCATGTCAATAATGGGAATCGCAAATGCGGCTGTCTTGCCGGTACCGGTCTGTGCTATTGCAAGTACATCTTCGCCCTTCATAATAGCCGGAATAGCCTTGAACTGTATGTCCGTTGTCCTTTTAAAGCCGAGCTTTTCGAGGTTCTTCTTTATATCTGCTGAGATGTGATACTTTTCAAATTTCATTATTAGCTTCTTTCTATAATATTTATTGCCGCCCTGATACCATCCGCGCCGCTTGATATTATACCACCTGAATGACCGCTTCCCTCACCCGCGATATATAAATTCTCAAATCCGGCGCAGCGTCCATCCTCTTCCCGCACAGCCTGTAAAGGAGAGGATGTCTTGCTCTCAAGACCCATTATTATGCCTGTTTCAAACCCTTTTATTTTTCGGCCAAAATCTTTCAGGCCCTGCGTCATGGAACTGATAACCGCAGGCGGCAGCATCTCCCATAAAGGCGCAGACTTAAGCCCCATAGAATAACTTGTTTCCACTGTCTCTGCGGTCTGCTTTCTATTTATAAAACCCTGTATATTGCAGTAAGGGGCCTGATACCCGCCTGAATAAGTATAAAAGCTTTCTTCAAGTGAACCAAGCCAGTCAACAGCCTCCAGCGGTCCAATTTCTTTCCCCAATAATTTATTCAGATTTATACCCGCAACGCATCCCGCATTAGCAAACCGTCCATCCCTCTTATACCGGCTCATCCCATTGACTATGTTCATATTCTCATATGCGGTTGAAGGCACGATAATACCGCCCGGACACATGCAGAAGGTATAGACAGGAAAGTTTCCGTCGCCCTTTGATGTAATACGGTACTCAGCCGCCTTCACTCCGGGCAGACTTTCACGGCCCCACTGCGCAAGGTTGATAAGCTCCTGGGGATGCTCGACCCTGCAGCCTATGGCAAAGTTCTTTGTGCTGAACATTACCCCGCTGTTTATAAGCATCCGGTATGTCTCATGCGCTGAATGCCCCGACGCGATCACAAAATAGTCTGCTTCAATTACCCCAGCAGATGTCACTGCCTCAACAACCTTCCCGTCCTTTATCTTCAGGTCTTTAAGCAAAGTCTCAAACAGCAGGGTACCGCCGATATCCAGAAATTCCTTCCTCAGGTTCTTTACTATCTTTTTAAGATTGTCGCTTCCGAGATGGGGATGCGCCATATACCTTATCTCTTCGGGCGCGCCCGCATCAATATATTTCGAAACAATGAACTGCTTTTCCTTCTTGATCCGTTTCGTACGTGAGGTAAGCTTCCCGTCAGAAAATGTCCCGGCCCCGCCCTCACCAAAGGCGTAATTACTGACAGGGTCGAACCGGCCTGTCTCTTCAAAGTTCCTGATGCCCTCGGCCCGCTTGATAACTTCAGAGCCTCTTTCTATAAGGACAGTATCAATTCCCGCTTTCTGAAGTACAAATGCCGAAAAGAACCCGGCAGGCCCGCTCCCGACAACAACCGCCTTTTTATCTGTTTTCTTAAAGGGAATATCCCAAACCGGCGCATCATCAGGCGCCTCACCCCATATCTCTTTTGATACGACCCTGACCTGAACAAGCCAGTGTATGTTATGCTTCGTCCTTGCATCAAGGCTCTTGTTCTCGATCTGATACGAGAAGTCCCTGACCTGCAGTGTCTTTTCGATAATTTCAGTCAGCTCTTCTTCTTTAAAATCAGTAGGAAGCTTTAATGATATCTGCTGGTATCCCATATTGAAGTTTACGGTGAAAAAAGGAGATTTTTGAATACAGCACGAATTACCCGATACCCGACAATTGCGATGCCCTTGATATTTCCTGTGAGCTTTGACCTGCCCGTACCTGCGCGATAGCTTACCGGAAACTCTTTTATTTTAAGCTTTGCCTTTACAGCCTTTGCCTGCATCTCGACTGTCCAGCCGAGGTTGTCATTGAGGTCAAGTTTGAGCAGACTCTCGAACCTGATCGCCCTGAACGGGCCGATGTCCGTATATTTAAATCCATAGAATATCCTGATTAATACTACCGCAAGCATGTTGCCGAAGCGCACTGGAGCACGCAAAGCGCCCTCCTCCACATTACCCTTGACCCTTGTGCCGCATACCAGGTCATATCCGTCATTCACGATCGGCCCGGCAATTTTCATGATCTCATCAGGAAAATCACTGTAATTGCCGTCAAGAAAAACAACCACATCCGGCCTGTTCGTCTTCAGATATTCAATCGCCCTGAGACACGGATACCCATAGCCCCTTCTTGACTCAGAAAGCACCGTCGAGCCCCACTCCCTCGCGATCTCAGCAGTCCTGTCGCTACTGCCATTATCAACCAGAACAACCTCATCAACGAGCTCCCGGTCTATATCACCAAGAACAAACGGAAGCGTCTTTTCTTCATTTAATGCAGGGATTATTACTGCGATCTTTTTGCCAGATAACATGGTTATTACTCTAACATAATTAAAAAGGAGGCTTAAAGCTGAGAACACTATCTTTACGGCATTAGGAGCTTGTTGAGGTGCTTATTTATAGTGGGGGATATTGTCACAGAAAGATACAGTGTCCCGGTTCGGAACGATTAATATAAATGTAAACCGTATAAACGTGCGACACTACCTATGAAATGTATACCCGAGAACACCCACTTTATAGTAATATTTCATTAGCTTTCAGATTACAACTCCTCGATAAATTTTGCCAGCATGTCAACCTGCAAAAACAAGGCGTTTACTTCTCGCGGTGGGTACC
>CBFDEG010000022.1:0-27546 GCA_965603765.1 uncultured bacterium | reverse complement strand
CATAAACGACTACCTCAAATACTGCTTGCTTGAAGAATGCATCCTATAAGACCTATATGGAGGCTTCGCCTCCGGAAGTTGCTGCTAATGCGGCAATATGCCTTATCCATCAGGCCAACTATCTTCTTGACCGGCAGCTTCAGCAGGTCCTGCGATCAAAACCTGTTAATAATTTTGAGCTTTCCCGTTTTCAATGATATACTTTAAAAATGGACATTATAAAAAATGAAGAAAATAAAAGCGCTGTTACATGGGCCACCTTATGTCACGTCGGGGCGCTCTCTCTGTATCTCGGCATTCCGTTTGGTCACATAATCGTCCCGCTGGTGATCTGGCTTATAAAAAAGAACGAATTCCCCTTTGTGGAGGAGCAGGGCAGGGAATCCCTGAACTTCCAGATATCAATGACCATCTACGCGCTCATTGCAGGCCTTCTGGCCTTCGCCTTAATAGGCTTTGCCATATTACCTGTTATTGTTGTGGTGCATGTGGTCTTCATTATCACCGCAATAGTAAAAACCAACAAGGGCGAAAGCTACCGGTATCCTATTACGATAAGGGTCATTAAGTAGGTAAACATAGTAAGTAAACGTTCCAACTGTTCCAACCAGGTCTTTCAGTTGTGAAATAGAGTGCTGCCGGCTTTTTAAAGAGGTAGAATGTAAATATGGACAACCGGCTATTTAAAGGTGAGATCAGGGATGTCTATGTTGCCGGTGACCTCCATGGGGATCATGAGAGCTTTGATAAAATACTCAGAAGGTATAAAGGTACTGCAGGTGATTCTCTTCTGCTGTTTCTCGGGGACTATGCTGACAGGGGGGCCTATGGTGTTGAGATCATTATGAAGCTTAATGAACTCCTTGACAGCAGAGATGACATTGTCGCCCTGAAAGGCAATCACGAAATGTATTCCGGCAGGAAGCCTGATTTCTTTCCCTGCGACCTGGTCCATGAAGCAGAGGACAAGTATGTCTCATGGAAAAGGTTCTATGATGAAATATTCGGTCCCTTTCTCTCAAAATTGTATATCGCGGCGATCATCAATAACATACTCTTTGTCCATGCCGGTGTATCATCCAGAATAAAGAACGAAGATGATCTGGTCGACAAAAGGAACGAGAAGACCCTTGTATGGAGCGACCCTTCACCGGCATTGGGAGAACACTCTGACATGAGGGGGTCGGGAATGGAATTCGGGGAGGATATAACAGGGCAGGTACTGCATTGCCTCGGAGTGAAAATGATGATCAGGAGCCACGAACCGCGCAAGGCAGCTCAGGGGCCTTATGCCGAGCATGGCGGCAGGGTGATAACTACCAACTCATGCGCTTCCTATGGAGAGACCTGGAAACCGTTCCTGCTGAAGGTCGACACAAAGGCGATTAAATACAGAGCAATTTTCTTGTAATACAGGATAAAGAGTTCGGACTGAATTATCTAACCGGAAAATCCTTTTTCATCTCTAACATATTTGTAAAGCAGAAAGTAATTGCAGTTGCTATAATTTTATATTATTATTTTTACAGGACATTTTGGAATCCTGAAAGGTGTGTTCCTGATTTGATGGTAAGAAAAATAACAGGGTTATCATTTATTTTCATGCTGATCTTCCTGTCCGGGTGCGGGAAGATGATCTCGTATTATACAAACCCATTTATTGAAGACCTCACCAGCTCGTTTCTGCAGCAGCGGGACATCGTACTTGCCGAACAGGGTACCCCGGCTTTTCTCCTGATTCTTGACGGCTTGATCGAGCACAAACCGCAGAGCAGTGATCTTTTACTCTCCGGTGCAAAGGCCTACTCCGCTTATTCAGCCGCCTTTGTGGGGGAGGATGATCCTGAGAGGAATAAGATCCTGTCGGATAAGGCCAAAGAGTATGCGTTCAGGGCCTTTACGATCCATAATAAAAAATTCGCGGAAGCAAAGGACAGGCCCTATGCGGAATTCGTCACCTACCTGCCTTACTTCAGAGAAAAGGACGTACCATATTTATACTATGTGTCCACCTGCTGGGCAGGCTGGATCCAGGCGCATTCCGAATCATGGGACGCCGTAGCAGACCTCCCTAAAGTGCAGAGTATGATAGAACGCCTGATCGAACTGGATGAGAGTTTTTATTTCGGGGCTTCTCATTCCTTCATGGGTATACTCCTGACCATACGTCCGGAGTCAATGGGGGGAAGACCTGAGCAGGCCCGCATGCACTTTGAAAGGGCACTTGAAATAGGTCAGGGAAGGTTTCTTCCAGGTTATGTGATGTACGCGAAACATTATGCAAAACCGGCATATAAGGAAAAACTTTTTTATGAGCTTCTCGAAAGAGTGCTGGAGGCTCCGATAGACGGGGTTCCCGAGCTTACTCTCATAAACAGCATGGCCCGCAAACAGGCGCGGGAACTGATCGATGAGGCCCGCAGGGAGGAATATTTTGAATAGAATCTTTCCTGAACGGTTTCAGTTAAAGGGGCTTCAGACACGGGAGGTGGTACGCATGAGGAACTTATTTATTTTTTCGGTAGTTATGGTTGCTCTGTTATGTTTTTCTGATCCGGCATTGGCTGTAAGGATCAAGATCGCCACAAAGGCCCCGGAAAATTTCAAGTCGGCAAAAATCATCAAAAAAATGTTCAGCGAGATAAAGGAAAAGACGGACGGGAACGTGAATTTTAAGGTCTATTACGGCGGGGTGAAGGGCTCGGGCCGTGACCTTCTTCTTAAGATGAAGAGCGGTGAGATCCAGGGGGGCGATTTTACTTCCGGTGAGCTTGCATCGGTGGTCAGCGACCTGGAGATCATGAGTACTCCGCTTACGTTTAAAGATTATGGGGAAGTTGACCATGTGTTTGAAAAGATGTCACTCCATTTGAAAAAACAGATGGAGGAACGGGGGTTTGTGGTCCTTGGGTGGCATGAAATAGGGTTTGCTTATATCATGTCTGTGGAACCGATCGCAAGCCTGCAGGACCTCAAGAATAAGAAAATATGGATCCCGCAGGGTGATCATATCGGAAGGGCTGTCTTTGAGTCCATCGGTGTTTCTCCGGTTTCCATGACCATTGCCGATGTGATACTGGCCCTTCAGACAGGACAGATAGATACTTTTACCAACTCCTTTGTGGGTGCCATTGCCCTTCAGTGGTATACCGGGGTTAAATATATCACTGATACTCCTCTCCTGTATGTCTATGGGCTATTTATGATCACCAGGGAAGCGTACGACAAGATCCCGGTCAGATACAGGGAGACGGTCAATGAGATACTGGCCCGCTATTTTAAAGAATTGAAAGATGACATACGCAGGGGTAACCGTGATTCAGCCCTGACACTGAGCAGGCGCGGAATTCAATTTGTCCCTGCAACCAAGGAAAACTTCCAGGAGCTCGACCGGGTCGTTCAGGAAGTGAAAAAAGAGTTATTAGAAAAAGAGTTCTCTCATGAGAGTAATATGAAATTGCAGCGCTATATTGACGAATACCGCAACGCCCGCACTGAAGGGAACTAGGGGGATGGTAAACGGAAAGAGGAACCTCTCTGCCTTTTTCAGCAGGCTCGAAGACGCTGCTCTTATACTCATACTGGTCGGCATGGTCCTTCTCGCCTTTACCCAGATAGTGCTGCGGAATATCTTCGGGATCGGACTGGTCTGGATAGACCCGCTGGTCCGTCAGATGCTTCTATGGGTGACGCTTGTCGGCGCCATGGTTGCAACAAGGCAGCAGAAGCATATCACGGTAGACGCTCTCAGCCGTTTTCTCCCACCCGGAAGGATAAAGTCTGCCACCGGCTGTATCTCAAATATCTTTGCGACTATCGTCTGTATGCTGCTGACGTGGTCCACGTTTCGCGTTTTTCATATGGAATATCAGGACCCGCAGGGAGGGTATATCATGACCGGGTTCCCTTTGTGGGCCTCACTCATTGTCATGCCGATTGCCTTTGGGGTGATGACTCTCCGCTTTTTATGTTTCAGTGTCCGTTCACTTCTGCATACTGTGAAAGGTGAGACAGCGGTATGATCGGCATTCTTGGCGTCATCACTATAATTGTCTGTCTCTTTCTCGGAGCCCCTGTCTTTTGTGTGTTCGGGGCAGCGGCCATGCTTGGCTGGTACATGGACGGGACCTCGATATCTGTGGTGGGGACCGATATCTTCCGGCTCTCCGGTAATTTTGTCCTTGTAACCATCCCGATGTTTACGTATGCAGGGTACCTCCTGGGAGAAAGCGGGGCGCCCGGACGGCTGGTAAATGTCTCAAGGGCCCTGTTCGGAATGATGCCGGGGGGGCTGGCCATTGTCTCTATCACGGCCTGTTCGATCTTCACGGCCTTTACCGGGGCCTCAGGGATAACCATAGCAGCGCTCGGGTCACTTCTCCTGCCTGCACTGCTGCATGATAAATATAGTGAGAACTTCTCCCTCGGGCTTGTAACCACCGGCGGAAGTCTCGGGCTGCTTTTCGCCCCGAGCGTACCCCTTGTCATCTATGCCGTGATCACCGAAACACCGGTTACCGATATGTTCATTGCAGGTATCATCCCCGGTCTTCTAATGCTCTTTATTCTATCTGTATTCAGTGTTTATATTGCCCGGAGGGACAGGGTGCCTCGATCGCCGTTGAAGTTGAAGGCCATGGCAGAGGCCCTGTGGGAGGCCAGGTGGGAGGCGCCTCTGCCTTTTGTTGTTCTTGGAGGCCTCTATGCAGGAGTGTTTGTCGTGAGCGAGGCAGCTGCAGTGACCGCATTCTGGGTCCTGATCGTGGAGGTGCTGATCCATAAGGAGATTTCCCTGGCCCTGCACAGAAAGGTCATTCTTGACAGTATGGTCATGGTGGGCGGTATCCTGATCATTATGGCTGCTGCTCTTGGTTTAACGAATTATTTTATAGATGTAGATGTTCCCATGATGATCTTCGATTTCATCCAGGGAATTGTCAGCACCAGGCTCATGTTCCTTATTCTGCTGAACTGTTTTCTCTTTGTACTGGGAATGATCCTGGACATCTTTTCCGCCCTTGTTGTCGTTGTTCCGCTTATCACGCCTGTTGCACAGACATACGGGATCAACAATGTCCACCTGGGTATTATCTTTCTGGCCAATATGCAGGTCGGGTATATGACGCCCCCCCTGGGTATCGGGCTTTTTATATCCAGCTATCGTTTCGACAAGGGGATCTTAAGGGTCACAGCGGCCTGCCTCCCATTTATCATCATGCTGATCTCTTCAGTCTTCGTCATTACCTACTGGCAGGACCTGAGCCTGTTCCTTCTCAGGCTCATGGGGAAGCAGTACTGATCGCTTTAGCTCATTAAAACCATTAACAATAATTGAAGCCGGACATAACTGCTTCCCATTTTTTAAACAACAACTGTTAAAATATTCCCTGTTAAAATATCTTGATGAGTAAGGAATATTTTGTATGAACATCCTGAAAGACCTGCGGGCGTATATAGAGGTACTGAAGAAAGAGAACGAGATCATTTTTATTGATGCTCCTGTTGACCCCTGTCTGGAGATCGCAGAGATACACAGACGGGTTATTGAAAAGGGCGGGCCAGCTCTTTTTTTCAGGAATGTTCAGGGCAGCAGCTTCCCTGTTGTCACGAACCTCTTCGGTACTGAGCGCAGGATAGACCTTGCGTTCGGCAAGCGTCCGGTCAAGTTCGTGAATGACGCGGTAAAATTCGCGGAGAGGGTCCTGCCCCCTGACATGCATAAGCTCTGGAACGGTAAAGGGCTGTTCATGCAGGGCCTTAAGATAGGCACCAAAAAGATAAAGAATGCGGCCATTCTCGAAAATATTCAGAAGCCTTCACGTTTGACGGAACTCCCGATGCTGACCTCGTGGCATTCTGACGGAGGAGCGTTTGTCACACTCCCGCTCGTATATACTGAACACCCGGAGGGCAAAGGTCATAATCTCGGGATGTACAGGATACACAGATATGATGACAGCACAACAGGAATACACTGGCAGATACATAAAGGCGGCGGTTATCACTACAGTGTTGCTGAACAGAGAAATCAAGCCCTGCCTGTGAGCCTGTTTATCGGAGGGCCGCCTGCGCTGATACTGTCCGCAATAGCACCGGTGCCCGAAGATGTGCCGGAGCTTATACTTGCTTCACTCCTTCTTGGTAAACGTCTTGATATGGCTGATGATCCGCTCGGCGGGCATCCGCTTGTGGCTGATGCCGAGTTTGCGATAAAGGGTGAGGTGCCTCCCTTTGAGAGAAGGCCTGAGGGACCGTTCGGCGACCATTTCGGTTATAACTCATTACAGCATGATTACCCTGTATTCAAGGTGAACAGGCTGTATCACCGTAAGGATGCGATTTATCCCGCAACAGTTGTAGGCAGACCGAGGCAGGAGGATTATTATATAGGGGATTATCTTCAGGAACTGCTCTCACCGCTTTTCCCGCTTGTGATGAAAGGGGTCAGGCAGTTAAAGACCTTCGGGGACACTGGTTTTCATTCCCTTGCAGCCGCAAAGGTGAATGAACGTTATCCGAGAGAGGCCTTTGCCGCGGCCATGAGGATACTCGGAGAAGGGCAGCTGTCCCTCACAAAGTTTTTGATCATAACTGACGGTGAGATAGATATTGATGATTTCGCATTGTTATGGAAACATGTGCTTGAACGGGTCAACTGGCAGACCGACCTGTTCGTGTTTGATAATGTTTCGCAGGACACGCTTGATTATACAGGGCCTGCGGTAAACAAGGGCTCAAAGGCAGTACTTATGGGACTCGGAAAAGACCCTGTGCGCAAGCTCCGGCATGAGTTTACAGGCAGCCTGCCTGACGGATGCGCCAGACCTGAGGTCTTCCTGCCCGGCACGCTTGTGCTTCAATGCAGGCCGTATGACAATGACCCTGAACTGGGGGCGAAGATTGCCGGCCACGCAGGACTTGAGCAATGGCCGGTTATTTTGATGGTAGATGACAGCAGTGCCGCGACAATAAGCATTAAGGAATTCCTCTGGACATTTTTCACGCGCTTTGAACCCGCAGGTGACATCTACGGAAATAAACCCGAGAGCAGGAGGTTTCATACATGTCTCACTGAACCGGTCGTCTTTGACTGCCGTATGAAGCCCTGGTACCCGCCTGTGCTTGAGGTTGACGCTGAGACAAAAAAGAAGGTGGATGAAAAGATGGCGGATATAGTGCCTGCAAGGTGGCGGTAGGCTTCTTCATTTTTATGAACCTTATTTAAAACTTTTTGATATAATAGTTCACTTATGAAAATATTAATTATACACGGCCCGAATCTCAACCTCCTTGGAACAAGGGAGGCTGATGTTTACGGCACCAGTACTCTTGATAATATTAATGCCTCTCTTAATACTCTTGCCGAAGAGTTGGGAGCTAAACTGGTCATTAAGCAGTCGAACCATGAGGGCGAAATAGTGGACACTATACAGAACTCAAAGGAGTGTGAGGCGCTTGTGATCAATCCAGCGGCATATACACATACGAGCGTTGCGATAAGGGATGCTATTGCCGCAGTTGAGATACCTACTGTTGAGATACATCTTTCTAATATTTATAAGAGGGAAGAATTCAGGCATAAATCACTCATCTCGGCTGTTGCCCATGGACAGATATCCGGGTTCGGGGCTGATAGTTATCTGCTCGGGCTGAGGGCGGCGGTATCTATTATAAATGAGAAAAAAGGCTGAGCTCAGAAAACAGCTTTCAAACGCAGGTGTTGACGCGATGCTCGTTACCGACCCTGTTAATGTCAGGTACCTTTCCGGTTTTACCGGTTCTTCGGGTTACCTTATCATCTCCCAAAAACATACTGTATTAGGCACGGACTTCCGCTACAAAGAACAGGTTAAGCATGAGGTGAACGGTTTCTCTGTTGTTATCGAGGATTCCGAGAGGACCGGGGAGATCAGGGACATATGTAAAGAGCGCGGCATTAAAAAGCTCGGTTTTGAGGCCCGGCATGTTACGTATGATCTTCATAAGCGGCTGATCAACAAAAAGATAAAGCTTGCCCCTCTTAATAATACAGTCGAAGATCTGCGTGTCATTAAGAGCGCTGAAGAACTGAAATATATAAAGATAGCTGTGAAGAGGGCTGAGACAGCATTCAGGAAGCTCCTGCCGCATATAAAAGCAGGGGCTGAAGAACTGAAACTTGCTGTAATGCTTGAAGATTTCATTAGAAAAGAAGGTTGCAAAACACTGCCGTTTGGAGTTATATTAGCATCTGGTTCCATGTCAGCTCTTCCGCATGCCCGTCCGGGCAATAAGACCCTGAAAAAGGGTGATCTGGTTGTCATAGACTGGGGCGGTGAGTGTGAGGGATATTTTTCAGATATGACCCGCACTTTGCTTATCAAAGGCAGGAACATGGACCGGCAGAAAGAGATATATTATACAGTGCTCGAGGCGCAGAAGAGGGCGCTTAACACTGTGAAGGCCGGGGCAACAACAGCAGAGGTTGATGCTGCGGCAAGGGATTTTATTGAAGCAAAGGGCCATGGTGATTTTTTCGGGCATGGCACAGGCCATGGAGTCGGACTGGCAGTGCATGAAGCGCCCGGACTGTCATGGCGCAGTAAAGAGAAGATCATGGAGGATATGGTCTTTACCATTGAACCCGGCATATACAGGCCGGAAATCGGCGGGGTCAGGATAGAAGACATGGTTGTCTGCAGGAAGGGAAAAGCTGAACTGCTTACGACCCTGCCCAAAAATTTGAAGATTATTGAGAGGTAATAATAGTGATTGCAACAAGTGATTTCAGAAAAGGCGGAAAAATAGAATATAAAGGCGCTCCGCATGAGATAGTCGAGTTCCAGCACCATAAGATGGGAAGGGGCGGCGCGATCGTCAGGACCAAGCTCAGGAACATGATAACAGGAAGTATCTTTGATGATTCGTTCAAGGGCGGAGAGAAGTTTCCGGTTCCGAACCTTGATGAGCGTTCAATGCAGTATTTATATAAGGAAGATGATCTTTATTACTTTATGGACAATGAGAATTATGAACAGATACCTTTGAATACCGAGCAGCTCGGCGATACAAAGAAATTTCTTGTAGAGAACATGGTGGTCAAGATCCTTCTTTATCACGGTGCCCCTATTGCTGTTGACCTGCCCATGTTTGTTGAACTTAAGATAGCAAAGACCGATCCCGGACTCAAAGGAGATACAGCCAGCGGCGGAAGCAAGCCTGCTGAACTTGAATCCGGTGTAACAGTTAAGGTGCCTTTTCACCTTAATGAAGGGGACGTTATAAAAGTGGACACCAGGTCATCAGAGTATATCGAAAGGGTTAAATAATGGAATTTGATGAGATCAAACAATTCATAGATATCCTTCAGGACACGGACATTACAGAGCTTAATATCGAACGTGAAGGCACAAAGCTTCTGATCAAGCGCGAGAAGTTCGCAGCAGTTCCTGCAGCAGCGCCTGTTGTTGTTCAGCCTTCAACGTCTGCGGTTGAGAGTGCAGAGCCTGCAGAGGTAGCAGACAATTATATCAAGGTAACATCCCCCATTGTCGGCATCTATTACACTGCTTCAACACCCGAAGCCCCGCCTTTTGTTAAGGTCGGGAGCCATGTTGTAAAAGGTGAGGTGCTCTGTATTGTAGAGGCCATGAAGCTTATGAATGAGATTGAAAGCGATACAACAGGTACAATTGTAAAAATGCTTGTTGAGAACGGTCAGCCTGTTGAATACGGTGAACCTCTCTTTCTGATAGAGCCTGTATAATGAAATTATTCAAGAAGGTCCTCATAGCCAACAGAGGCGAAATTGCAGTCAGGATAATCAGGGCATGCCGTGAACTGGATATAAAGACAGCTATTGTCTACTCTGATATAGACAGACCAACCCTGGCTGTAAGGCTTGCTGATGAGGCCATATGCATCGGACCCGCGCCTTCGGCACAGAGCTATTTGAACATCCCTGCAATAATAACCGCTGCTGAGATAACTGATGCTGAGGCAATTCATCCGGGATACGGTTTTCTTGCGGAGAATGCACAGTTCGTTGAGGCATGCGCCGCGTCAGGGATAACCTTTATCGGGCCGTCTGCTGATACTATCCGCATGGGCGGAGACAAGGCCAAGGCCCGTCAGGTCATGGAAAAAAACGGCATACCTGTTGTTCCGGGCAGCAATAAACCTGTAGAGACAGAAAAAGAGGCCATAAAGGTCGCTGAGAAGATCGGATTTCCCCTCATTATCAAAGCATCTGCCGGAGGCGGCGGAAAGGGCATGAGGATAGTAAGAGAGGAAGCGGAGTTGATCAAACTTTTCCATACCGCTCAGAAGGAGGCGTTTGCGGCCTTCGGCAACGGCGAGCTTTATATGGAGAAGTATATAACCAAAATGAGACATATTGAGGTGCAGGTGCTCGCGGATAATAAAGGCAATATCGTACACCTTGGTGAACGTGACTGCTCCATACAGAGAAGGCACCAGAAGCTGATAGAAGAGGCCCCGTATATTTTTTCAGATGAAAAATTCAGGAAGAAGATCGGTGACCTTGCCATAAAGGCTGCCAGCGCCATGAAATACAGAAATGCCGGCACAGTTGAGTTCATACTTGATAATGACGGTGCCATTTATTTTATGGAGATAAATACCAGAGTGCAGGTAGAGCATCCGATCACAGAAATGATAACTAATATTGATATTGTCAAAGAGCAGATAAAACTTGCCGCAGGCCAGAAGCTCTCATATAAACAGGATGACATTACATTCAATGGTCATAGCATCGAATGCAGGGTCAATGCCGAAGACCCTGAGCGTTTCATTCCGTCGCCCGGCAGGATCACACTTATAATACCGCCCGGTGGTATTGGTGTCCGTGTTGACACTGCAGCGTTTACCGGCTGGAACGTTCCTGTGCATTATGACTCGTTGATAGCCAAACTTATTGTCCACGGCAGGGACAGGGATGAAGCAATAATGAGAATGAAGAGGGCGCTTAAAGAATTTATTGTTGAGGGCATCAAGACTACTATTCCTTTTTACCTGAAACTTCTCGAAGACCCTGATTTTCTAAGCGGCAAATTCAATACTGATTTTCTGGAAGTAAAAAACAATCTTATGTAGTTCGGAGGCGAAGCCTCCACATAGGGCCAATAGGTCTTATTGGACCTATCCTATTATTCAATAGCTATATGAATTCTGACCCCCTTTATCTCATAACCGATACAAAACTCTCCGGTCTCACCCATACGCAGATCGCGCGTCAGGCCCTGAAGGCCGGAATCCGCATCATACAGCTCCGGGACAAGGATATGCCTAAAAAGGACATCTACAAAGAGGCGGCTGCCATCAAAAAGATGACCGAAAAGTTCGGGGCTGTCCTTATCATTAATGACTACATCGATATTGCACTTTCAGTGGACGCTGACGGTGTTCATGTCGGGCAGCAGGACATGCCTGTTAAAGAGGCCAGAAAGTTAATGGGCACTAATAAGATAATAGGTGTTTCTACCCATGATATCAGACAGGCGGTCAGGGCTGAGAAAGAGGGCGCGGACTATATCGGCTTCGGCCCGATGTTCCATACAGATACCAAGGATGCCGGAAAACCTAAAGGGCTGAACGAATTAGGTAAGGTGAAAAGCAGGGTACGACTTCCTGTTATTGCCATCGGCGGTATTACCTGTGAAAATGTGAGCGCCGTGCTTAACTCCGGCGCTGATAAATGCGCTGTGGCATCCGGCATAGTTTCAGGGGACATTGCTGAAAATATCGAAAATTATATGACAGCCATAAATTCTTCATGTCCGTTCCTCTATTCTGCGGGAGTTTATTAATAGTATTTAAGCAGTGGAAGTTGACGTAATTATTCTGCTAATGATGCGATGAGCTCTTTGTACGCTATAGGGGGATTGGTTATCTTCATCCCGAGGGTAAGCTTTTTGTTGCCTCTCTTTGATTTGAGGAACCACTTGACCTCACATGTAAGCTCTATGATCTTTCCGGAAGGAGTTTCGAAATTCAGTACAATAACCTTGTCAGGTGTGAAATCATCGGTTGTATGGTCAAGGGAGGTGAGCAGGTATTCAATCCCGCCTTCAGACACGTTCTCTATAGAGCCGTCATAGGTAAATCCGCCTGAACGAACCTTTGCGTTCAGGTTATATGTTAAACGCTTTGATCTTCTTCTTTCCATTATTTCCGTTTGAGAGGGTTCAGTCATTAAACTATATATCTTATTGTTAGGAATAAAATTATATTATTTCCTGAACACTAAAGTAAAGACCTGTTTTTTAGTTTGCAGGGTTTTAAAACCGTATACACCTGTCAGGCATCCATTATTTTTGAATAGACCTGATAATAATTTCTGACATTATCTTCCCAGTTGAAGTTTGCGGCTTTTTTAAACCCGTTAATTATCATTTTATAATATTTGTCCGGGTTGTTCCGGTATGTGTTAGCGGCTTTTCTCAGTATTTCATGAAGGTTGTCAGCCATGTTCTGTGCGAGCGGGTTCGTCTTTCGCATCTGCATAATATGGCCGGAGCTTATAAAGCTCTCGATGTTCTCCAGGGTGTAAAAAACATTGTCCTCCTTGAAGATAAATCCGCTGCTGCTGTCTATCTGGTCAATAAGGCCCCCTGTGGCGCGTCCGATATTTACAGTGCCGCTTGCCATGTATTCAACAGCAGCTCCGAACGGTTCATATAAAGAAGGCATTATCCCGAAGGTCGCTCCTGTCTGGAGGGCCGAATATCCTCTCTGCATCTTGATCGGGAACACAGTAAGGTTTCCCCTGCACTTGCAGGCAGTTTCATAAAAGTAGTCAAGGTCATTCATATGGACAGGCATGGGTGTCATTATGACCTTTATCTCGTCTTCGGCAAATCGTTCCATTGCCCTGAGCAGTATGTCGTATCCTTTCTGCACTGTATCAAGTCTGCCGCTCATTACAATTATCGGGATATTATCAGGAAGACCGGTTATTGTTCTGCCCTTATACGTCAGTTCACCGAAACGTTCAGCAGGGTTGTACCTGCTGAGAACGCGCAGAAGGGATTTTCTGTTCTTTAATTTTATCTCCTTGATCTCTTTGATGGAGTGCAGTTCTCGTTTAGGGAATTTATCTGAATAGCTTACGAACATTCCGTTATTGACCCCGAATACCCTGCTTGTCCTGAAGATGTTCTGGAGGTGAGGCGCAAAATGCTCTGTCTGCAGGGCGTCTGATGTGGCCTCTTTTGCAAAGTTGCTGCTTACCGTTGTTATCGGAGCGTCTGTGAGCTGAAGTCCTATCTGGTAGGCTGTGAGTCCGTCTCCCGGAAACTCCGCGAGCAGGGGCCGTCTCGGCCTGTCCACAATGCGGGCCAGATTATCCCATGATATATTTGTGTCAAAAGAGTTGTGTATTGTCTGTGCAGTTGCGCAGGAGTCGATAGTTTTATTTATCATCGCTTCTTTTACTGTCAGAGAGACAAGGGCCGTCTGCCATTCATGGAGGTGCAGAACAGTATCTTTTGCCATATTGAGTGCCTTGAGCGCATAAGGGACAGCCTTGGAAAAGAACATCGCGTTTTCGGACAGCATACCAGCGTTCTTTTCCGCATTGCCCTCATCATATATGTAGGGGTCGTTCAGCCTGTTGCCGGACCCGAAAAAACCGTCCGCTTTTAAATAATATTCATACAATGTACCTTTGGCAGGTGTCTGGTATTTCCATGTATATTTGAATAGCTCGACCCGTATGTTCCGGTTCCTGTACAGGACATTGAATGACAGGCCTGTTGGTTTTAATTTTGTTTTGTTTATGATCAGTGGATAATACGGGGTCAGCAGGAATACAGAAGATACATCATTGACCTCCTGCATATACGGAAGGATGTTTGTTATCACTGATGCGAGTCCCCCGCTCCTTGCGAACCTGTTCTCAAAAGAGCAGAAGCCGACATTTTTTATTTCAAGAGCTTTAAGCTTTTCAGTTATAAGTGCTATTTCCTCCCCCTTGAAAAAATAGCTCATCAATGTCCAGTTTCTTCTCCAGCCTTTTAAGTCCAGGGGCATTCTATTCTCCTCTTTATGAACCGGTTTATATAGCCTACGGAATTATCACATAATAGCGTAATAATTTGAAAGATTAAAATATAATAATGATAAAATAATCAGAGCACAGTCAACGAACCCACGATCCACGGAGAACATTTTTAGATGGATACAGACGAAATACTCGGAATAACACGCTGCGCCAGATGCGGTCATCGGCTTGAAGGTGAGATTGAATGCCCTTTCTGCTCGATGTTTCCCGATGATACCAAAACAAAGAGAGTTCCGAAATGGGTATATGTGACTGCCTGCGTACTTCTGGTAGGTGTGATTTTCTGGCTGATATGGTCAATCATGTAGAAGCATAATTCAATGTACCCAGCTTTTTACTGTCCACTGACTACTGCCTACTTCCCTTGAAACCCGGGACATCCTTCAAATCCCGCGCATGCCTTCTTTTTTCTCAGCTTGCATTCGCGGTTCATACAGACGGTTTTTACCTCTTTTGCGGGCGCGTCTTTTTTGCGGGTTGTTTTCTTTGGCATTATTATGAACGGGTCAGGCTGTTTAACGGGCTGAACTAACTGTTCAGCAGGACTTTATGCCTCAGCCGCCACCGCCGCCGAAACGGGGCATGGGCGGGGAAGACATGCTGCCTTCTGAACTGTTTGAACAGCTGAATGAAGAGATCGCCTTTGTAACATTTGTAGATGAGCATCTGGGGCATTCTGTGGTTCTATCTTTTGGGTATAAGCTCTGGAGCATGGAAAACTGCTCTTTGCATTCCTGGCATATGTATTCATAGATCGGCATATTGTTACCTCCGTCATAATTATAATTCTTTATTCTAATCCTATAGGACAAATAGGTCAAATTGGTCTTATAAGCATAGGTCCTATAAGACTAATTGGTCCTATAGGCATAGGTCCAATAAGTCTTATAGGACCTATTGACAAAAATCTTCAATTTAATTAAAGTGTTAGACATATCTCAAAAATTTAATCCGGGGGGAACCATTATGGAAAGGCGTAGTTCTGACAGGGTAACTGTTAATCTGAAGGCTGAGCGTATTTCTTGTACAGACAATTGTTCGGTTTTTATCGAGAATATGTCTGAAACGGGTATTTATATTATTACCGCTCCTGTAAAGCAGAATGACTATGAGCCGGGAAAAGAGATTGACCTTGAACTTGAACTTTCTACAGGAGATGTTATCAACCTGAACTGCAATGTGAAATGGTCATTTGACACATCTGAAGACAGTACAAAGAATGTAGGTTTGGAAATTATTGATCCTCCTGCTGAATATATGCATTTCATCGAAAAATTTTATTAAGCGCATGATTTAAATTTTCTGGCATAACCTTCTGAATTGCAGCTATATTTATATTGACACTGAATTTCATAGATGATATATAGATATAAAACGGTTCAGAGGGGGAATATTGATAGACATCAGACCAGACCAGAGAAGGATCCACGACAGGATAATTTCAAGCCTTTATATCAAGTTTTCTCATTCTGATGAGGAATTCAGCGGAATAGTAAGAAATATTTCAGAAAAGGGAATGTGTATTAACAGCGGGATATGTTTTCCCATTGATACCCTGATAGAAATTCATGTGCCTCTGAAAAAGACCGATATTAACCTTCCGGTCGTTGTCAAATGGGCAAGACAGACAGATGGTTTTTATGATATTATGGGCGTTGAACTGATGTCACTGTCCGGGAAATATCTCCGGATGTTAAATAATCTAAGGAGTTCCCTGGTTACGGTATAAAGTGCTGTATGATTTCTATTGATATTACTGCCCCGTTTCTCTATCCTATCATTACTTCCTGCCATATTTATGGATACAGGAGTCTGCATGACCAGACCCCGCGAGGTGTGAATTAATATATGGAAACAACAAAATTTGATGACAGAAGATATTTAAGGCGTTTTGATGCCTTGCTTGTGCTTGAGTTCAGGTCCCTGACATATAATGATGGGACTTTTCTGGGTATATCAAGAAATTTTTCCGCTGACGGCTTGAGCTTTGAATCAAGGGAATTTAGGGCTATGGCCGGGGAACCTCTCGAATTTAAGCTTAGTAATCCCGGTGACGGCGCATCAGTCTCATTTATGGGTGAGATAGCATGGAAGAAAATGCAGGATGATTATGATTGTCTGACCGGTATAAAGCTTGACGCCCCGGATAGTTTGACACTAAAGCAGATATTCAATATAGTCTCTTCCTCTGAGGACATACCTGAAGATGCATTTTTTCCTCAAATGTACAGTAATGAGGCTGCGGACATTGACCAGCCTGTTGATTACATAACAGACTCACTTGAGCGTTCTTACACTCTGGAGAATGAAACATCAGGT
Source organism: uncultured bacterium (assembly GCA_965603765.1). Taxonomy (GTDB): domain Bacteria; phylum Nitrospirota; class Thermodesulfovibrionia; order UBA6902; family UBA6902; genus CBFDEG01. Next base: position 11,165 of record CBFDEG010000022.1, on the reverse strand, counting down.
AATGCAAAATGGAAATATATCCTTTTAAATACGGCGATAATTATTATTCTGCTCTCTTCAGTGTACCTTCTGTATATGGCCTTTGGTTTGTCCCCGGATAAACGTGATATGCATGCTTTGCCTGTCGATAGTTTTTATCATGGTGAAGAAATAGTGCTGTTAAGGCCTGAGAGGGCGGACCTGTCATCCATTATGTCACCGGAGAAATTCAGGAGCTTGTCTGGACCGCCGGTTGCGCCCCGTTCTAAATCGGCTTTGGTACGGCCGCCTGCTGCGAAATCTGCCGCACACAGGCCTGAAGTAAATGCTATACATGAACAGCGAAGGCCTAAACGGCGGCCCACTGAAAAAATCATAGTTGCAGGAAGTACTAATGCTCAGACCGAAAGATCGTTCATAAAGACAAAGAACAGTTTCACTAAAGAGGCTGGTAATGAGCCGATTCAGACCGGGCTAACGGTTTCTTCTTCCGGTCCCGGCATTGATACTGCCTCTGTCCTGACTGACGAAGTTAACAGGCTGGATGACGTTTCACCGGATGTGCAGCCTCAGACACCGAATAACAGCAGGATAATTGACGCGGCCCTGGTAGTTCGCGCTTCCCCTGTCAGCGGCCAAATAACGGACAAAAAAGACAACGCGCTGCTGCCTTATCTTGTAGTAGCGTCAGCTCCCCGCGTTTTCTTCGAGGATTCATTCAAGAACAGCAATGACTGGCCTGTCATTGACACCGGCACTAATACCGCATATATTGAGAATGGAAAGTACTTCATAGAAAGCAGTGCAGGTGTTTCTGTGTTTTCTGTGATAGGGCCTGATATTAAAATTGCAGATGATTACAGGATAGACACAAAGCTCAGCAGTGAATACGGTACAGGCAGTTATTCGTACGGCATTGTTTGGGGGGCCCGTGACTACACTAATTATTATTCTTTTAAGATCAAAGATGACGGTGAATACATAGTTTCACGTATCAGTAAAGGAGCGCTAAGGGTCCTGACCGTAGGGAACAGTAGCCGGCTGTTCCTCAATAGAAAGGGAAATAATTTATTCAGTCTGGTAAAAAGGGGAAATATCACAAGTTTCTATATAAACGATAATTTTATATATGAAATTTCCGGTCTTGATCCTTACGGCACAAGGTCGGGATTTATTGTAGACGGCAGGTGCAGGATAGTGGTAGAAAATATCAGGATCACATCAGCAGGGTAAAAACTTTACAGATTATTTATCAGGGAGTTCTCATCAAAGGCCCATTTATACGTTCTTGCAGGTGCCTCAAGTGCGAGTGCCAGCATATTCAGAAATTCATCACGCGGGACTTCAACGGCCCCTAAGCTCAGAAGATGTTTTGTTTTTACCTGGCAATCAATTAAGCTGAACTTCCAGGATGACAGCTGAAATACCAGCGCTGCGAATGCCGCTTTTGAGGCATTACTTATTTTTGTGAACATGGATTCACCGAAAAATGCGGAACCAAGAGATACGCCGTAAAGACCGCCAGCCAGTTCGCTGCCCTGCCAGGCTTCAATAGAGTGAGCGTAGCCTGAATCATGCAGATCGATGTAGGCATCGATCATTTCAGTTGTGATCCATGTGTCCCCGGCCTTTTTTTTATGCACTTTGGCGCAGTTTACAATAACGTCCCTGAAAGCGGTATCCATTGTTATTCTGAATCTGCCTTTTTTAAGGGTCTGCCTCAGGCTCCTTGAGAGCATGAAGTTTTCGGGCTTCATGATAAGCCTCGGGTCTGGTGACCACCACAATATCGGGTCTTCATGCGAATACCACGGAAATATTCCTTCTTTGTAGGCATTGAGCAGTCTGGATCTAGTGAGGTCGCCGCCCACTGCAAGCAGTCCGTTCTCTTCTGCAAGGTACGGGGCTGGGAAAATATGTTCTTCAGGTAATCTGAAAATAGTCATAGGCGGTTACTTGTCTGAATATGAAAAGGTGAGTTTGTCATTATCCAGGTCTAAAGTGACCTCTCCGCCTTTTGAGAGCTTTCCGAAGAGGACCTCTTCAGAGAGTACGTCCTTGACATCTGTCTGTATCAGTCTTGAAAGAGGTCTTGCGCCGTACTTGGGGTCATGGCCTTTTTCAGCAAGCCAGTCCCTGGCTTTGTCCGAGACATGTAACTTTATCTTCTTTCTACTGACTTGCTGCCGCAGTTCAGAAAGGAATTTATCCGCTACCTTTTTCATAATATCTGAAGTGAGCTGTTTAAATGTGATCATTGCATCAAGCCTGTTCCTGAACTCGGCGCTGAAGAGTTTCTTGACAGCATCTTTTCCCTTGGAGAGTGTGTCATTGCTTCTGTCACCGAATCCAATGGAGTTTTTGTCCATTTCATTTGTGCCCGCGTTTGATGTCATGATGAATATGACGTTCCTGAAATCAGCTTTTTTGCCATTATTGTCCGTAATGGTCGCATAGTCCATGGCCTGAAGCAGTATGTTGAAGATATCAGGATGTGCCTTCTCTATCTCATCAAACAGCAGCACACTGTAAGGGTATTTGCGTATCTCGTCCGTCAGCAGTCCTCCCTGGTCGAAGCCCACATATCCGGGAGGCGCGCCGATAAGACGGGCCACGGTATGCTTTTCCATATACTCGCTCATGTCAAAGCGTATGAAGTTGATGCCGAGGACTGACGCAACGGCCTTTGATACTTCTGTTTTTCCGACACCTGTCGGGCCGGTAAAGAGAAAAGAACCTATGGGCTTGTCAGGCGCCCCGAGGCCTGCGCGTGATCTTTTTATAGAGGTGGCCAGAAGCCGGATGGCCACGTCCTGTCCGAATACAGTTTCTTTAAGTCTCTTCTCAAGGACCTTTAGTTTTTCCATGTCGGATGTAGTGACATTTCTTTTGGGTATCTTTGCTATCTTTGAGACAACAGACTCGACCTCGCGCTGTCCCACCAGTTTTTTCAGGTTGGTCCCTGGTTCAAGTTTCAGCAGCGCGCCGGCCTCATCAATGACATCAATGGCCTTGTCAGGAAGGTATTTGTCATTTATGTACTTTCCCGCAAGGTCAGACGCAGCCTTGAGCGCGGTGTCAGTGTACCTCACCCCGTGATATTCCTCGTAGTAGGATTTAAGGCCTTTTAGTATTTGATAGGTCTCTGCCGTGTCAGGCTCTTTGATCTCTATCTTCTGGAACCTTCTTGAAAGCGCCCTGTCTTTTTCAAAATACTTTTTGTATTCTTCATATGTGCTTGCGCCGATACATCTTAGCTTTCCTGTATTCAGTATGGGCTTCAGAATGTTTGACGCGTCCATGGAACCGCTGCCCGCGGCTCCCGCGCCCACAACAGTATGTATTTCATCAATGAACAGGACTGAGTCAGGTATTGCGGATATCTTATGGACAATTGATTTAAGACGTTCCTCAAAATCGCCCCTGTATTTGGTTCCGGCAAGCATGGAGCCCATGTCGAGCTGGTAGATGCCGGCATTTTTCATGATATCGGGCACATTGCCTTTGTGTATGTTCAGCGCCAGTCCTTCGACTATCGCTGTCTTGCCGACTCCCGGTTCACCGACAAACACTATATTGTTCTTGCGCCGCCTCGACAGGACCTGGATCGTCCTCTTCAGTTCATCTTCACGTCCTACGAGCGGGTCGATGCCTCCCTCCGCAGCTTTTTCAATGAGGTTGACCGTGAACTCTTTCAGAATATCTGCTTTTCCGGTCTGATGATTTTCATGCCCTGTCCTTGTTTCGTCAGAGTCTTCTTCCATATGGCTGTTCACTGTCTTTGATATTCCATGGGATATATAGTTCAGAACATCAATTCGTGTTATGTCCTCTTTTGAGAGGAAGTGGACAGCATGTGAATCTTTTTCCCGGAAGATCGCCGACAGTATGTCGCCCGCATCCACTTCAGGCTTTTCAGCGGATTTTACATGCGTCACTGCTGTTTCTAACACCCTTTTGAATGCGACGGTCGGCTCGGGCATTCCCTGTGAGCTTTCAGGCAGCAGGGGGAGAGATTCGTCGAAATACTCTTCGATCAGTATCTTCAGATCATCAATGTCCCCGCCGCATGCGAGGATAATATCTATCCCCCATTCATCATGAAGCAGTGCGTATAATATGTGTTCAACAGTCAGGTATTCGTGGCGCCTGTTCTCTGCATCGCGGACAATGGCCTCTATGGTGATCTCAAGCTCTTTGTTTATCATTCTTTCTCCATTACGCATTGAAGCGGAAAGCCGTTCTGGCGTGATATTTCAATTACAGTCATTGATTTTGTCTCTGCTATTTCATGGGTATATATGCCGGCAAGACCTTTGCCATTCTTGTGGACATGAAGCATTATCTGCGCCGCCTCTGCAGGATTTTTATGGAATATCTTCTCGAGGATATGTATGACAAAGTCCATTGTTGTATAGTCATCATTTATCAGGAATATTCTGTAAAGAGGCGGTGAGGCGATTTCCTGCCTTTCGTCCAGTCCTGTTTCTCCGTCAGGAGATCTTTTGAATTTATCTGTCATAATTAATATTGTAACCTCAAAATCTATTTAGTGCAAAAATCCGGTATATGATAAAATGTATCAATATTTATTCATTGAAAATGTAAGGACATTGAGGAGGTATCATGCACGCAGACGTTCAGATAATCGAGGGCGGTCAGCTGATAAAGACCGAAAAAATGAAATTGACCATGGTCAAGGAATTCAGCAATGATGTCACGATATATGAGAATGAAGCAGGCAGGGCAGTGGTTTATTTTAAGAGCAAGGATGAGTATCTGCTTATATCTATAGATATGGCATAGGTCCAATAGGTCTTATAGGACCTATTCTTCCAAAGCCGTTCTGATATCTGTAATATCTTTCTTTAATTGCACAGCAAGCGATTTGGCATCAGGAAATTTTATTTCGTCCCTTATTCTTTTTATGAAATTGACCTTTAAGGTCTTTCCGGGAAGCTCTCCGTCAAAATCGAGCAGATGTGTCTCGAAACTGAACTTCTTGTCGCTGAAGGTAGGATTTATCCCTATGTTTGAAGCGCCTTTATAGATCTTTTTGTTCAGCTCAACAGTTACCGCATAAACACCGTCCTTTGGAAGGAGTTCATTTGCGGTCAGCAGGTTGGCTGTGGGTGTGTTCAGCAGTTTTTTTCCTCTTTTGGCGCCTTCTACAACAATACCTTCAACGGAATATTTTCTTCCAAGCAGTTTCGCTGCTTCATCGACATGGCCTTTTGCGATCAGCTTTCTGATCCTTGAGCTGCTGATAATGGTGTTATGTTCAGTTATCTCATCAAGTACTATTACCTTGAACCCGCACTCCATGCCCAGTTCCCTTAAAAGGGCAGGGGTACCTTTTCTGCCTTTGCCGAAGAGGTAGTTTGCGCCGATAAATATTTCTCTGGCCCCGAGTATTTTGCAGAGGAAGTTCTTTGCAAAGTCTTCAGCAGATATCTCGGCAAATTCTTTTGTGAAATTAGCGCAGAGGATCAGGTCGATACCGCAGGCTTCGATCAGTTTTATCTTGTCTTTATACGTTGTCAGAAGCTTCGGCGCCCGCTCAGGAGCGATGACCCGTAGAGGATGTGGCGCAAAGGTGAAAGCCACAGATGTGCCGTTATTCTTTTTAGCGCTTTCTTTTAAGAGATCAAATATTGCCTGGTGTCCCAGGTGCACACCATCGAAGTTGCCGAGTGTAACAATCGGATAAGGTAGTTCTTTTTTGATGTTCTCTATTCCGTCTATGATCTTCATGATTGATAAGGCCGGTGTGAATTATGGGCTTGAACCGTTAAATTACTTGACAATTTATAATAATGTTAATACAATTCTATAATTATCTCTTTACATTAAGTAAGTATAATACATGATAAATGATATCCTTTGTCAAATATAGACGCTAATATGCGGACACTAAAAATAGTTATTTGCTGTAATATTTAAAGTCATAATGTTTACAAAAAATGTTAATATCTTAGATATTAAACTGATAGACAGTTTTTAATTCTCCTACAAGGAAAGGGAGGGCGCAAAAGGACATGTCAAAAGAAAGTGTATCTATCCTGGTGGCAAACCATAAGTTGCCTGATATAAATGAGATAAAGTCCGTGCTGTCTGCAAATGATCACTTCGACTATTTTATCGACACCGCTGACTCAGGCGTTGTTACCCTCAAAAAAAGCGCAGAAAATAATTTTGACATCATACTTTTAAATCAGAATATGCCCGGATTTGACAGCCTTGATATGCTTGAGGAGCTGACAGTTAAGAAAACAAATACGCCGGTAATTATGATGGTTGAAAGCGGCGGTGAAAAATTCGGTATACAGTCAATGGAAAGGGGCGCTTATGATTACCTTACTGCAGAGGAGATCGGCACCGGTGCGTTAAACAGGGCGATACGCAGGACCATCCAGAGGAAAAAGCTTGAGGGTGATATTAAGGGATCTCTTGCCAGGATGGAAAAACTTGCGATAAAAGACGGTCTTACCGGACTATATAATCACAATCACCTCAGGGAAGAACTGAGCAAGGAATATAAGAAGGCCCAAAGGCACCTCCAGCCCCTTTCATGCATTATTCTTGACCTTGACCATTTTAAATCTGTCAATGACAGGCACGGTCACCAGTTCGGCAATTATGTCCTGACACGCTCCGCCCGTATCTTGACAAGACTGGTGAGGGACACTGACTTTGTTGCCCGCTTCGGCGGTGAGGAATTTTTCATAATCCTTCCGAACACCTATCTGAAGGGCGCATATATACTGGCAGAGAGGATACGTGTCGCTTTTGCGAACAATCTATTCAAAAAGGGAAAAGATTCCACCAATGTCACTGTCAGTCTCGGGATCTCCTCAATGTCGGACGGTAACATTTTGAATGATGAGGGACTGATAGCAAATGCTGACAGGGCTTTGTACCGCGCTAAGTGGAGAGGCCGGAACAATGTCTGTACATATGAGGAATCTGAAGGCTCCAATATAGACTATGTTCTTGAAGAGGTAAAGAAGGTCGAGGATTTCCACTCAAGGTTCCAGAATATTAATGAGAAGATCAAGGGCAACTGTATTGAGTCGGCACATGAGATATTTCTTGAGATCGAACATGGATGGGATTATATTAACAAACACTCTATCAGGGTAAGCCGTTATGTAGAAAAGCTTGCAAAAGGACTTTTGATGTCCGAAGATGAGACAGAGGTCGTTAAGCGTGCGGCCCTGCTTCATGATATCGGTATGGTGGGTATAAGCTCCGATATTGTAAGAAAAAAGGAAAAGCTTACAAATGAAGAGTACGGCATGATAAAAAGGCATTCTAATATCGGTGTGAAGATCGTTGAAAAGACCAGGATGTTCGAGAAAGAGCTTCCTATCATTCTTTATCACCATGAGAGGTTTGATGGTAAGGGCTATCCTCATAAACTCAAGGGCGATACCATACCATACGGCGCCAGGATGCTGGCGATATCAGAGGCCTTTGACGCAATGAAATCCAGGACCGCCTATAAGAAGGCCGGTTCTACTAATGACGCGATCGCAGAACTGCAGGAACACGCCGGTACACAGTTTGATCCGCATATGGTGGATGTCTTTGTTAAGATGATCAGTAAAGATACCGTAACGTCCTGAATATCCTCTCCGGAAATATCTTCCAGACAGACAAAAAATAATTGTATGTTTGTTGTACAATTATGCAATATCCATTTTATTAGAGGAAAATATCATGAAAGTTATCGCTTTTTGCGGAAGCCCGAGAAAGAACGGGAACACAGAGCTTCTATTAAAAGAGACTGTCCGGGCAATAGAGGAATGCGGGACAGCAGTGGAGATATTCTATCTCAATTCCATGAAGATAACGCCCTGCCAGGACTGCGGCGGCTGTGACTCGACCGGTGAATGCATCTATCATGATGACATGGACCATGTATACACTGCCATCAGGAAAGCGGACAGGATAATACTCGCGTCCCCGATATTTTTTCATTCTGTCAGCGCTCAGGCAAAGCTCATGATAGACCGGTGCCAGAGTTTCTGGTGCGAGAAATACCTTCTTAAAAGATCGCTTCCTGAAGATAACTTTACGAGAAAAGGACTTTTGCTTCTTGTCGGGGGCATGAAAGACGACACCGGATCCAGGTGCGCTGCTGCCTGCACAAAGGCATTTTTCAGGACCATAAGTGTTCGGGACCATGCGATGCTCAGCTTTACGGACATTGATGCAAAAGGGGAGATCCTCAATCATCCCTCTGCAATACATGATGCCTATGAGGCAGGAAGACAGCTGCTGAAATAATTGACAGCCATATATATATTAATCAGGAGGTCCTTGATGAGAAACTATTTAAAGGCCGTATTTATCTTTGCAGTGCTATTCATATGTGCAGGTGCGGACTGTCATGCCGCAGAAAAACAATACACTCTTAAGTTCAATACAGTAGCAGGTCCGCAGCAGCCCCAGGTAAAGGCGCTTGAGGTGTTTGCGGAGACAGTTAAGAACCTGAGCAACAACAGGATAAACGTTCAGATATTTCACTCCGGTCAGCTAGGCAGCCAGCAGACGCAGTTGACAGGCGTTATGAGGGGTACGATCGACATGACCTTTCTGGCCCCTAATTCCCTTTCACAGTTCGACAAGAGCGTAGGGATATTCGGTGCCGCGTATCTCTTTAGGGACCTTGATCATCAGCAGCAGGTAATGTCCGGGCCTGTCGGCAGATCGTATTTTGATAAGATAGCCGGGAACCTGCATGTAAGGCCGCTTGGTGTCTGGTATCTCGGAACGAGACAGCTTAATCTCAGGGACAAGGCTGTAATGAAACCTTCTGACATGAAGGGTGTGAAGCTCCGCATGCCGAACTCACCTCTCTGGATAGCAATGGGAAAGGCCCTCGGCGCAAGCCCGACACCGCTCGGGTTCGGCGAGGTCTATATGGCGCTCAAGACAGGCGTTGTTGACGGTCAGGACAATCCGCTTCCTACAGATGAGGCGCAGAAATTTTATGAGGTCACCAAATACATCAGCATGACGAACCATCAGATGGGCATGCTCTGGCCCGCTATCCATGAAAAGACCTGGCAGGAGATGCCGGATATGTATAAGGGCTGGATATTAAAGGCGCTTGAGGTTGCCAGGTATTATCAGAACTATCTTGTCTTAAAGGGCGAGGCAGACCTGATCAAGAAATTCGAGCAGGAATACGGTATGACGATATTATATCCTGATGTTGAGCCTTTCAGGCGTAATGTCGGTAATGCGTATAAAGAGTTTGAAAAGGACTGGGGTAAAGGCATGTATGAAAAGATACAGGCCATCCGCTGATCGAAATCTGCTAATTGTCCAATGGTTAACGATACAGCCTTTTCAAAATTCATTGACAGGTTTGAATATGTCCTGAGCTTCATATGCTTCACCACGATGCTGTTCGCTGTGCTTATACAGGTCTTTTACCGCTATATCCTCGGGGATCCTCTTGTATGGCCGTATGAGCTTTCTATCTATTGCTACATATACATAGTCTTTTTCGGGGCTGTCATGGCTGTCCGGCGCGGTTCCCATATATCCTTTAACATGCTCTATGACAGGCTTTCTGAAAGGCTTCAAAATGCTGTGCGTATTGCCACTGATTTTTTTGTGATAATACTGTTCCTGATCATAATCCCCTCAAGTATGGATTTCATTGAGCTGTTCGGCAGTGTGAAGTCGTCTTCTCTCGGAATTCCATTGAGTATAGTTCTTGTTATATTTCCAATATCTATTATTCTGATAGTCATTCAGGTTGCGCTCCGGATGGCCGGGAACATACGATCTCTGAAAAGCATGGGAATAGAAAAATGACCACTGCCTTCATCATCTTTTTAGTGGTCTTTACTATCGCGTTTATTGCGGGTGTGCCTGTTGCCTTCGGTATGATGTTATCTTCCATAACCTATTTTCTGATAGAGGGCATCGATCCCGGTGTTGTTATCGAAACAATGGTGCTCGGATTTGAGGACAAGTTCGTTCTTCTTGCTGTCCCTCTTTTTATCTTTACCGCAAGGGTGATGAACTCTGGCGGGATAACTGATCGTATATTCGACCTTGCAGGAAGCATAGTCGGCCGCTACAGAGGAGGGCTTGCCCATGTGAACGTGGTGTCGAGCATTATCTTCTCGGGCATGACAGGCTCGGCGATCGCGGATGCCTCAGGGCTCGGGATGATGGAGGTCAAGGCAATGGATGACGCGGGTTATGACCGGCCTTTCAGCTGTGCCGTAACTGCCGCTTCCGCAACCATAGGCCCGATCATTCCGCCGAGCATTCCGATGATCATATACGCAATGCTTTCAGGCGCGTCGGTCGGGAACCTTTTTTTGGGCGGTATTATTCCAGGTCTTTTGATGGGCGTGGTGATGATGTTAACGATTCACCATATAGCAAAAAAGAGAAATTACCCCAAAGAAGAAAAGATCTCATTCGTTGAATTTCTTAAGGCTTCAAAAAGGGCATTCCTTTCGATGATGACTCCGGTGATACTGCTTGGGGGTATCTACGGCGGAATATTCACACCAACAGAGGCCGCGGCCGTGGCCGCAGGCTACGCATTGTTCCTCACTATTTTTGTTTATCATGAATCCGGTTTAAGGGGTCTTTTGGGTGCTGTCAGGGACACGGTCGAGAGCACAGGTTTTCTGAGCTTCATAATCGCGGGTGCATTTGTATTCGGATATGTCATAGCAAGAGAACAGGTCCCCGCTCATATGGCCGCATACCTGCTCAATATCACTTCAAATAAATGGATCTTACTTTTACTCTTCAATATACTTTTTCTTATGCTCGGGTGCTTTCTCGATACAATGGTGCTTCTGCTTATTGTAGTTCCTGTTGTGCTTCCTGCTGCCACACTGGCAGGCATCGACCCTGTGCATTTCGGTGTCGTGATAGTCCTTAACATGATGATAGGTCTCAGCACACCGCCGTTCGGGATGCTCCTTTTTATCGTCAGCGGTCTTACTGATACACCGCTTTCAAAGGTGATAAAGGAGATAATGCCGTTTCTTGCGACGCTTGTTGGGGTTTTGTTGTTGTGTACGTATGTTCCGGGAATTGTTTTGTTTTTGCCGAGGGTGTTTGGGTATTGAAGATTAAGGCGGGTGAGGGGATAGAGGTCAGAGGCGAGAACAGAGAATGATGAATATCGAATGATGAAT
>CBFDEG010000021.1:0-27586 GCA_965603765.1 uncultured bacterium | reverse complement strand
CATGGCGTGCCATTCCTTCTGGTATTAGTCCTTTTTCTGATATGAATAATGTTTAATTTTTGGACAGGAACATTCTTACCTCTTGCAGGCGCTCCCGCTCTGAGTTTTTCGATGTCATCTCTGAGAGCGTTCTGTAGAAAGATAACGCTTCATTTTTGTTTCCGCTTAATTCGGCGGAATGGCCTGCTCCATACAGGCTGTTAAGGCGATTCGGGCTTCTCTGTAATGCGGCCCTGTATGCTTCTATGGCTTCGCTGTAGCGGCCCATATCAAGGAGCATATCGCCAAGCAGTTCCCTGGCAGGCAGTATTTCGCCCGGAGTAACAGGGTGTTTCTCTGTTGAGGCCTCTAGCCCGGCGGCCCTTTGCATGATGTTCAGGGCTTTTTTCTTTGAACCATTTTGATATTCCTGCCAGGCCATTGCAGAGAGGCGCATGATCTCTACCTGCACCGCCCAGTATGCTGATGACTTTTCTGTCAGTTCACGCAGTCTCTCCAGTTGATCTATTGACCGGCCGGCATCTTTCCCGTTGCCGTTTCTTGCTGCTCCGAGCGCCCTGGCAAAATGAGTGACTGCTTCTACAGCAGGGAACCTTTCCCATGGATAGTCTGTTGGTTCTCTTGGTGTTAGAGAGGCGGCCTCGGCCCATTTCTGTTGCTCCAGGGCAACGCGCGCAGGAACGGCTGCGAAAGTATAGGCTGATGCAATATGTATTTGATAAGGACCTTTGAGGGCATTGAGGTGGTTCAGTATTTCCTGTGCCTTCCGGTCCTCTCCCAGCTGAAGGTATGCGTATACGAGGTAATCGACCGCGTGTGTGTAGTGAAGAGAGATCCTGCCATTTACAGGATGTTTCAAGGCGGCATCAGCAGACCGCTTATTCAATGCTATCGACTCATTCCAGAATCCGAAACGTGTCAGTATATGTGTCGGCATGTGGAGGGAATGCGGGACCTCCGGTGCTATCTTTGCATAGTTTCGCGCAACGCTCAGGGCTCTGTCAGCCAGCTCGGGATAATCATAGGCATGGATGATGTAATGGTGTGCTCCCGGGTGGTCCGGAACGCGGGCAAGCACCTTTTCCACTATTGCGCCTGCGCTTTTTTGTTTAGCATATGTTTTGTCTGCCGGGCTTGAAGTGCCCAGTTGAGCAAGCGAATAGAAACTTGCTGCCTCCATATCTTTCGGGAACTGGAGGTAGACCTTTTCCCACCCCTTTTCAAAGGCGGCAAGATTTACCTTTTCGCCGCGCTCAAGGTCTTCGTTGTAATAGGCTTCTGCAGCGGTGATGTATGAACTCTCCCACTTTGTCTTGCTTCCACGCGTACGGGCTTCTTTCAGCAGCGCCTGTCCTTTTTTAAATTCTGTCTCAGATGGCGGATCTGACCAGAGCGGGTGTATGAATGTCATGGCCTGTCCCCAGTAGCCCATGGCGCAGTCAGGATCTACTGCTGTTGCAGCTGCAAACTCTGATCTTGCGCCTTCATAGGTCATGTTATGCAGTAATGCAAGCCCCCGGTCTGTGTGTGTTCGTGCTTTTGTACCGCAGGATACCGGGAAGTTCACAGTTCCGAGATGCTCTCCGTAATCATCGTCATGCATCATCTCATTAATGGTCCTGTCATCGCACATCGATGATGTTGTAAATAAAACAGTAATTATAATTATCGCTCCGAATAGATAAACCTTTTTGATCTTCATGATATCTCCTCCATTATCACTAAATCATAATCTATAACAGGAGAATTCATATGATCTGAATCATAATTAGAAGAAATTCGGACGATAACAGCAGCTTGAGCAAAACAGTACCATATTTTTTCCTTGTCTGCATAAGAAAAAATATTCTATAATTTCTCATTAGGGACAGGGCTGTTGGGGCGCAATAATTCCTGAATAACAACAATCCTATAAGATTCAAATTCTGTAAATCATTTTAAAAAGTAGAAATGAACATATGAAACGAGCTTTGTTATTTTTGTAAGTATTGATTGGTTTGTGTTTGTCGCCTGAATACTCGAATGCATTTGAAATAGACAAAGGCACTATATCAATTGGCGGGTCGTCAGATATTTTATTCAAGGGACGTACTTTTAATGAATCTGATGACAGTAAAACCTTTTCTTTCTATATAGATGGTGGATACTTTATTTTAAAGAACCTGGAATTGGGTTCTGAGCTATCGTTGTATTATAGGGACAGTGACAGCGAAGAGGTCAAAAGATATATGATAGGCCCGGTCATTACTTCTCACCTGCCATTTAATGATAACTCTAATTTTACTCTTGGGGCCGGACTGGGATATGTGAACTCTGAAACTGATGAAGATTCTGGAACATCTTATGGGTATGAAGGGATAAGCATTTTTGCATCGCTTGGATGGGAGTATTTCTTTAATCAAAATGTGGCTCTGAATATAAATTTGAAGTTAAGGCAAACTGAGTGGGATATGGATAATTACTCTTACGATGATAATACTGAAACAAGTCTTGGCACCATGTTCGGGCTTAAAATATTCTTTCCCAAATAACCGGTTGCTGAGCTTAAATTGAAGCAATGTTTATGATTGTTAATATTTAGGGTGCTTAAATGTCATTCTGAGTTTAGCTAAGGATCTTTTTTTGTCGTTGCTTCCGCACTTTCACGCTTACCCACTTGCGCGCTTTTTTCATCTCTTAATTCGTAATTATTAATTAATGAACCGTGTTATACTTTTTAACTGTTAATGGGGACAGGTTGTTTCTATATCATCGCTGCAATGTAAGGGGGGATAGTCATGAGCAAAATTATTCCGCAGGAAATCATTGAGAAAAGAATTTACTTTCTACGCAATCAAAAGGTTATGTTAAGCACTGATCTGGCTGAGCTGTACAGCGTGGAGCCGAAGGTATTGGTTCAGGCTGTAAAAAGAAACAAGGAACGATTTCCGGAGGATTTCATGTTTCAGCTTACAAAAGAAGAGTTTTTAGTTCAAAGGTCACAAATTGTGACCTTTGAAAAGGGGAAGGGACGCTATCCTAAATATTGGCCGTACGCTTTTACAGAACAGGGCGTGGCTATGCTCTCTTGCGTTTTGCGAAGTAAAAATGCTGTTCAGGTCAATATAGAAATAATGCGCACATTTGTACGCCTCAGACAAATGATCTCATCCAATGCTAATCTGGCACGAAAGCTTAAGGTATTGGAAAAGAAATATGATGAACAGTTCAAGGTTGTCTTTGAAGCAATTTATAGTCTTATGGAAACAGCTGATACAAAGAAAAAGAAACAGATCGGGTTTAACAGATAATTAAGAATTATGAATTGATAATTACGAATTATAAAAACCTTTTTAGTTAATTATTTTCTTTGCTTCCTTATTGTCTTATTGTCATTGCTTTTTGCCTGTTTTTATTATGTTATAATTCAAAATTAGGGCAATTATTAAGGAAATAAAATGAAAGATTATAAAAAGGCAAAAAAGAGGGTTGATGTAACCGTCGGAGAATCAGTCCGCAGCATGACCTGAGTCATGCTATGCTCCTACGAAGAATAAAGAGGATAATTAATGAAGGAATGTCCAAAGTGTTCAGGTCAATTCAGCGATGAAGCATTAAACTGCAAACATTGTGGTACCTTGCTGAAAAGTTATTCGGCAATGATGAAAGGGAAGTTGCCCGAAGATACATTTGCTGAAGATCATCAAGTATATGCAAGCCTTCTATCCCGTGTGATCGGGACATTTATAGATGGTGTAATTGTTATGATCCTATTCCTGCTAACCATCTTTTTATTGCATCAATATAATTTATCAAACAGCATAAGTATCTCTTTGGTAATATTTATATATTATATTTTTTATTTTACGTGGCCAATAGCTAAATATTCACAAACACCGGGATACATGATCATGAAGATAAAAGTTGTTAAAAGCAGCGGTGCTAAGCTCGGAGTGATAAGTGCATTTTTCAGATATGCAGCCAAGACCATGTTGGGGATCATTTCTCTAATAGCGTATTTTTTTACCAAAAAGAAACAAAGCATACATGACATGGTTGTAGATTCCATTGTCGTGTATAAATAAAAATATAACCAGTCTTTCAGTCCTGCCCGCTAAATTAAAAAGTCGCTTCGCTCCGGTTTTAATTCTTAAAGTGTTCAGTCCAGAACCATCACTGAGACAATCAATGGGGAGTAAAAACCGCCACACTGAAACATATAAACAGTGGAGATATGGAAATCACAAGCGGTGATGTTCAATCAGGGAAAAATAATGGATCACTGCCTCTAACCCTTTACCTCTGATCCCTTTCGTTGACCTGTTAACAATGACAGTAGTTCAGTCAAATATCTTAATGCTATAATTTTTGAGCTGTTTCGACCGCGAAAACAATCCAAATGGTTTTTTTGTAAAAGGGGACATGTATGAGCGAAATAATTCCTGTTGAAAGTATAGAACAAAAAATCCTTATGATTCGTGGGCAGAAGGTTATGCTTGATAAGGATCTGGCAGTTCTTTATGATGTCAAGCCGATTCGGCTAAGAGAGCAGGTCAAAAGAAATATAAAACGATTTCCTGAAGATTTTATGTTCCAGTTAAATAAAAAGGAGATTGATCTCATGGTATCGCAAAATGCGATACCATCGCGTAAACATCTTTATAAATATGGAAGTCTTGTCAAGCCTGAGCGATTACGCCAGATTATGTTAGAAGATACTCTTTATTCCCCAACATCCAGTCAACTAAATGATCCCACAGAAAGCTTACCTATCTTTGCAGATCAATCTCTTGACGAAATTTTCGATTATTTATGTGAACAGTTTAAGGTAGACAACTCTCATGCATCGTCTGAACAACTGGAAAAGATTCGGAAAGATGGTAGGAGATTTGGTAAAGAAGTATTGATGATAAAAATGCAAAATTTGTTTTGCGGAATGATGGAAAACAGATATGGAATTCTGAGTTTTTCTCAACGAGAAGACAGCATGCCTCTTTGGGCTCATTACGCCGATAATCATACCGGATATTGTCTTGAATTTCTTAATGAGCAGGAGTTCGCAACTGGATATAAGGTTCTTTACCAGGAAAAGTTGCCATTTAAAATTCAAAGTAACATTAATTTGAATCAAGTGGATTTTCTTTACACAAAACAGCCAGATTGGGCAAGTGAAAAAGAAGTACGTATTTTGGTTAAACCTCCTGGGGCAAAGCCATTTTCTCCACATTTATTAGTTTCTGTGAGACTTGGAAAAGATGTTAAACCTGAAAATATGGAGAAAGTTTTAGATTGGGCTTTGAAGCGCATGGTACCAATCAAAGTGCTAAAGGCTAACTTTAATTCGTCGACACAGAAGATTGAATATTTAACCATGGAGTAAAGTGGACGCGAAGAAACACGACAACACCTAATAGCTACTCCTCAACCTTCTCCCCCACCCGTTCCTCAAGCCCCCGAATCCTCTCCTCCAACTCCCTACGCTCCAAATCAAACCCCTTCTTAATCTCCTCAATCCGCGCATCCTTCTTATGAATCAATCTTTTCAAAGTCAAAGAATGAAAACCGAGGAAGAGGATGATGATAATGAGTATGACGATGAGGGCTATTATGCCCGGAGGGGTCTTGTATCTTTCGAGCTGTTCGAGGTCAAGTTCAAGGCGGGTCTTGTCTTCCATCTTATTTGTACCTTTTTACTTCAAACCTGTAAAGATCGATTGTCTCCCCATCGTGTATCCCGGCCTTCATCGCCGCAATGCTTATCTGCTCATCAGCTGTGTCCACGCCCTCAAGGTCAGGAAGGAGAAGTCCTCTGCGTTCACCGTTTTTGACTATCACGCCGTACTTTATGGGGTCAAGCTCATCCTTCCCGTTTATCTGCTCGGGTTCTGAAAGGACATCAACCGAATAATCAAGGTCATCAAGTTCGGAAGCATCAACAGGAGGGAACCTCGGGTCCTTGGTTGCGGCGCTGATAGCGTTCGTGATTATCTCTTCCGCAACAGAATTTTTTGCGGGCATGAACGTCCCGATGCATCCCCTGAGCTCACCATGCTTTTTAAGTGATACAAATACACCTGCCTTACCGGTCATTGCTGCGTGGTCTGAAGGCGGCGTAAGGATGTTTTTGTTTTTGACGTATTCTTCGATCGTTGCTTTGGCAAGTTTTACAAGGGGGTGCATTGTAAATTCATGGGTCATATTATTTCTTTCTTGTTATCACATAATCAGCAAGGGAAAGGAGAGAGTCCTTTTCCATTGAGTCTGCAAATATATTCAGTTCAGCACAGGCCTCATTAACAAGGGAACGGGCCTTTTCGTATGAGTGCGTGATGGAGTCGTATTTTTCAAAAAGACCGGTAACATATTTCAGTCCTGAAGCAGTAACGCCTTCGGTGCTGACTATTTCGTTTATCTTCTGTCTTTCATCCGCATCCGCGTCTTTCAGCAGGTAGATAAGAGGCAGAGTGGTCTTGCCCTCTTCGAGATCCTTGCCGAGAGTTTTTCCGAATGCCTTTTCTTCAGCCATATAGTCGAGTATATCATCAGATACCTGAAATGCAAACCCGAATTTGAGACCGAATGAGGCAAGCGCGTCGATCTCTTTTTGAGATGCCTTCCCGAGAACAGCCCCGCCCTGGCAGGCCGCTGACATGAGGATCGCGGTCTTGCCCTGGATTATCTTGAAGTAGTCTTCCTCGCTGACAGCAATATTGCCTTTTTTACCTAATTGAATAAGCTCGCCTTCGCTCATCTTTGCGGTCGCGCTGCAGAGGGCGTCCATTATCCCCTGGTGGTTAAGCAGGTTGGCAAGCCTCAGGGCATTTGAGTAGAGAAAATCACCCACAAGCACGACAAGCTGGTTTCCCCAGAGGGAATGCGCTGAGGGGTTCCCCCTTCGTATATCCGCTCCGTCAACCACATCATCATGTATCAGGGACGCGGCATGAATGAATTCCACACTGCTTGCAAGGGTGCTGACATCATCGCCCCTTGCATTAAAGAGTCTCGCGCATATTATCGCAAGCAAGGGGCGTACGCGCTTGCCGCCTGCCGCGAAGATATGGTTGCCTACCGCGGATATGGCGGGTGCAACGGTCGTAAGGATCTCCTGCATCCTGCCTTCTGCGTGGTCAAGGTCTTCCTTGAAATACTCCCATATCCTGTCTATCGTAAGATTCGCCATATTGTTATATTGCTACGGCCTCAGCATTATCGACTCAAGGTCTGTGCCGGGCTCATTCAGTTTATGCAGATCTTCGGGCCTGAAAACTCCCTTTTCTGTGATGATGCCGGTTATGTATTTTGCCGGTGTCACATCAAAGGCGATGTTCCTTACCTTAACACCATCCGGAGCGATCTGTGTTCCGAATATATGCGTTACTTCCTCGGGACCGCGCTCTTCGATCGGAATCTGATCGCCGTGCGCTATTGTAAAATCAATACTGCTTAAAGGAGCGGCAACATAGAAGGGCACATTGTTCTCCTTGCAGACCACCGCAAGCATGTAGGTGCCGATCTTGTTTGCAACATCTCCGTTTGCGACCGTCCTGTCCGTACCGACGATAGCAAGGTTGATCTCACCTTTTCGCAAAATAGCGCCTGAAGTATTATCAGATATCAGCGTTACCGGGATATTGTCCTGCATAAGCTCCCATGATGTCAAACGTGCGCCCTGAAGCACCGGCCTTGTCTCATCAGCAATGACCTGTATTTTCTTGCCCTGTTCAACTGCAACTCTCATGGGCCCGGTTGCGGTACCGTATCCGCCGGTTGCGAGCGAGCCTGCATTACAGTGGGTTATCACGGTGTCGCCGTCTTTTATGAACTGCGCTCCATATTTTCCTATGGTCTTATTGATCTCTATGTCTTCTACGAGCACCTTTTGGGCCTCATCGGTCAGCATCTCTTTTAATCGTGCAACCGTCTCTGTCTTATTGGCTTCGAGGAATTTTTGTGTCCTCTCAACAGCCCACTGGATATTAACGGCCGTCGGCCTTGTTGCGAGCAGATGCTGGTAAACGGTCTCAAGTCCCTTTAAGAATTCTTCATGATCGTCTGTCTTTATTGCTGCGGCCCCGATGGCGATGCCCATTGCAGTGGCGATGCCTATTGCGGGTGCTCCGCGTATCCAGAGCTTTTTAATTCCCTCGGCAACTGTCTCATAATTAGTGCAGTCATTATAAACAACTTCGTGCGGAAGCCTTGTCTGGTCCAGCATCTTCACAACACCGTCTACAAGTTCGATCGTACTTATCATTTTTTCTCCTCTGTTGATTTAGACCGGAAATAAATATTGTTCATATGGCATTACACAGCCGGGTTACGAAATATATTTTATACGATTTTGGGTATTACTGTCATTACTATAAGGGCCGTGGTCAGTACAATGATGGTTATGACCGTTGCCCATGATACATAATTATGTATTTTTGAGTTAGTGAACTCACCCATGATCTTTTTATTATTGATAAGGTAGAGTGCAAAAACAAGTACGAACGGCAGCAACAGGCCGTTCAAAACGGATGACATTATCATTAAAAGAACAAGCGGCGCATCCGGTATAAGGACCAGCAGGGCCGATATCACGATAAGCGCGGTATAGATCCACATAAATTGAGGTGCCTGCTTGAACGTCTTGTTTATCCCTGCTTCCCAGCCCACGGCCTCACAGATATAATAAGCTGTTGCGAGCGGAACGATTATGGCCCCGAGAATGGAGGCATTGGCAAGGCTGACAGCAAAAAAGGTGGCCGCATGTATGCCTGCAAAAGGTTCAAGGGCCTTTGCCGCCTCATACGCTTCATTTATCCTGATCCCGTTGGGGAAAAGCGTGGTGGCGCATGTGACCATTATGAAAAAGGCCACTACATTTGTCATGAAACAGCCTGCGGTCACATCAAGCTTTGAATATTTGTAGTCCTTCTTTTTTATCCCTTTTTCAGCAATGGATGATTGAAGATAGAACTGCATCCAGGGGGTTATGGTTGTCCCGATGATCGCTATGCTCAATAAAATAAATTCCGGCTCCATCTTTACCTGCGGCACAAGGGTGTCATGAATTACGAGTCCCCAGTCCGGTCCGGCCATTATCCCTGAAAAAATGTATCCGAAATAAAGCAGGCAGGCGCCAAGCAGTATGCTTTCGACCACGCGGTAACTGCCTCGTATCACGAGTATCCATATGAAAAAAGCGCCTACAGGCACCATGATATATTTGCTCAGCCCGAACATCTCCATACTTGCCGCCCATCCTGCAAACTCTGCCACGGTAGTGCCGAAGTTCGCTATCAGCAGTATGACCATCATAAAAAAAGTGGCCTTTACCCCGTAATTCTCCCGTATCAGGTCAGAGAGGCCCTTTCCTGTTATGACCCCCATCCGTGCCGCCATCTCCTGCACTATCACAAGCGCGATAGTTGTGGGAATAAGGGTCCAGAGCAACATGGTGCCGTAACGCGCGCCTGCAACCGAATACGTGGTAATACCGGAGGCATCGTTGTCAATAGACGCTGTTATTATCCCGGGGCCGATAATGGTTATGAAGAGGACAAATTTTTTCCAGTTGAGCATGAACCTGCGCCGAGTCATACACTTCGCCTTTTTTTCCTTGATGAGGGCGGCAGGTAAAGGTCAATAACATCGTCGACCGTTACAATGCCGAGCAGGTCCCCTTCATTATCAACAACAGGGATCGCGACCAGGTTGTACTTTGCGATTATTTCCGCAACCTCCTCCTGGCTGGCTTCCGGGGCGATCGACTTGAGTTGTGTATCGACAATTTCTGACAGGGTAACATGTGAAGAATGCAGGAGCATGTCCTTGAGAGATATAACACCTATCAGCTTTTCTCCTTCAACAATATAAATGTAATACACGGTCTCAACATCAGGCGCATCCATTCTGAACCGTTCGATCGCATCCCCGACCGTCAGTTCCGGAGGGTAGGCGATAAATTCATTTGTCATCAGCCCGCCTGCGGTGTCTTCTTCATGGGCAAGCAGTTCCTGGATATCTTCCGCATCTTCCTGCTCAATTGATTCCAGGATATCTTGCGCCTTATCTGTCTCAAGGTCTGCCAGAAGGTCAGCTGCTTCATCAGGCGGCATCCTTTCAATAATGTCATAGGTGAATTCATTATCAAGGCCGTCTATGATAGATTTCTGCATTTTTGGATCAAGTTCATGAAGCGCCTCGGCAGCAACGTTCGGGTCAAGTTTTTTGAACAGGGCAACTCCCTGATCTATCGGGGCATCGCTTATTATGTCCGCAATGTCCGCGGGGTGAAGCGCTGAAAGCATCTGGCGCGGCACAGCAAGAGAGATGGTGGACAGCCTTGGTTCGAGCGGCTGTATATAGCTCCAGCGGATGATATTGTGTGCAACTGTTTTGCCGAACAAACGGCAGAACTTTTCACTTTTACGCTCTACGCCGAGCCGCCGGAGTATTCCCCTGATGCCTATATCAACACCTGCCAGGCATGCATAGCTGTCTTCCCCTTCAAGTTTTACGTCATTTACACGGACGATCTTTGCGCCGTTGGCATCAACTATCTGCTTGTCAAAAATATCCCGGACAATAAGCAGATTTTCTGCATCAGGATCGTAAGGGGCCAGTTTGGAATCAGTGATCTTGGAGGATATAATGCGTTTATTGAAGATGCCGACATTTTCCCATTCAAGGAAATAGCGTTTCTTGTTTTCTTCAAGGACAAGTGCAGAGACCTTCGGGAGTGGATCGCCCTTGACCACGATGAAATCTTTGACTCTGCCGAGCTCATCCCCTTTGGGGTCAAGAACAGGTTTTTTTAACAACTCGCTGACAAAGAGTTCTCCAAAAAGGGGCATGAAAGTCTCCGGCCGGTAAATTTATTTTAAATTTAATTTTACATTCTAACCTAAAAGTATACATAACATAACAGTTTTTCAGCAAGTGTCTGAGACCTGAAAAAAAGTTGATGAGGGGGATAGCAAAATTAAATTTCATTTGTTATACTTTGATTGTAAAGACAGCAAAGCTTGAGGATGTTGACTCTGATCTTAAAAGTCCAACCTTTTAACTTCAGCCATGTCCCCTTAACATAGTCAACATCCTCATTAATTTACATATTAAGCATATCTCAGATCTTCCAATCCCCCCAGAATAACATCTTGATTAATAAGCATTTTAGCGTGTATTCACTTTTTACGGGAAAAAGAATATACTTATTGCGTAGTTAATTGAACATATCGACACCAATATATAATTGTTTACGGAAAAATTGTCATGGAATTAAGTGGATCTAAAGATAAGATATTTCGCCGCATATGGGGACGGCTTCCCGCACTCGTCCTTTTTTTTCTTATAATCTGCATAGTTGTGCTTTTTGCTGAAATAAAAGATGAGAGTGGCCGTATAAAGGCAGAAAAGCTGGCAGCCCTTCATAATAATCGTCCTCCTGTAAATGTTGCTGTCCTTGATATCAGACCTGTTCCTATTCGTGACCGGCTGACTCTGCCGGCCCAGGTGGAACCATGGGTCGAACTTGAAATTCTTGCAGAGGTTCAGGGCAGGATCATAGACCTTTCAATAAAGGAAGGGGACATTGTTGTTCAGGGTGACCTTTTGGTCAGTCTTGATCCCAGGGACTATGAAAATGAACGTGATGCTGTAAGGGCTGAGCATGAACTCGCTCTTTTAACCCTGAGTAGAACAAAAGAACTTTTTTCAGAAAAGCTTGTAACAAGGGCATTGATCGATAGAGATTCAGCTGGTGTTGACCGGCTTTCAGCAGAATTGAAAAATGCAGAGATCAGGCTTGAAAGGACCAGCATCACAGCGCCTATGTCCGGGATAGTGAACCGGCTTACCGCAAAGAAGGGCCTGTATCTGAAAGCGCATGACCCTGTTGCTGTGCTGCTGGATATAAGCAGGGTAAAGATCAGTGTCGGTATCCCTGAATCTGATGTGGATGCTGTAAGGAAGCTTAAGGACTTTAAGGTGATAATTGATGCCCTTGAGGGCAAAAGCGTTACAGGCAGGAGATCGTACCTTTCTAAAAGTCCGGAAAATACCGCGCATCTTTATAAGCTTGAGCTCGAAGTCCCGAACCGTGACCATAAGATCCTGCCGGGTATGTTTGCAAGGGTTAATATTGTAAAGAGAGAGGTGAAAAACAGTATATCGGTTCCTCTTTATTCGGTCATAACCCGTGAAAATGAAAAATTTGTATTTATAGAAAAAGACGGAATGGCCCGCGTAAGGATGGTTGAGACAGGTATACTTGAGGGCTGGCGCGTGGAGATCACAAAAGGCCTTGAGCAGGGGGACCATGTGATCGTTATGGGCCAGCGCAATGTTGACGAAGGGCAGGAGGTAAAGGTCAGCCGTACTGTAACAGACCCGGAGGACCTTTTTAAGTGATAATCTCTGATGCTGCTGTTCGCCAGAGGATAAGTGTTATGGTGCTGGCAGCGATCATACTTGTCTTTGGTTACTGGTGCTATAATGTGCTTCCCCGCGAGAGTGACCCTGATATAACGATCCCCTTTGTTTTTGTATCAACAGAATATAAAGGGGTTTCCCCTTCTGATATAGAGACATCGGTCACGATCCATATTGAAAAAAAATTAAAGGGCCTGGAAGGTGTAAAAAAGATCCACTCCATAAGTGCTGAAGGACAGTCGTCGATCAGTATAGAGTTTGTGACAGGGACAGATATAGATGACGCCCTGGAAAAGGTCAGGAATAAGGTGGATGAGGCAAAGAACGATCTGCCCTCTGACCTCGAAAACGACCCGTCTGTATTTGAAGTGAACTTCTCGGAAATGCCTATAGTGATATTTTCACTGAGCGGTACCTGCGGCAACCCCTGCCTTAAAAAAATAGCGGATGATATAGAGGATGATGTAGAGGCCATCCCCGGTGTCTTTGACGTATCAGTTGCAGGCGCACTTGAAAGGGAGGTGCGCATAGAGATAATGCCTGATAAACTTGCCTACTACAATATACCAATTATCGCTTTCCAGCGGGTGGTTTCTGATGAGAACAAAAACATATCCGGCGGGGCCATACGTCTTGGTGACGGCCGTTTTCAGCTGAGCGTTCCGGGAGAGTTCAGTACTCCCGAGGAAATATACGGACTTGTTGTAGGTAATCACAATGGTCAGCCGGTGTATCTGAAGGACCTTGCCCGGGTTGTGGACGGGTTTAAGGATGAAGCGAGCCGGTCACGTCTGAATGGACAGGAGTCAGTAAATATAGCGATCAAAAAAAGAGCGGGCGAAAATATCATAGAGATAAGCGAGAAGGTGGACGGGATAATAAGCCGTATGCAGCCTGGATGGCCAAAAGGAACAAAGATAATCAAGGTCATGGATAAGGCAAAGGACATCCGCAATATGGTGGCTGACCTTGAAAACAATATACTCTCGGGTCTGGTGCTTGTGATCGTTGTCATATTTTTCGCAATGGGGCTCAGAAATGCAGTGCTTGTCAGCCTTTCGATACCGTTTTCGATGTTTCTTTCATTTATCGTTCTTTATTCCATGGGAATAACCCTGAATATGGTGGTGCTCTTCAGCCTGACCCTTGCGCTCGGCATGCTGGTGGACAATGCAATAGTGATCGTCGAAAATATTTATCGCTATATGGAGCAGGGCGTATCACGCCTGAGCGCTGCAAAGCGAGCCACTGCAGAGGTTGCCTGGCCTGTTATCGGCTCAACGGTCACAACCCTTGCCGCCTTTTCCCCGATGCTTTACTGGCCGGGTATAATGGGGGAATTCATGAGTTATCTTCCCCTTACGCTTATTGTGACGCTTACATCCAGCCTTTTTGTTGCAATGGTCATCAACCCTGCGCTTGCCGCGTTTTTCATGAAGATAAAAAATGACGTTACGGCACCTCCCGAAGAGGCAGATAGTGCCAACCCCGGAGAAAAGCCGGTAGATATCAAAGGCCCTGTTCTTGTGATGTACACAAAACTGCTCAGAGGCGCGTTACAACACCGGATCACCGTACTGCTTATATCATTTGGGTCTCTTATCCTGCTGTTTCAGGGCTGGCTTCTTGTTGTTGGAATTGAAAAGCCTGTTGAGTTCTTTCCCCATATAGACCCTAAATCCATGTATGTAAATGTTGACATGCCCGAGGGGGCTGACCTGGATTACAGCGATAATATTCTCAGGCAGATAGAGATGTATGTTAATGGAGGGGGAATAAATGGCGGTGACAGCACAAGCAGAACATTCGATGAAATGTATGCCGGATCTTTTGCCCCCAAACAGCACAGGAAGGCTAATGGAGAAACTTATCAGGGGCCGAGCGACCTTGAAAATATTGAGTATGTATATGCCCGTTCAATGGCAGTCCCTCTGGCAGGCAGTGCTTTTGAGCCTACGACCCCGAATCATGTGGGTATCCAGTTCATTGATCTTAAAGACCGCAGGATTCCTTCAGCAGAGATCCTCGAAACAGTAAGGGCCCGCGTAAAGGACATTCCAGGGGGCAAGGTCACGGTTGCAGAGGCTCAGGAAGGCCCGCCGACCGGGTCGCCCATTAACATCGAAATATCAGGTGATGACTTCACGGTCCTTGGTAGACTGGCAGAAGAGGTCCGCAAGGTCATAGAGCAGGTCCCGTATGTTGAGGATATACGGGACGATTATGTGGCAGGCGCGCCGTCTGTTGAAATAAAGGTTGACCGCCAGCGGGCAGCGCTTTTCGGTCTTTCTACTAATGATATTGGTTTTGCCCTGAAAACAGGATATAACGGGCTTGATGTTTCAACATACCGTGAAGGCAATGAAGACTACGACATAACGGTCCGGCTGTCTGAATCAGACCGGCGGGTAACAGATGTCCTTCAGGAGCTGATGATCCCGACCCCGGCAGGAAAGCTGGTGCCGCTGACCACACTGGCAAAGATCAATTATACAGGCAGCATCGGGAATATTATAAGGATAAACCATGAAAGAGTAGTTACTGTAAGCGCGAATGTCGATGAGACAAAGGTTCCCGGCCCGGTGGCACGTGCGCAGGCAGAAGAGGAGCTCGCAAAATTTCCTCTGCCCCCGGGATATAAAATAAAGTTTACCGGGGAGTTCGAATTTCAGAAGGAGTCAGAGGAGTTCCTGTCAGGGGCATTTATCATTGCATTGTTTCTTATATTTCTGGTCCTCGTTACCATGTTCAACTCAGTTACCCAGCCTTTTATCATAATGACCGCGGTTATGCTTTCGCTCGGCGGTGCATTTCTGGGCCTGACGCTTATACGCTCTCCTTTCGGTATCATTATGACAGGGGTGGGTGTTATCTCCCTTGCAGGTGTTGTTGTGAACAATGGAATTGTGCTTGTTGACTATATAAACAAACTCAGGGATCGGGGCATGAGCGTGTATGATGCAGTGATCGCAGGAGGGGCAACGCGTTTGAGGCCGGTACTTTTGACAGCAGTAACGACCATTCTCGGTCTTATTCCTATGGTGACCGGAGTCTCCTTTGACTTTCATGTATGGGAGATATCATGGGTGAGTGAATCTACCCAGTGGTGGCGCTCCATGGCCATAGTCGTTATTTTCGGGTTGGTCATTGCTACATTCCTCACACTTTTCGTTGTTCCCGCCCTGTATTCATTGCTGGACTCCTTCAGGGCCAGGTCCGGTTCGATCGGCAGGGAACTAAAAGAAAATTACTGGAAGATCTATGACAGGATTACAGGAAATTGACAGGTTGCCGTATTAATACATAGTAGTATGATTTTCATTATAAAGAACGAGGTGATCCTGTGAGCGATATATTCAGTGAAGTAGAAGAAAAGACGTCCCTTGCCATGACAAACCAGATGGAAATGCTTACCTTTCACCTTACCGACGGCCAGCTGTACGGGATCAATGTATTCAAGGTCATCGAGGTTGTAGAGTGCCCCAAAAGGATAATAAAAATGCCGAACGCGCATTTTGCGATCAAAGGGGCCATTGATCACAGGGGCAAACCGATAAATGTGATAGACCTTTCGGAGGCCCTTGGTCTTGAGCCTGTTGACTACAAAAACGATCTCAGCTATATCATTGTCTGTGAATATAATAATGTGACCCAGGGGTTTCTCATCAGGGAGACAGACAGCCTTGTCCAGAAGAACTGGAATGATATAAAGAGTCCTAGCGGCTTGCTGGGTTTTCAGGCATATCTTACGGCCCTTGCGTATACAGATGATGAACAGACGATACAGATACTTGATATAGAAAAGGTGCTTGCAGAAATACTCGATATGAGCGAAGAGCTTTCAGAAGATATGCTCGAAAAGGTAATGGAGTCTGATTACAGTGACTGCCATATCCTCGGGGTTGATGACTCCATGACAGCAAGGACAATGCTCCAGTCAGTGTTTGATAAGGTGGGCGCTAAATACAAACTGATGGACAGCGCGGTGCGCGCGTTTGAATATCTGGAGGGTCTTCCGGATGAAGAAATAGCAAAGATCGGCCTTGTGGTCTCTGATATCGAGATGCCGGGCATGGACGGGTTCACATTTGCAAGAAAAATAAAGAAGGACCCAAGGCTCTCCGGCCTTTATGTGATGCTCCACAGCTCAATGAGCAATAAGTCGAATATGCTGAAGGCCCAACAGGTCGGAGCAGATGACTTTCTCGCCAAGTTCAATCCTGATGTCATTGTAGAGAAGATAATGACACAGCTCGATAAATATCAAATAATAAATAGCAAATAACAAATTTCAAATAAATAACAAGCATCAAATAACAAATAAATCACAAATTCCAAGCTCGGGGTGTTTGGAATTTTGGTCATTGGAATTTATTTGTATTTTGTTATTTGTATTTTGGGATTTTACTCATTCATGAGTTCGATATGCATTATTGAGTATTTCTACCTTACTCTTTAATCCATCCGTAATAAAGACTTGTTTATCTTTAGTTATCAACACCCCGTCAATATTCATTTTCTCAAGAAGCTGCAGGCCTTTTTCCAGGCCGAGCACGAATACTGCTGTTGAAAGTCCGTCAGAGATATAGCCTTCAGGTGCGATCACGGACGCGCTTATCAGGTCGGTCTCTGCGGGGAAGCCTGTTGTGGGGTCGAGGATGTGATGAAATCTTTTTCCCTCAACCATGAAAAACCTCTGGTAGTCCCCTGATGTTGATATGGCCCTGTTCTCAAGAGAAAGCGCAGCAATAACATCTTCCCAGGGTTTTTCCGTACCAGGCTCTGTCCTCGGGTTTTGTATGCCGACCTTCCAGGGCCGGTTGGTTGTGCTCATACCGAAACCCCGTATGTCGCCTGCAATGGCAACAAGCGCGGCCTTTGTTCCCATTGCCTTGATCAAGCTAATGGCCCTGTCAGCAGCATACCCCTTTGCAATGCCTCCAAGGTCGATCTCCATATCTTTTTGTGCAAGCTGTACCTCAGAGCGTTCTTCATTCATAAATATCTTCTGAAAGCCGGTCAGCGCAAGGTTTTTCTGTACGGTTAAAAGAGACGGAATTGACGGGGCCTTATTCTTTTTTGAAAAGTCCCAGAGCGTTATGACCGGAGCAAGGGTTGCGTCAAAGGCACCGCCTGAGCTTTCTGATACATAGAGGGCTTTTTTAATTATCTCAAAGGTCTCTGCGCTGACCTTTACGGGCTGTTCACCTGCTGCCCTGTTGATAGCCGAAAGTTCGCTTTTGTCCGAAAAATAGTTCAACAGGGTTTCAAGCCGTTTGATCTCGCTGAACCCTGCGTTGATAGCTTTTTTTGCATCTGCCTTTGAAGAACTTACAACCGTGATCGTACAGTACGTATCCATCAGGACCCGGCTGTCCTTGTACATGCTTTCCTGCTTTGTACATCCGGAGAAAATCAAGGCAGATGCCGTAAAACATAGCAGAAAAAATATCAGGGAGCTCCTGCCCTTTCGAGCTTGCGAGCTTCCACGCTTACGCACTTTCACGCTTTCTTCCTCCTGAGTTTACTCTTAAGGTACTTTCCTGTATGCGACCCTTTGTTTTTCACTACCTCCTCGGGTGTTCCTTCGGCAAGTATCTCTCCGCCGGCATCTCCGCCTTCAGGGCCGAGGTCTATTATATGGTCAGCAGACTTCATTATATCAAGGTTATGTTCTATTACGATCACAGAGTTGCCTGCATCCACGAGCCCGTTCAATACATCAAGAAGCTTCTGTATGTCCACAAAATGAAGTCCGGTTGTCGGTTCATCCAGAATATATACGGTCTTTCCTGTTCCCCTTTTACTTAACTCCCTGGACAGCTTGATCCTCTGAGCCTCCCCTCCTGAAAGGGTTGTCGCGGACTGTCCGAGCTGTATGTATCCGAGGCCGACCTTTTCCATGGTAAAGAGCTTGTTCCTGAGCATGGGGACCGCCCCGAAAAATTCAAGGGCCTGTGAAACTGTCATATTAAGGACATCTGATATATTTTTGCCCTTATATTTAATATTGAGGGATTCTTTATTGTATCTGCTTCCCTTGCAGTCATCACAGGGCACATATACGTCCGGCAGGAAGTGCATTGATACCCTGATCAGCCCGTCGCCCTTGCATGCCTCACACCGACCGCCGGGAACATTGAAGCTGAACCTGCCCGGCCCGTAGCCCCGTACACGTGACTCAGGAAGCTGTGAGAATAAATTCCTTATAAAGGTAAAGAGGCCTGTATATGTTGCAGGATTTGAGCGGGGAGTCCTGCCGAGCGGAGACTGGTCGATGTCGATCACCTTGTCGATCTGCTCAATTCCCTGGATCGTGCGGTGAGCTCCGGGCATGGCTTTGGATGAATAAATATTTTTTGCAAGCGCCTTGTAGAGCACCTCAAATATCAGGGTGCTTTTCCCTGAACCTGAGACACCGGTGACACAGGTAAAGACCCCGAGAGGGACCTTTACGGATATGTTCTTCAGATTGAATTCAGAAGCGCCTTTTATTGTAAGGAACCCGGAGGGCTTTCTTCTGGTCTCAGGTACCGGTATGGACTGTCTTCCGGTTAGAAAAGAGCCTGTCAAAGAGGCAGGGTCTTTTAATATATCATCTAAACTGCCTTGTGAGACGATCGAACCGCCGTGAATACCGGCGCCCGGACCCATGTCGATGATATGATCAGCGGCATGCATGGTCTCCTCGTCATGTTCAACAACTATCACGGTATTGCCCGAATCCCTTAATCTGCAGATGCTGTTGAGCAGTTTAGTGCAGTCGCGCGGGTGGAGCCCTATGCTCGGCTCGTCAAATATATAGAGAACTCCGGTCAGGGAGGAGCCGACCTGTGTAGCGAGTTTTATTCTCTGCGCCTCTCCGCTCGACAGGGTGACCGCGGGCCTGTTCAGTGTTAGATAGCCGAGCCCGACCTGATGCAGGAAAGAGAGCCGCTCTTTTGTTTCCTTAAGTATCTTTGAGGCAATAAGCTGTTCTGTCTTTGAAAGCGTGAGTTCCTTAAAAAAAACTATTATGTCACTAATGGGCCGTGAAGACAGTTCGCTTATGTTAAGACCGCCTATTCTGACAGAGAGGGCCTCTTCTCTAAGTCTCTGACCGTTGCAGTGCGGGCATGCAATGAGCCCTTCTGTCTCTTCACTTTCTTCATCAGCGCCCTGAAATCCCATGCCGTTGCAGAACGGGCATGCGCCGAAAGGACTGTTGAAAGAAAAGAACCTCGGGCTGATCTCCGGGTAATTGATCCCGCATCCCGGACAGGCAAGTTTTGTGCTCAGAAACAGGTCCCTGTCCTCTTCAAGTATGTGGATTATCACAACATCGCCGAAACCTGTTGCGAGTGTTACAGCCTTTGATAAATGTTTTTCAATGTTCTGTTTTATGATCAGGCGGTCAACAACAATTTCGATGTTGTGCCTTTTGTGTCTGTTCAGGATGACCTCTTTGGTGATATCAGTTGTTTCCCCGTCGATACGGGCCCTGATAAAACCCTTTCTTCTTGCCTCAAAAAGCTCCTTTTTGTATTCGCCTTTTCTGCCCTGGGCAATAGGGGCCAGAACCTGTATGCGTGTGCCGGGCGGCAGGGTGGAAATAAGGTTGATGATCTGTTCTGTTCCCTGTGCAGACACGGGTTTGCCGCATTTATAGCATGACAGCCTGCCGATCCGTGTGTATGCGACCCTCAGGTAATCATATATCTCTGTAATTGTGCCTACGGTTGAGCGCAGGGTTTTTGCGGTGGTTTTCTGTTCGATCGCAATTGCCGGGGAGAGCCCTTCTATGGAATCAACATCAGCCTTCTGCAGCTGTTCAAGGAACTGTCTTGCATAGGAAGAAAGACTTTCCACATAACGTCTCTGGCCTTCAGCATAGATCGTGTCAAATGCAAGTGAGGACTTGCCCGAGCCTGAAGGCCCTGTTATGACAGTGAGGCTGTCACGCGGTATTTTAAGGTCTAGATCCTTAAGGTTATGAACCCTGGCGCCTTTGATTATTATATAGTCCTGCAAGCAAACTCCCTGTAAAATAGTTAAAAAATTTACTATAACCTATTGCTGATATTTAATGTCAATTACGGCTGAAAATGTATGCCGGCCTTGAAAGAAGTCATAAAAAAATTTTATAATATAAGACATTTCTTAAAACGGAGGCAATACATGAAAAAAGATTACCTGTTTACATCAGAGTCCGTGTCAGAAGGACATCCTGATAAAGTTGCAGATCAGATCTCTGACGCAGTTCTTGACGCAATATTCACGCAGGACCCGTCTTCACGGGTGGCCTGTGAGACCCTTGTAAATACCGGAATGGTAATTATTTCGGGTGAGATCACGACTAGTGCTGTTGTTGATTTTCCGAGTGTTGTGCGCCAGACGATAAAGCGTATCGGCTACAATCATTCGGATATGGGCTTTGACTGGGAATCATGTGCGGTGCTTGTATCGCTGGACAAGCAGTCAGCTGATATCGCAATGGGTGTTGACGAGACCAATGACCATGAACAGGGCGCCGGTGACCAGGGGTTAATGTTCGGGTACGCAACCAACGAGACCGATGTTCTTATGCCCGCACCGATAACATATGCCCACAGACTTGTGCGCCGCCAGGCTGAGGTCCGCAAGAACGGCGCATTGCCGTGGCTTCGTCCTGATGCAAAGAGTCAGGTTACATTTCGTTATGAAGACAATGTACCTGTAGGTATTGAGGCTGTTGTGCTTTCTACACAGCACAGCCCTGACATAGAACATAAGGCCCTGAGAGATGCTGTCATGGATGAGATAATCATGCCGGTACTCCCGCCTGAATGGATAACTCCTGAAACAAAATTTCATATAAACCCGACCGGTCGTTTCGTTATCGGGGGCCCTGTTGGTGACTGCGGGCTTACAGGCCGTAAGATCATAGTTGATACCTATGGCGGAGCAGCACGTCACGGAGGCGGCGCTTTCTCCGGAAAAGACCCTTCAAAGGTTGATCGTTCCGCTGCATATGCAGCTCGATATGTAGCAAAGAATATTGTTGCTGCAGGACTGGCTGACCGCTGTGAGATACAGGTCTCTTATGCGATCGGTGTTGCCGAGCCTACATCAATTACAATTGAAACATTCGGTACAGCAAAAATTGATGAAGACAAGATCTCGGAACTTGTACGTGACCACTTTGACCTTCGTCCCCGTGGTTTGATAAAAATGCTTGATCTGTTAAGACCTATATACAGCCCGACAGCTGCTTACGGACATTTCGGCAGGGAAAATGAAGGCTTCCCCTGGGAAAAAACAGACATGGCAGAGACATTGAAGAAAGCTGCACAATAATTACATTTGGACAATCACTATAACTGACAATATAAAAATCGACGGGTGGGAATGTCCCACCCGTTTTTTTAAAAGGAGGTAACGCAGCAATGACTGAAGAGAAAAAAACAAATGATTATAAGGTGGCTGATATCAGCCTGGCGGACTGGGGCAGAAAAGAGCTGGATATCGCAGAAAAAGAGATGCCCGGTCTTGTATCTTTAAGAAAACAATATGGTGCAGAAAAACCGCTTAATGGTGTAAGGATCTCAGGCTCGCTCCATATGACCATTCAGACAGCTGTGCTTATAGAGACGCTTGTTGATCTTGGTGCTGATGTCAGGTGGGCAAGCTGTAATATATTTTCCACACAGGACCATGCAGCAGCTGCCATTGCCGCAGCAGGTGTACCTGTTTTTGCGTGGAAGGGAGAAACCCTTGAAGAGTACTGGTGGTGTACGAACGAGGCATTGAGCTTTCCCGGAGGCAAGGGGCCTCAGCTGATAGTTGACGACGGCGGGGACGCGACCCTTTTTATCCATCGCGGGTATGAGGCTGAAAGCAAGGCCTCTATCCTTGACGAACCGACTGACAACAGCGAGCTTAAGATAATAAATGCCCTGTTAAAGAAAATACTGGCGGAAGACAGCCAGAGATGGCATGGTGTGGTAAGTGAATGGAAGGGCGTGAGCGAAGAGACCACAACCGGTGTTCACAGACTTTACGAGATGATGAACAATGGAACACTGCTCATTCCTGCTATTAATGTAAATGACTCTGTTACTAAATCAAAGTTTGACAATCTGTATGGATGCAGAGAGTCGCTTGCTGACGGTATCAAGAGAGCGACAGATGTTATGCTGGCCGGAAAGGTCGCAGTTGTCTGCGGATACGGAGATGTGGGCAAGGGCTGTGCCAAGTCATTGAAAGAATATGGTTCAAGGGTCATTGTTACAGAGATTGATCCCATTTGCGCGCTCCAGGCCGCTATGGAGGGCTATGAAGTGGCTCCGGTTGAAGACACCCTCGGTGAAGGTGACATTTATGTGACCACAACGGGCAACAAGGACATAATAAGGATAGAACATATGTCAAAGATGAAGGACCAGGCAATTGTCTGCAACATCGGACATTTTGATAATGAGATAGAGGTCGAAAAGTTGAATGCATATCCTGGCATTGAGAAGCTCAATATCAAGCCGCAGGTCGATAAATATATCTTCCCTGAGGGACATGCCATTTTCCTTCTGGCAGAAGGAAGACTTGTAAATCTCGGCTGTGCAACAGGGCATCCTTCATTTGTCATGTCAAACAGCTTTACCAACCAGACGCTTGCACAGATAGACCTCTGGAACAACAAAGACAAGTATGAGAATAAAGTGTATAGATTGTCTAAAGAGCTTGACGAAGAGGTTGCAAGACTTCATCTTGAGAAGATAGGGGTCAAGCTTACAACGCTCAGCCAGGAACAGGCGGATTATATCGGGGTACCGGTAGAAGGTCCTTACAAGCCAGAGCATTACAGATACTAAAAAAAGGGGCGGCCTTTAGGCCGCCCCTTTTTTAAATAACAAAATACAAATTCTAAATAACAAATAAATCCCAATATTTAAATACAAAAATGCCAAACGTAGTTGTTTGAGTTTTGTGATTTGGAATTTATTTGTTATTTGTTATTTGTTTTTTGATATTTGTTATTTTTTGTAAATGAATACTTGTTTGCAGTGTTCACAGAAATTCGCTTTATCATCCAGTGCCCTGCCGTCCTTAAAGTATTCCAGTTCTATAAGTTCCATCGTTGATCTTTCGCCGGTCACTTCACAGGCATGTTCAATGACCTCTTTGTCGGAATTAATATACGTATACCCGTCATGAACATTTGAGATCAACGCAATTATTTCCATGTCTCTGTCCTGGTCTACCATAGTGCTAACCTCCATCATAATTATTGATTTAAAAAGAGTATTTCATAGTATAGCATAGTGAGTATGATCAGAAAACATACCCGGGGGCCGGATTGCAAACACATACAGTGTCTGATATTCTATTCAGTATCCAGAATATACCATTTTAAATATTAACAGAAGAAACAAGGAGAAACCATGCGATTTTATAAAAATATTTTTCTGTATGTAATTGTATTAATGATTGCCTCTTCAGCCGTCTGTTTTGGCGGTGAATACCCGATCATAGATGACAGCAGTGTAATCGGACGCAATTATGGATATCCTGCTGGAACGCCCACAACGGGCATGACAGAACCCGGAAACCTTGACCTTGTGATAGAAAGTGTTGTTTTTGCCAAAAACCTTGAGCTGGTGAGTGTCGGGATAGACGGTGAGACCTTTATCGGGTTTATGGCTCCATTGAGGTTAAGGTATCGCGCGCATGAACAGGTTACATTTGAGGCGGGGGCATCAATAAGATATGATTTTGGTGACGGAAATGACGTGGATGAAGTAGAGCCAATTTTGAGACTTGTTTATGAGCCAGTACCCAGTGCCTATCTTTTTGCGGGCACGATCATCGGGACCCATGCAATACATGACGCGCTTTATAATGACAGTGAGGTCTTTGAACAAACCACACAGCAGGGTATCCAGTTCAGAATGGACCGCACGGAGCTTAAGCAGGACCACTGGATAAACTGGAGGGTCAAAGAAACGGCGGACACTGCAGAGAGGTTTGATGTGGGGAGCGTGACGCAGCTCAGGCTTGGAGAGCTTTGGCTGGATGCACAGATCTTCATAAGGCATACCGGGGGACAGAAGAATACGGAATTCCATGATGAGAAGAGCAACTTCGCATACCTCCTCGGCGGTTCATATGGTATTGCGCAGAATATAACTGGACTCATTGATAAAGTGCGTGCAGGAGTATACTACCTGGGTGATTATGATGACATGCATTCCAGCTCAGATCTTGACAGCACCTCCGGAAGCGGTGTCGAGGGGACACTGACCTGCGAAATGATCCCTAAGGAGGATATAAACGTACACCTGTTCGCATCATATTTTTACGGTGACGAGCTTTACGCCAGGGCAGGTGATCCATTGTATGCAGCAGATGATTATGCGCAGCTCGGGACAAATATTATATTCAAATTGCCTGAAGGCCTCAGGATAGAGTTCGGCATTGACGGTCAGTTTTATAATGACAGTATTGTCCATACCGCACAGGTTTATTTTGTATGGGGCCGGGGGGTCACCCTTTCAAAGGGTATTTGAGGCATTCCCGGGGATATCATGGTCAGAATCGTCATCAGCCTTTTCTTCTTTACATTCGCTGAAAACAGCTATTTTGTTCCGGCCCCCGGCTTTTGCTGAGCTGACAGCCGCTGCGGCAGCCTGTAACAGGGCGTTTGCATCTTTAGAATCATCAGGGAAGGTTGCTATCCCGATACTTACGGTAAGATAGGTCATGCTTTCATCAACGCTGAAAGCATGTGTTCCGATTCCTCTTTTAATTCTCTCGGCTGTAAGCAGCGCGCCTTCAGGTGATGTTTCCGGAAGAATGATGCCAAAGGCATCGCTGCTGTATCTTGATATAATATCTATTTTTCGAAGGGTTGCCTTGAGAATGGCTGATATCTCTTTTATGGCAGCGTTTCCGTTATGAATGCCGTATGCATTGTTAAACTTATCAAGAAAATCTATATCGACTATCAGTAAAGAGAGCGGCCGCGCGAATCGTTCAGAGCGCCGTGTTTCGATATATAGTTTTTCAGTGAAGGCAGCGTAATTGTCCAGGCCTGTAAGCTCATCCGCTTTTATTGCCCCGGTCACAGCCTCCTGAAGCCGGGCCTTCTCTATAACCATGGCAGCCTGATAGGAAAGAAAAGAAGCATTATTTTTGTGCTCAATAGTAAAACCGTCTCTGTCGCTGCTGTTTATGAAGATCAAGGCGCCGGCCAGCTCATTTTCGGTCAGTACCGGAACAGCAAGAAGGTTTTTGATCCGGATCTTCATTGCTGCGGACATGACTGAAACGAGACTTGCATCCGGAGCAGAGCGGAACATCAGAGGTTTTCTGCTGTTTACAAGTTCATTGATAAGCGCCTTGCCGGGGAGGTCTGTGTTTCCGCTTGAGTATTCATCCGTTGATATGAAGTTTGTTACCTGAAAAGTACGGCGATCGATCACTGCAATGGCAGCGGCTTCAGACTTTATTATCTCTGTTCCGGAAGCAAGAATAATCTCCATAAATTGCTGCAGACTCTCTTTCCCGGACATTGTCTTATTGAGATTGCTTAGAGAACCCATTGTTTTTAGAGCATTTTTTTCTCTGTGAAAGGTCTTTTCGAGTTCATCGCTATTGTCGTTTATAAGGCGGTCAATGGAATAAAGGTTTCCGGCAATCGTCCGCATATCAGGGTTTTTGATAAGAGGTATGCTATGGAACTGCCCCTGCCGGATCTCTGTTGTTGCTGATGTAATGTGTTCGAGAGGGGTCAAAATATTTTTGCGGTAAAGGTATAAAAAGACGAACAGGCCGGCCAGAGATACGGCTGATGCAATGATCGGAAAAGCAGAATAGCTGTCGCCTGCTGTGCTGGTGTAAAAAAAATATAAAACGGAGATCATGAATACCAGTAGGCCGGTAACAGCAAGATATACAGATATTAGTTTGTGTATTGTCTTCATATTTCCTCGAGAGCAACTATTATATGGTTTATTGTTTTTTTGTGCCAGATTATGGAGATATGGTTTGCAGGCAGGTCGTAATGACGGGAGGCCCACGGCAGGACAGAGCTTTTCGCTGTGACCATAAAGTCCCCTTTTCCGGGAGTTAGTTCATCCGGTATCATGGATGAGGGTAAAAACTTAACAAGAGAGTCCGGGACCGTTAATAATGGTTTCGGCTGATGGCCATTATTTTGCCAGGAATATATAGTGATAAGTTTTGTGGTTGTTCCGCCGAATGACATGTACTTAATGTCTTTAAGAGGACGGTCATTTAAATTATTAAAGAAATCAGAGCCGGGAAGCAGCTCCTTTAAAGCAGTTCCCTCGATGATCTCAGAAGCCCTCTTGAGCAGGTCCGATGCAGTACCGTGAACATGGAGAGGAAGAAGCTTTTTTATGACCGGGCTGAGTGGAGAAATAAATTTGCCGATAAGTGAAAGAGAGCTTCCCTCATGAGGAGAGCAAATAGTTATGAGCGCCTTTACAATGTGCGCTGGGTCTTCCATGAACTTTCTTGCGACCAGTCCTCCCCTGCTGTGCCCTATAAGCGCAAGCGGACAACCGGGAAAGGTCTTTTGGGTCTGCTTTACTACATGACCAAGCTCTTCTATGGCGCTGCTTATAGGGCCGACAGGCCGTCTCTGGCTCCAGCAGACCGCATTGAAACCTTTATCTATAACCTCGTCCCATAGGGCAATTATTTTTTCCGGGATATCCCCTACTGTTATAAGCCTGTTTTTAGAAATAGTGCGCGGCCCTGGTTTTACAGCAGCAAAGACCTTCATGGGGATGTTCTTTGCAAACACTTTTGTATTGGCAGGGTCTGTCCAGAAAGATTTTTCCATGCCGAGCCCGTGAATAAATATCACTGCCGGTTTGTCAGGGCGGCCTTTGTGAAAGGTTATGTCGAGTTTCATGCCTGCAACTATTTTATAATTTTGAAAGCTTCATACGCGGCCCGTGCTGTCTTGTTAATGTCAGCGTTTGTATGTGCAAGCGACATGAAGCCGGCCTCGTATGCTGACGGCGCAAGGTTTATTCCCTTTTCGAGCATGAGTCTGAAGAACTTGTTGAACTTTTCGATGTCCGTGTTTGCCGCGTCCGTGAAATTATAAACTTCTTTGTCCGTGAAGTATGTGCAGAACATGGTGCCTGCCCTGTAGAACTTTGTTGCGACTCCCGCCCTTTTTGCCGCATCTTTAAGTGAT
>CBFDEG010000020.1:0-27613 GCA_965603765.1 uncultured bacterium | reverse complement strand
ATATCGAAAAAGAGGTACTGAACAGGACCGAATATCTTTTTGAGAAAATAGAGGCGGCTCCTGAACTTGAACTTATAACTTCTGCTGAAAAAGGCCGTTATGCGGGGATTGTTACTTTACGCCATAAAAATACTGATAATGAAGTGCTCTATAAATATCTTACTGAAAACAATGTGGTCTGCTCCCTGCGTGGAGGAGCTATAAGATTATCACCGCATTTTTATACTCCTTATGAACATCTGGATCAGGTTATTGATCTAGCAGTAAATAATACCTTTTAAAGCTTGATTGGTTTTATATGTTAAAATATAAAATGTCTAAAAGATCACTAAAAGAAACCAATCCCTATTTAAAAGACAAAAAACTCGGCAAAGAACTACTCACTCAGTTTGTCTCTTCTTCAACAGCAGTTGAAGGGGTACTTACAAAATATCCCAAACTCTCCAAGTCAATGGAAAAGAAATTAAAAGAAGTTATTGCTGTCCATGAAGCCGCAGAGTCCTACGGACAACAGTCGTAAATATTTTTTCCATCGGTCCATAATTTCGTGACATCCCCGCCTGCACTGCTTCAATATATTCCTCTTTACCCTTTCCTGAAATTTCTCTCAAGTCAAGTGGTGGTAAACCAGCCTGCAATGCCATTAAAGCAGCCAACATCCTCGCAACCCTTCCATTACCTTCCCTGAATGGGTGAATAATTACCAGTTCCGCATGAACAATGGCCAGTGCTTCTGTAATCTCCTTATGAGATTTAAATCTGCAAGGGGTATATTGTTTAAGTGGACCCTGTTCAAACTCATTCATTAATCCAGGAATTTGTTCAGGAAATGCAAAAGAAAAATCGTCCTTGCTCATCTTCACCTGCCGGTATTTCCCGGCCCATTCGTAAATATTGCCAAGCCATACCTTGTGCATTCTGCAGATATCCTCTGAGGTAAACCGATAGTCTACGTCAAAAACGTCAGTCAGCTTCTCGACCGCCTGAAGCTGAGCATCCTTCTCTATCCGGTTCATTTCGCGGACACTTTTTATGCCGAGCTTGTTTCTTAGTACAAGCTTCCGTGAACCAGGCTCGTACTGGTCTTCTATTAAATGTGAAGTGTCATATCGACTTGATTTCTTCTTCATATAAAGTGTTTCACATAATCTCTCTTATCCGGATTTCTGGTTATTATTTTGAAGGTCCCCATACGATCAAGTGTTTAATTTTAATCAAAATTCCCCAAAAGTGCAAAGCTCTACCCAACTATGAAAGTTGAACCTCCATAATGCGCAGATTTGTATCTATAAAAGATCATTATTTATGATTTCAAAGCCATTGCCATTTGACCTCAATCTCTATCTCTGATAATATTTTTGTTGTGAAGAAACTTTTAATTTTTATTTCATTATACGTATTTCTTTTCACGGGCTGTGTTCACACAGGAACTCCTGTTAAGGCAGACAGTGAAGCGGGCCTCTACAAAGAACAGCTTGCAAACGGGCTGAAGGTCTTTGCATTGAAGGTTCCGAATGCCCCTCTCTCTGTATTTCAGATATGGTACAATGCCGGCTCCATACATGAGCCTGTCGGAAAAACCGGCATGAGCCATCTCATGGAGCATATGATGTTCAAAGGTACCAATACATACGGGCCGAAGGAATTCACACAGATCATCAAGCGAGCCGGGGGAATAGACAATGCCGGTACAAGCAAGGACTTTGTTTATTATTACCAGAAACTCGCTCCTGACAGACTCGTCCTTTCCATAGAGCTCGAGGCGGACAGGATGCGCAACATTATATTGAATGAAGATGAGTTCCTTTCTGAAAGGGATGTTGTCATGGAAGAAAGAAGGATGCGTTATGACGATGACCCGCAAAACCTTGTATATGAAGAAGTGCTTGCCTCTGCATTTAAAAATCATCCTTACAGATGGCCGGTGATCGGATGGATGGAAGACCTTAAGACCATAACAAGAGACGATCTCAGGAACTATTACCATTCAAGGTATGTCCCGGATAATGCGTTCATTGTGGTTGCAGGCGATATCGATGTCAACGCAGTTATGGAAAAGATAAAGAAAGAGTTCGGCCCGATACCGAGGGGACCCGGACTCAACAAGCTCGCTATAGAAGAACCGCAGCAGAGAGGCGAGCGCAGGATAATAGTGAAAAAAGAGGCTGAACTGCCTTATGTGTTCAGCGCATACAAAACACCGAATATTCTTAATGAGGACAGTTACGCGCTTGACGTACTTGCCGGGGTGCTTTCAGGCGGGAAAAGCGCGAGGATATACAGGAGCCTTATAGATGAACAGCGCATCGCCCTTTCAGCAGGAGCAGGCTATAACAATTTCAACAGGTTCCCTTTTATCTTTTATTTTTATGCTGTCCCGCTTCCGGGGAATAATATAACGGATGTGGAAAATGCCCTGTACGCGGAAATAGATAAGATAAAGAACATGCCCCCTTCTGACATAGAGGTGCAGAAGGTAAAGAATCAGATAGAGGCGGACTTTATCATGAACCAGGACTCTATATTCTACCGGGCAATGCTTTTAGCTCAGTTTGAAATGATAGGCGATATCAACCTTAAAGAAAAATATATCAAAGGCATACGGGCAGTCACACCCGAAGACGTTCAGCAGGCCGCAAATAAATACCTTGTTGAAGATAAAAGAACGGTCGGGACATTGATACCTCTAAAGAATAACAACAAAAAGGTTCCTGCAGATGAACCGGCAGCACATCATAAAGGTCACTAATGAAAACAATTAAGCTGATAAAATATTTCCTGTTTGTCTTAATTCTTAATTCTTCATTCATAATTCTAAATTCATCAGCATTGGCTCTTGAAGTGGACAGAACAGTGCTTCCAAACGGTTTAACTCTCCTGATCGTTGAAAGACATACCCTGCCTGTTGTAAAGGTATCTGTCGGCATAAAGGCCGGCAATATCTGTGAAACAGCCGGGATGTCCGGGCTGGCAAATCTTACGGCAGGCCTTTTGACCAGCGGTACAAAAACAAGGACAGCGCACCAGATAAGTGAAGAGATAGAATTTGTAGGGGGCGGTGTCGGAGCGTCAGGCGGCAGCGACTTTGTAACAGCCAGTCTATCTGTACTTAAGAAAGACATTGATATCGGCTTTGACCTGCTTGCTGACATCATAATGAACCCGTCCTTCCCTGATGATGAAGTAGCAAAGAAAAAGGAGAGGATAAAGGGAAGCCTGAGATCAATGGAGGACGAACCGGGATATCTGGCATCAAGGGCATTTAAACAGGCTGTCTTCGGCCCTGAGCACCCTTACGGCAGACAGACTTCAGGCACCGCTGATTCAATAGATAAAATAATTATTAATGATATCAGAACGTTCCACTCCCAATATTATGTCCCGAACAACTCCACAATGGCGGTTGTCGGCGACATCACCACCGAAGAGGTAAAAGAGTTAATAGACAAATATTTCAGCGGATGGAAGGCCGGGGATGTCCCTGCCCTGTCCTTGCCGGAGATCAAGCCTCTTAATGAAAGCAGACTGATAACCATTGACAGGGACCTTACTCAGGCCAATATCATACTCGGCCATATCGGTGTCAAAAGGGAGGACCCTGATTATTACGCAATCTCGGTGATGAACTATATACTCGGGGGCGGAGGCTTTGCCTCAAGGCTTATGCAGAATATCAGGGAGGAAAAGGGCCTTGCTTATGATGTTCACAGTTACTTTGCCCCTGCAAAATATGCGGGACGGTTCCAGGCAGGGCTACAGACAAAGAACGAGTCGGCTAATACTGCTGTCAGGGCTGTTCTGGATGAAATGAAAGCAATAATGAATGTGCCTGTTTCTGACATTGAGCTTGCTGACGCAAAGTCATTCCTTACCGGAAGCTTTCCTATGAAGATAGAGACAGGCAGCCGCATTGCAGGTTTTCTCATTGCAGTGGAGTTCTACGGCCTCGGAGCTGAGTATATTGATAACTATCCTGATTACATAAACCGTGTATCAAAAAACGATATCATGCGGGTTGCAAAGAAATATCTCCATCCTGACAACTTTGTCCTTGTTGCTGTTGCGGACCTGGAAAAAGCGGTCATTGACAAGGCCATAGTTAAATGAGCGCAGATACATAGGCCGAACTTCCCTTCCACATCAACTGTTTTTATCTCTTCATTTTCAAATTGACTTTTTCTAATATTATATCAATAGTATAAGCAAGCATTGTTTAATGGTGATATAATTCCCGATAAGGCGGGACAACTATACAATGATATTCAAAAAGACAACAATAGCCGGAAAGATCCTTTTCTGGTTTCTGATAATAGCACTCATCCCCTTAATAACGGTCAGTTATCTGACTTTCAAGACATCAGAAAATGCGATACGGCATGAAACAATTGAAAATTTTAAAGTCATTGCCGATAGCAGGGAGATCATGTTCAATGAATATATTAACGGAAAAATAAGAGAGCTCCGTTTGATAGCATCCAGACCTACAGTTGCAAACGCACTCGGGAGATACCGCACAGTTTTCCATGAGGCAGGGCCTGAATCCCGGGAATTTGCCTCACTGGATAAAGAGTACAGGGATTATTTTATCGATCTCATACATGATTTTGGCTATTATGATGCCTTCCTCATTGACACCGATGGATATATTGTCTTTACAGCGAAAAGAGAAAGTGATTTCGGCACCAATCTGTATGACGGCCCGTTAAAGGACTCAGAGCTTGCAGAGAACTATAAGATGGTGATCAGAGAAAAAAAGTTTGCCCTGTCTGAGTTCAGACAGTATTCCCCTTCAGATGAACCTGCGGCATTCATCGGCGACCCGGTCTTCATTGATGGAGATCCTGCCGGTGTATTTATGTTACAGATGAGCGCTTCGCAATTATTGGCCATGGTGCACGACTATCCAGGACTGGGTAATACCGGAGAGATAGTGATAGCTGAAAAGGTGCGGGACCAGGCCCTGTTTATTGCCCCTCTCAGGCATCTTCCTGATGCAGCCTTTAACAAACATGTACTTTTAGGCTCAAACGAGGCCTTACCAATACAGAAGGCTGTACAGGGAGAAAACGGCGCGGGAATATCTGTTGATTACCGGAACAAGGAAATACTCGCTGTATGGAGGTATTTACCGAAATTTAAATGGGGCATCGTTGTAAAAATAGACACGGATGAAGCATATCAACATATATACGAACTCAGGCACTGGGCATTTATGACCGCCCTTCTAACTGTAATATTTGTGATCTTAATATCATTATGGATCTCAAGGTCAATTTCTGACCCTATCAGGGCTCTGTATAAAGGGAGTGAAATAATCGGTGGCGGTGATCTTTATTATAAGGTAGCGACTGATGCAAAAGATGAGATAGGCCAGCTTTCCCGTTCTTTTGACAACATGACAGAAAATCTGAACAACTCCCTGAAAGTCCGGGACAATGAGATTGCCGAACGTATAAGGGTTGAGGAATCGCTGAAAAAATCAGAGCTCTGGCTGGAAAGTATTTTCAACTCACTTGAAGAGGCTGTCTTTGTCTTAAGCTCTTACAGAGTATTGATAAATTCAAACAAGGCTGCAGAGAAAATGTTCGGGTACTCAAACGATGAGTTGTATAAACAGTCAACAGAGATCCTGCATGTGGACCATGACCACTATATGGAATTCGGACAGAAGATAAGTGATGCCTTCAGCAATGGCCAGACAGCATTTTTCGAATTCAAGGCAAAAAGGAAGAACGGTGAGGTCTTTCCAACAGAGCATACCGTATCGCTTTTAAAAGACAATAACGGTGAGTCAATAGGGATCGTCAGCTCTGTAAGAGACATTACAGCAAGAAAAGAGGCTGAATATGCCTTAAAAGAGAGTGAAGAGCGGTACCGTGAATTTGTTGAAGGAACAAATGACTTTATAGCGAGGGTGGATGCAGATGGAAAGTTTCTCTTTGTCAACCATATGGCTGACATAATATTCGGCATATCGCCTGATAAATGCAAAGGCATGTCCGCATTTCAGTTCATTCATCCGGATGACCGCGAAAGAACACAC
The DNA here is from genome assembly GCA_965603765.1 of uncultured bacterium. Lineage (GTDB taxonomy): Bacteria > Nitrospirota > Thermodesulfovibrionia > UBA6902 > UBA6902 > CBFDEG01. Next base: position 21,570 of record CBFDEG010000020.1, on the reverse strand, counting down.
GAATGGTTCAAGGACTGCATTCAAAGACATCTCAGTCAGTCTTCAATTGAGAACCGTCAGTTAAATCAGAGAACAGGTGAAGTACACTATATGTTGTTTACTTCAAATTTCAATTATGATGAGAACGGGAACATAAAAGCTATTAACAGCATAGCCCGCGACATCACTGAACGTAAAAAGTACGAAAAACAGCTTGAGGATATAAACAATGAAATGGAACAGATAATTCATGTTACATCACATGATATGCGGACGCCGCTGGCTGTTATTTACGGTTTCAGCAGAGAGCTTGAGAATACCATTGAAAAGATAACAACGGCCGTAGAAAAAGAAGAATCGCTTCAAAAAATAAAAGAGTTATTTATTTCTCTTAAAGATGACACTGATGATATCCTTAAATATGTTAATTCAAGTACCAAAAAGATCGACTCCCTTTTAAAAGGTCTCCTCCAATTGTCACGTTCAGGTAAAGTTGAACTTAAGATCGAAAAGCTTGATATGGACAAAATAATGTCCGACATAATAAATGTATTCCAGTTCAAGGCTAAAGAAACAGGGACAAAACTTGTAATATCTGAATTGCCTCCATGTATGGGAGATGAATCTCAGATCAACCAGGTATTTTCGAATCTTATCAGTAATGCACTTAAATATCGCGATCCCGGCCGCCCCTGCATCATAAAGGTTTCAGGACATCAACAAGAGTATGGACGTGTTTCATATTATGTAGAAGACAACGGTATTGGCATCCCTCCTGAAGAGCATGAGAAAATATTCAAGATCTTCCACCAGGTCATTCGGGAAAAGGGAAAAGGTGAAGGGCTCGGGCTTACTATTGTAAAGAAGATACTCGAAAGACATAATGGTGAAATATCGGTTAAATCTGAGCCCGACAAAGGGACTGAATTCATTATATCTTTGCCTTCATGAAAAACGGCATATTCCTTGCGCTTTAATCTTCCTTTAATAACTTTTACTGTATAATATTTCATAATATATTCCATTTAAAATATTTCAAAACGGAGGATCGTATGATGTCCGGTTTTTTCAATGTCTTTCTTTTGTCAGTATTATTGTTGAATTTTTTTTTGATACCTCCTTTCATTGCTGACGCTGTTGAAAGTAACGAAAAAAATGTCATGAGGCTTACACTTGAGGAAGGCAAGATACTGCTCCTGCACAAAAACCTGGACATTGCCATTCAGATGATCAATCCCCGTATCAGTGAGGCAGAGGTCGATAGCGAAAAAGGCATGTTTGACCCTGTGGTCTCAGGCTCGATCAAACGAAGGGATGCCACCACTCCCCTCGCCTCCCGCTCCTCAGTGGCCGCAGGCGGAAGGACGAGTTCTGAATCAGAGGACTATATCTTAAATGCCGCCATATCAGGCAGGTCGCCTGTGGGCACTGAATACTCTGTTGAATTTGATAATATCAGCACGGAAAACACATTTAATGAGTTCAATGCAGAGCATAATTCATTTGCAGGGATAACACTTACACAGCCGCTCCTCAAGGACTTCGGACGTTCAGTAAACCATTACAATATTACCATCGCCCAAAAGAACATGGAAATTTCAAGGAGCGAATTAAATCAATATCTCATGGATACGGTCACTGATTTCAAAAAGGCGTACTGGGACCTTGTCCAGGCCCTCAATGACCTGAAGGTCAAAGAAGAAGCAGTGACCCTGGCCAATTCACTGCTGGACCTTTCCCGGAAAAGACTGAAGGCCGAGGTAGCTTCGCCCCTGGAGGTGACACAGGCAGAGGCAGGCGTGGCCATGAGGATGGAAGACCTTATCATTGCCGGGCAGACCGTGAAAGAGAGGGAGAACGCGTTGAAGACACTGATCTCGCAGGACGTCTATTCATTGAGGAACGTGGAGATACAGCCCTCGGATATTCCTACGATCACACCGATTACACCTGACCCTGAAGACAGTCTGCGTGAAGGACTTGAGAACAGGCCTGATTATGAGAAAGCAAAGGCAGAGATAGATAAAAGCGATCTCACCATACAGTATGCAAAGAACCAGAAGTTTCCAAATATCGACCTTGAGGCAAGCTACGGCTATAACGGCCTTGGAAGCAGTCTTGGTAATTCAGTAGACAACATGACCGATAACCCTAAATGGACCCTCGGAGTCATGGCAAAGCTCCCCCTCGGCAACAATACAGCGAAAAGTGATCTGCATATCGCTAAACTTGAAGCACAGCAGGAACTTCTGAACTTAAAGAAACTGGAGCAGAAAATAATTGTAGAGATAGACAATACGATAAGGGAGCTGGAGACCAATAAACAGCGTATTGAAGCGGCGAAGATATCCACACGACTGGCAGAGGAGTCATTAAAGGCAGAGGAACTGAAACTTAACGAAGGGCTTTCAACAAGCCATAATGTGCTTGAATTCCAGGACGAATTTGCGGCAGCAAGGTCCCGCGAGATAAGCGCTGTCATAGATTACAATAAATCACTCGCTGAGCTTGCCCGGGTAAAAGGGGTTGTCCTGAAAGAGGAAGGGATAAATATTACAGGAGGCATTTCTTTTAAATGAAAAAATTTTTATGTTCGTTAGCGCTTATTATCGCAGTGACCGGTTTTATCTCTTCATGCAGTTCAGATAAGACCGATGAAAATGTAAAAGAATTAAAAATTGAAAAAGTAATTAAAGCTGACCTGAAGATCACCGTTGCCGCAACCGGAGTTGTTACACCTTATATAGAGGTGGAGGTTAAATCCAAGGCAGGCGGTGAGATAATAAGCTTTCCGTTCGAAGAAGGTGAGAAGCTGAAAAAGGGTCATGTTGTTGTAAGACTTGACCCTGATACCGAGCAGTCGAGGGTGAACCAGGCTAACGCTGATCTGCTCATGGCCGAGGCCAGGCTCGAAAAGGCAGAGATCGACCTGAAGGACACAGAACACCGCCTCAGGAGACAGCAGTCTCTTTATGATGACAAAGTGATCTCGAAACAGGACCTCGACACTCTGAGCATCGCCTCTGAAAAAGCCGGTAGCGACGTGAAGATAGCAAAGGCAGATGTCATCCGGTCAAAAGAGAATCTGAAAGAGGCACAGGACCGCCTTAATGACACGGAGCTGAAGGCCCCCCTGACAGGCACGATCCTTGAAAAATATGTTGAGGCGGGACAGGTGATAGCTTCCACCCTCTCCTCCGCTTCCGAAGGTACGCTCCTTTTCAGCATGGCGGACCTTGGCAGGATATACATCAATGCGATGGTGGACGAGACTGACATCGGGAGTATTAGCCGCGGGCAGAAAGTATCTGTTACAGCAGACGCGTATCAGGGGAAGTTCTTCAACGGGCAGGTGCTCAGAATTGCACCCAAGGGAAGGATCGAGAGTACTATCACTGTCTTTGATGTGATCATAGAGGTGTCGGACAAAAACAAGTCCATGCTCATGCCTATGATGTCCGCTAACGTGGAGGTGCTGACAAAACTCAGGAAAAGCGTTTTGATCGTTCCCTCGGAAGCCGTACGTACAAAGGACGGTGAAACAGGTCTCTATAAATTAATTAATAATTCACCGCAATGGAAGAAAGCAGTTATCGGTGAAAGTAACGGCATACTGACAGAGATACATAGCGGAATTGATGAAGGCGATGAAATAGTTGTATCAGGAATGGATGACCATAAGGAAAATAATAAGTCAGGAAAAAGAAGCATTTTCCGCAGAGGGCATTAAATTGATCGAGATCCATGACCTTAAAAAGATATATCCCATCGGCACGCAGGAGGTCAACGCGCTCATGGGGGTATCACTGAAAATCAACAAGGGTGAGTTTGTCGCCATCATGGGTCCTTCAGGAAGCGGGAAAAGCACACTGATGAATATGATAGGCTGTCTTGACCGTCCTACTGAAGGAATGTATAAACTTGACGAAATTGAAGTAAGAGGAATGAAGGACGACGAGCTTGCGGAGATACGGAACAAAAAGATAGGGTTCATTTTTCAGACATTCAATCTGCTGGGCCGCAATACAGCGCTCGAAAATGTCGAACTCCCTCTTCTTTATGCCGGTCTGAAGGATACAAAGGATAAGGCCCTGAACGCGCTTGATGAAGTAGGTCTGTCTCATCGTGCGAACCACAGGCCGAACGAACTTTCCGGCGGAGAACGGCAGAGGGTCGCAATTGCCAGGGCAATAGTCCTTGATCCGCCATTAATACTTGCTGACGAGCCTACCGGCAACCTTGATACAAAGACAGGGACCGAGATAATGCAGATATTCAGCTCATTGAATGAAAAAGGAGCAACGATCATCTTAGTTACACACGAACATGAGATCGCGCAATACTGTCCGAGGATCATCTATACACGCGATGGACTCATTGAAAAAGACGTGAACCATTCACGTACGGATAACGGGTAACAATATGCTATTCTGGCAGGTTATAAAGATAGCGTTCCGGGGCCTTATGGCCAACAAGATGAGATCGTTCCTCACAATGCTCGGAATAATAATCGGTGTTGGCGCGATCATCGCAATGCTGTCGATAGGTGAAGGCGCAAAAAAACAGGTCACGGAATCTATCAAGAGATTCGGTACAAATCTGCTCAGGGTACGTCCCGGTGCAGCACGCCAGAGGCATGTTCATTCAGGTGAAGTTGAGACACTTACCCTCGATGATGCCCTTGCAATAGAGGATAAATTATCCTATATTGTCTCGGTCGTCCCTACGGTAATGCATATGACACAGGTCAAGTTTGCGAACAGGAATGCCTCCACATCAGTTACCGGAACGACTAAAGAATATCCTGAAGTAAATAATTTTAGTGTCGGGGACGGACGTTTTATAAGCAGAAGTGATGTAAAGATAATGTCAAAAGTTGTTGCCCTCGGATCCACGGTGAAGAAAGAGCTTTTTGGAGAAGGCGTCGCAGTAGGTAAATATATAAAGGTCAACGGTGTAAATTTTATGGTTATAGGGGTAATGAAGTCAAAAGGACAGTCTTCATGGAGGGACCCGGATGACCAGATATTCATACCAATTACCACCTCACAAAAAAGGCTTTTTAAAAAGAAGTCTATAAATAATATCTATCTGCAGGTAGCGAGTGTAGACAAGATACCGGCAGTCAAAGAATCTGTGGATAAGCTACTGCGTGCAAGACACCGTATACCAGCCGGAGCGGAATCAGATTTCAATGTCAGGGACTACACAGAATTCATTTCATCACTCAAAGAGATAAGCCAGACCTTTACGATACTTCTGGGAGGAATAGCAGCCGTTTCCCTGCTCGTAGGCGGCATAGGCGTCATGAACATAATGCTGGTCTCGGTCACCGAGAGGACACGGGAGATCGGAATACGTATGGCAGTCGGGGCAAAAAGAAAAGACATACTAAGACAATTCATGCTTGAGGCTCTGTTCATAACCTTTCTGGGCGGCATCATCGGTATTATTGTCGGTGCCATGATCTCTTACGGTGTTTCATATTTCGGCGAATGGGAAACAGAGATCACACTATCATCGATATTACTCGCATTTCTATTTTCCGTCATTATCGGCCTTGTCTTCGGCATATTCCCCGCCAGAAAAGCATCCTACATGGACCCGATAGAGGCGTTGAGGTACGAATAGAGATAGTAAAGGCAGTATAGGCAGTTACTGCTGTTGTTGCTATCCCGCTGTCGTTACTGTCTTTCCCGCAGTTGCTTATGTGCATACTTAATCCTTATAATTATCATATGGTAAATTTAGCGTTTGTTGCGGCTGGCGGGGCTGTCGGGAGTATGCTTCGTTATTCCCTGTCAGGCCTGGTACAGAGGGCTTCAGCCGGTATGTTCCCGTGGGGCACCATGTTCGTGAACCTTGCAGGGTCTTTTCTTATCGGCCTGCTCTGGGGTTTTTTCGAATATGAGGACATGTCCCCCAATGCAAGGAATTTTATCTTTATCGGAATACTCGGCGGGTTTACCACATTCTCAACATTTGCCCTCGAAAACATGCACCTGTTCAGGGACGGTGAAATAAAGCTCGCGTTCGCCAACATTCTCGCAAGCAACATATTCGGTATACTGCTTGTGTTTGCAGGCTTTTTCATATCAAGATATATCATTAATACAATGAGGACAGGATAAGACCATGAAACTATCAGGAGCAGGCAAGGTATTAAGGATCTTTATAGGTGAAAGCGACAAATACAACGGCAAGCCGCTGCATGAGGCTGTTGTGATGAAGGCAAGAGAACTGAACCTCGCCGGAGCATCCGTGTTCCGTGGGATAATGGGCTACGGTGCATCAAGCAGGATACACTCCACAAAACTCCTGAGTATCTCTGAAGACCTCCCGGTGACAGTGGAAATAGTCGACACAGAAGAGAACATCAACAAAATCCTCCCGTTCCTTGATGAGACCGTTAAGGAGGGGCTTATCACAATGGAGAATGTGAATATCATAAAATACAGACATAACGGAGATTGATCGTAATTGTTAATTTGCATTTAATTCTAATGTGTTATAATCTGCCATCAGGGACAGGACTGGGAAAATGAATGAATTACTGAGATCTATTTAATTCATTAATATTAGCTCTAAAAATATCAGATCACCGGGAAATACGACTGCCGTATATCGGATAGAGTTTTATCCGTAGTGACAGGGTCATTATGGATACTTGAAAAAGAAAAATCTGATAGAATAACAAGAATAACTAACATCCTACAGATACCCGGCATTTAAAGTTCCGGGAGTTGAACAAGACAATATTGTAAAAGCTCTACGATTAAGTCCTACTATTAAAAACAATCAAACAAGGAGTATATATGAGTTCGTATGGTTTAAATTCTCGGCGTGGGAAATCACGGCCGCAGCAGGGTTCGCGTGCGTCAGCGCGCAGGGTTGTTTCAGCAGATGAGAAAAAGTTTCTTGCCGGTACGGCAGTAAATCCGTATCCGCGTATTATTCTTGAGAAGGGCAGTGATGATCTGTCCGTCCGTGCGCTTGATCTTATTTGTCCGATAGGGATGGGGCAGCGTGCTCTAGTAGTATCATCTCCCGGATTGGGTAAAACGACTTTTTTAAAAAATATATGTAATGCGGTAACAAACGGATATCCTGACATGAAGGTATATTGCGTACTTGTTGATGAGCGTCCCGAAGAGGTGACCGATTTCAAGCGCAGTGTGGATGCCACGGTATATTCTTCGTCTATGGATAATAATAATGAAAATCATATCAAGATGGTCGATACGGTTGTTGCAGAGGCTTTTAAAGAAGCTGCAGCAGGGCATGATGTAATGATATTGCTCGATTCGCTTACACGTCTGGCGCGGGTACATAACACACAGCACCGGGGTGGTGGTGGACGTACGCTTTCCGGAGGAGTGGGTGCCGGTGCACTTGAAATACCACGTCGTATTTTTGGTGCTGCCCGCAAGGTAGAGGGTATGGGCTCTATAACAATCATTGCGACGATCCTGGTCGATACAGGCAGTGCCATGGATAGTGTTATATTTGAGGAGTTTAAAGGCACGGGCAATATGGAACTGGTGCTCTCAAAAGAACTGGCGGAAAAGAGGGTGTTCCCGGCAATCGATGTGTCAAAGAGCGCTACCCGGCGTGCTGATCTTTTGTTTGAGCCGGAAGAGTACAGATACCTTGAATTATTGTACCGGGGTATGGCATCAACGAATAATGTTACTGCTATGGAAAAGCTGATAGAGATGCTTCAGAAATATCCGGACAATAGCGAGCTTTTAGCATCATTTAAGGATCTTAAGGTTAGTTAGGTGATGTTGTTTCAGGAAAGCTTACGCTTACAAATTGAGCATCAGAGATCAAATCGTTTATTAATAACGTACAGGCATAACGGAGATTGATCGTTGTGTGCGTTTCATCATTCCGCGGTTAATCCAGGCCCAGGGCATGGCGCGCCATGCCCCTACAGCATAAAAAAACCCCGTCAGATCATATCTAACGGGGTTTCAGATTTAATCAAATTAAATACTATTTCTTCTTATTCATCTCTTTAATTATGGCCTGTCCGATGACGTTTCTCTGTATCTGGTTGGTGCCTTCATATATCTGGAGTATCTTTGCGTCACGCATCATCTTTTCTACAGGGTACTCTTTCATGTAGCCGGAACCGCCCATTACCTGTATTGCATCAATGGTGACCTTCATCGCAACGTCTGTTGCGAAGAGCTTGGACATTGCGGACTGTTTTGATATGTCTTTTGCGTCGGTGTCAACGTATCTGGCAACCGCATATACGAGCGCCCTGGCCGCCTCTGTCTGTGTGTCCATATCAGCGAGCATATGCTGGATGGCCTGGAAGGAAATGATGGGCTGACCGAACTGTATCCTTTGTGCTGCAAAGGCTGCGGATGCGTCAAGCGCTCCCTGGGCTACACCTACACCCTGCGCGCCTACACCTATTCTTGATTTATCGAGGGTCTTCATTGCAACGATAAAACCCATGCCCTCTTTTGCTATAAGATTTTCTTTGGGGATGCGGCAGTTCTCAAATACAAGCTCTCTTGTGGATGATGACCGGATACCGAGCTTGTCTTCTTTTTTGCCGAAGGTGAACCCCGGAGTGCCCTTCTCTACTACGAAGGTTGACGCGCCCCTTGCGCCTTTATTTTTGTCGGTGATTGCGATAATGGTATATATTTCAGCGTCACCGGCGTTTGTTATCCATTGTTTGGTACCGTTCAGGACATATTCATTGCCCTCAAGTTTTGCTGTTGTCTGGATGCCTGATGCGTCACTGCCTGCATTGGCCTCTGTCAGTCCGAATGCGACGAGCTTTTTGCCTGAGGCGATGTCCGGGAGGTATTTCTTTTTCTGTTCTTCATTTCCGTACAGAAGTATCGGATAAGTGCCGAGCGCGTTTGCCGCAAAGGTTGTTGATACGCCGAGGCATGCCTTGCTCAGTTCTTCAACTATCAGCACGAACTCAAAACCTCCCATGCCGAGACCGCCGTATTCCTCCGGTAAATTTGTACCGAAAAAGTCAGACTGCGCGAGGACCTTCATTATCTCCCACGGGAATTCTTCCTTTTCATCCAGCTCGCTTCTTATAGGCACAATCTTTTCTTCAGCAATCTGCCTTGCAAGGTCTCTTATCATTATTTGATCTTCATTCAGAAAATAATCCATCCTACCCTCCGTTTTGCAAACTTATATCTTTTTTGTTCTGTTATTTATCTGATTGATTACGGTTGCTGCCTGCCTGCATGATATCTTACCATTTTATAAGCGCTGATGCCCATGTCAGGCCGCCGCCGAATGCTTCCAACAGGACATAATCATTCTTCTTGATCCTGCCCTCACGAACGACCTCATCAAGCGCTATAGGTATCGAGGCGCTTGATGTATTACCGTATTTATCGAGATTGACCGCAACCTTGCTCATCGGCAGGCCAAGTCTTTTGGCCGTCGCATTAATGATCCTCAGATTTGCCTGGTGCGGTATGAGCATCGCAAGCTCCGAGGGTTCTATCTTGTTATGTGCCAGTGTGTCCACAACAAGGTGCTCAAGGGTCCTTACAGCTACCCTGTATGTCTCATTGCCCTTCATTTTAATATAATGCTTCTTTTCCTTCACTGTCTTTGCGGTCGGCGGTTCGCTGGAACCTCCTCCCGGCAGGCATATATAGTCCCATTTACTACCATCTGAATACATGTGGGTTGACAGTATGCCGTTCCTGCCCTTTGTCGGCTCCAATACGACTGCTCCGGCACCATCGCCGAAAATCACACATGTTGTGCGGTCCGTCCAGTCAACAAATCTGGAATTAACCTCAGCGCCGACAAGCAGGACCTTTTTAGCGGAACCGCTTCTTATAAAACTGTCTGCAACAGAAAGACCGTACAGAAAACCGCTGCACGCGGCATTAAGGTCAAAAGACGGCGCATTCCCCGCGCCGAGCTTTTTCTGCAGTATCGATGCTGTTGAAGGCATCGGCATATCACCGCTCATTGTTGCGACGATTATCATATCGAGTTCAGAGGCCTTTATGCCGGCTGACTCGAGGGCCCTTTTTGATGCTTCATAACAGAGGTCTGAATTGGTCTCTGTTTTTTTTACGACCCTTCTCTCTTTTATCCCGGAGCGTTCCGTTATCCATTTGTCAGTGGTGTCTATCTTCTTTTCAAGATCAAAGTTTGTGATGACCTTTTCAGGCACATACGAACCGGTTCCGGTTATTTTACTTTTCAACTGCGGCCTGCACTTTCTCCTGAAGACCATTTTTTAGTTCTTCAGCAATGATGTCAGGTATATTATGCCTGCACGAAACAGCCGCGACCTTTATTGCATTCTTTATTGCTTTGGCAGACGACTTGCCGTGGCTAATGATGCATGGTTTGCTGATACCGAGCAGGGGCGCGCCGCCGTACTCTGAATAGTCCATGCGTTCTTTAAAGTTCTGAAAGGACTTCTTTAAAAATCCAGCACTCTCAGTACCTTCAGCCTTTTCGAGTATCTCTGATCTCAGCATTTTTTCTATTGTCTCTGCCAGGCCTTCGCTTACCTTGAGGGTGATATTGCCCACAAAGCCGTCACAGACAACTACGTCCGCCTCACCGGAGAAAATTTCCGAGCCTTCTATGTTTCCTGTGAAATTAAGGTGAGAGTCCTTAATCAATTTAAAGGTCTCTTTTGTGAGCTCGTTTCCCTTTGCGTCTTCTTCTCCGATACTTAAGAGCGCTACTTTAGGGCTCTTAATATCAAAGATGAACCGTGCATAAGCCTCACCCATTATAGCAAACTGCTGAAGGTGCACAGGTTTGCAGTCCACATTCGCCCCTGCATCAAGCAGAACGAAGTGATGTTTCAGTCCTGGCATAATAGCGGCAATGGCAGGTCTCTCAACCCCGGGTATCTTACCAAGGACAAAAAGAGCTGTTGCCATTACAACACCGGAATTACCCGCGCTGACCATTGCATCGGCTTTGCCTGATTTTACAAGGTCAATTGCAACCCTTATTGACGAGTCTTTTTTACGTCTGAGAGCGGTAAGCGGCGAATCATCCATCTCCACTGTTTCGGAGGCGTGCTTGACGCTTACAGAAAGGCCGTCATGCCTGTGTTTCGCAAGTTCATTCCTGACAGACTCTTCATCACCCACAAGAATGACAGAGAGGTCCTTATTTTCCGTAAGGGCCTCTATTGCTCCTTCGACTATTGCAGCAGGGGCATTGTCGCCGCCCATTGCATCGAGGGCTAATATCATATGGTGTCTTTTTCTGTTACTTCGAGAATCTTTTTACCGTTATACGTGCCACAGCTCATACATACTCTGTGAGGCAGCTTCGGTTCATCGCACTCAGGGCATACGCTTACACTGGATATTTTAAGCTTCCAGTTTGCACGACGTTTATCTCTTCTTGACCTGCTGTGTTTTGATGTTGGATTTGGCATCATTCACTCCTTTCAATCATTCATTATATCTCTAAGCCTTTTAAGAGGGGCCATCCTCGGGTCTGTATCATCTTTAATGCATCCGCAATGACCGTCATGAAGGTCTTTTCCGCAAGTGGAGCATAGCCCCGGACAGTCATCACTGCACAAAGGCTTCATCGGAAGCGCCAGAAGCACCTGCTCCATCACGATCTCCGGGATGTCTATTTCATCATTCTCATAAAAACCGGCATCAAGCTGTCCGGATGGTATCTCTTCTGTTTCCGTATCTGCCACGGCATCTGCCGGTTCGTACTGTTCGTTCAGCGTCAGGTCCAAAGGCATCCTGAACTCTTTCAGACACCTTCCGCATTCAATGGTTGCGGATATCTTTATCGTCCCTTCGATCATGACAGTTCTTTTGAACCGGCTGATCTTCAGAGACACTCTTGCTATATCACGCGCATTTCCATGCAGTTGCAATGGAATCTCTGCTTCGCGGCAGAGTCCCTGGTCTGGAATATCCGGAACATTCAGTTTCATCATTAATTACTCATTTAAAATACAACTATGAATTATAAGGATTGAGCGGTCTAATTGTCAATTAAATTGCATGCTTATATCAGCAGAAGGAGCAGAGTGAGTAAGTGCGCCTATAGATATAAGGTCAACACCGGTCTCTGCGGTTTTCCGAATATTATCAAGTGTCATGTTGCCGGACGCTTCAATAATAACTGCATTATTTAAATTTCGTATTGTTTTCACTGCTTTTCTCATATTATCCGGAGACATGTTATCAAGCATTATAACATCAGCGCCTGAATTTAGCGCATCTTTCACCTGTTTCAGTGTCCCGGCCTCAACTTCTATCTTCATCAGGTGATGGGCATTCTGACGGGCGAGCTTAACAGCTTTTCTGATACTGCCTACAGCCTCAATATGATTATCCTTGATCAGAACTCCGTCAAAAAGACCGAACCGGTGGTTCGTCCCTCCCCCTGCTTTAACAGCATATTTTTCAAAGAACCTGAACCCGGGCGTGGTCTTTCTTGTATCAGTTATCTTTACCGGACAGCCTTTAACGGCAGTCACGAATTTGTCCGTAAGGGTTGCTATGCCTGAAAGCCTCTGGAGCAGGTTAAGCGCTGTCCTTTCAGCTCTTAAAAGTGCCCGTGTATTCCCGCTTACAGTGGCGATAATATCACCCTTCCTGACGGGGTTCCCCTCTTTTTTGAGTGTTCTGAATTTTATATTAGTGTCAACAAGCTGAAAAACCCTTTCAGCATACCCGATGCCTGCCAGCACAAAACCTTCTTTTGCAACAAGCCGGGCCCTGGACGTATGGTGTTCAGGTATCACAGCCATGGCTGTGATGTCCCCCTGCCCTGCATCTTCCTCAAGGGCATTCAGTATGATCCTGTCTGTAACGGAGATCTCAGCCATTGTCTATTCGGACTTGCCCCATTCTTTGAGCTTGTCTATATTTTCCTGAACTGCGTTCAGCTTTTCCATGTAACTATCGAACTTCTCCCTGGTCTCTTCAATGACCTTTTTCGGGGCCCTGCTCATGAACTCTTTATGATGGAGTTTCCTCTTTACAAAAGCGAGATCGACCTCGTTTTTCTTCAGCTCCTTTGTGAGTCTGCTCATTTCAGCTTCAACATCTATAAGGCCTTCAAGGGGTACAAATATCTCAATGTCCCCGATAACTGCTGAGGCTGAGTTCTTCAGCGGCTCAATATCACTGCCGACCCGTACCTCCGATGCCCTTGCAAGTTTCGAGATATATTTAATGTTCTCTGTTAAATACTTTTCTGTTTCGCCTGCTGTTTTTATCAATGCCTTCAATTCTACTGAAGGAGATATATTCAGCTCACCGCGTATGCTCCGGATCCCTGCCACGACTTCCATTACAACGCCTATCTTATCTTCAACATCTGTATCTTTTATCCCGTCCTCTTCGGTCGGGAATTTACGCACACAAATACTTTCGCCCTCTTTCCTGCATGGAAGCTGCTGCCATATCTCCTCGCTCACGAACGGTATGAACGGATGCAGAAGCGCAAGCGCTGTCTCAAACACATATACAAGAGTGCTTATGGCGGCATTCTTTGCTTCAGCATTTTCACCATAAAGCTCCGGCTTGATCATCTCAACATACCAGTCACAAAGCTCATGCCATACGAACTGGTAAATAACACTTGCGGCATCATTGAACCTGTACTCTTCAAGTGTCCTGTTCATCTCAGCGCTTACTGTTGACAGTCTGCTCAGCATCCATCTGTCCGCCATGCTGAACGATCTGCGTGAGGTCTCGTTATCATAAAGTTCCCTGACCGGGACCACTTCACTGCCGTCCTCAACATTCATCGATATGAACCTTGCGACATTCCATACCTTATTAAGAAAGTGCCTGTACCCTTCCACTCTTTTTTCATCAAATTTAATGTCCCTGCCCTGCGCGGCATAGGCGGCAAGGGTAAACCTCACGGCATCAGTGCCGTAAGCATCGGTCATCTTGAGAGGGTCGATCACATTGCCTTTTGATTTGCTCATCTTCTGCCCGTCAGTATCTCTGATCAGAGCATGTATGTAGACATGGTCGAACGGCTGTTTGCCCATGAACTTTTCACCCATCATTATCATTCTCGCGACCCAGAAGAACAAAATATCAAATCCTGTAATGAGAACACTTGTCGGATAAAATGTATTAAGCTCATCGGTCTCTTCAGGCCAGCCGAGCGTTGAGAACGGCCAGAGCGCTGAAGAGAACCATGTATCAAGGACATCTTCATCCTGTTTCAGGTTGTCGCTTCCGCATTTGCATTTTTCAGGTGTCTCTCTTGACACGATGACCTCATCACAGCTTCCGCAGTACCATACCGGTATCCTGTGGCCCCACCATATCTGTCTTGATATGCACCAGTCACGAATATTCTCCATCCAGTCAAAATAGCTGTTCTCCCATCCTGACGGTATGATCTTTACACTGCCCTCTTTAACTGATTTTATCGCTTCCTCTGCAAGGGGCTTTATATTTACGAACCACTGTTTTGAGAGATACGGCTCAACAACGGTCCTGCACCTGTAGCAATGGCCTATTGACATATCGTGGTCTTTGACCTGTTCAAGATGACCAAGGTCCTCAAGGTCATTCAGAACGTTCTTTCTGCACTCAAACCTGTCCTGTCCCCGGTAAGGCCCGGCCTCTTCATTCATCTTGCCTTCACCGGTCATTACATTAATAACAGGCAGATCATGCCTTTTTCCCATTTCAAAGTCATTTGCGTCATGAGCGGGTGTCACCTTTACAGCGCCTGTACCGAAAGATGAATCAACGAATTCATCAGCTATCACAGGTATCTCTCTGTTGAGTATCGGCAGTTTGATCATCTTGCCGATAAGCCCAGCGTACCTTTCATCATTGGGGTTCACAGCAACGGCCGTGTCGCCGAGAAAGGTCTCAGGCCTTGTGGTGGCAACAGTGATGTGGCCATCCTCATATGCTAATTTATATTTAAAATAATAGAGTTTACCGTCCTTATCTTCATGTTCGACCTCAAGGTCTGAAAGTGCGGTATGACAGCGCGGACACCAGTTGATGATGTAATCGCCCCGATATATCAGTCCCTCATCATAAAGCCGGATGAAGACCTCCCTGACAGCCTTTGAAAGTCCTTCGTCAAGGGTGAACCGCTCCCTGCTCCAGTCACATGAAGCTCCCATGCTCTTGAGCTGGTTTACAATTGTGCCGCCGTAAAGCTTCTTCCATTCCCAAACCTTCTCGATAAACTTCTCTCTTCCAAGCTCATGCCTGTCCTGCCCGTCATTATGGAGGGCCTTTTCTACCACATTCTGGGTGGCAATACCGGCATGGTCCGTGCCCGGGACCCAGAGGGTATTGAACCCTGACATCCTCTTCCACCTTATCATAATGTCCTGAAGGGTGATATCGAGCGCATGCCCCATATGCAGAGAGCCTGTAACATTCGGCGGGGGGATGACTATGCAGTAAGGGGGTTTATCACTTTTTGCTTCAGCCTTGAAATAATCATTTTTGATCCAGAAGTCATACCACTTCTTTTCAATGTCCTCCGGGCTGTATCTTTTATCTAACACGTTATGTCACGCTCCTGATTAAATTTTTATCCGACGTTAATTCTGACATTTTCAAAAGAATTATACAATTCTTTTAATAGGTCTTATAAGTCCTATAGGACCTATGTCTTATTGGACCTATATGACCAATTGGTCTAATAGACCCATCCGCCTAACTCCCAGTCATAAAATCCCTTGCGGACAAAGTAGGCAAAGTTCACGATCTTCCAGAATTTCTTTTCCTTCCCGACCCACTCAACAGGGAGCTTCACCTCAGGCCCGGGCTCACCCTGACCAAAGGCGGTTACCCTGACCATCAGACCGATATCTTCGGAGTCGCCCCTGTAGAGCACAGGCTTTTCAACAATAACAGCGTCAGCGCCGGGGACAAGAGACTTAACACCCCTTTTCTCAAAGAAGATCTTGATATACGCGATCCCGCTGCCGACAAAGTCACGCGCGCCCTCAGCAGACAGCTCTTCCTGCTCGACCCCTGCATATGTAACACCGAGCATGGATACTCCGTTAACATCAGCCGGGTAGCTAATACCGTGTGAATTAAAATATTCCTTGACATGATCACTACCGGAACAGGAGATGATAACGAACAAAAGGAGAGGTATAAGTAAAACTGTTGTTTTATGTTGCATCTGAAATTTATAGCATGCCAACACACTAAAAGACAAGAATTGCATTAAAGGCGGAGTATAATTTTTTAAAAAAACATACTCTGCCTGATATAACGAGATTCCTATTGCCTAATTGAACATGAAATTTTATAATATCACCTCAATTCAGCATCTATAATAAAAAACAACAACATCTGGAGGCATAATGCGACTTAAAGGTAAAAACGCTTTGATCACAGGCGCGGCGCAGGGAATTGGTAAATCAATTGCACTTGCCATGGCAAAAGAAGGCGCAAATATATGTATTGCTGACGTAAACATGGACGCTGCCGAGAGTACTGCAGGGGAAATAAAGGCATTGGGGGTAAACGCATCCGCGGTCAGACTTGATGTGTCAAACCAGGAAAATGTTTCAGAGGTATTTTCCGCCTTCAAAGAAGAGTTCGGCACCCTTGATATCCTTATTAATAATGCGGGCATAACAAAAGACACCCTTCTTATGAGAATGAAAGAAGCAGACTGGGATGCTGTACTGAACATTAATCTCAAGGGCTCATTTCTCTGCAGTAAAGAGGCGATAAAGATAATGTCAAAGCAGCGCGACGGCAGGATAATCAGCATATCTTCCGTGGTCGCTTTCATGGGCAACCCCGGACAGGCGAACTACAGCGCTTCAAAGGCAGGCCTTATCGGTCTTACCAAGACAATAGCAAGAGAATATGCAGGCCGCGGTATACGGGCAAATGCAGTTGCTCCAGGCTTCATACAGACTGCTATGACGGATATTCTAAGTGATGATGTCAAAACCCAGATGAAAAATTCCATCCCCCTCGGCGAGTTCGGAACGCCCGAGGACGTTGCCAACGCGGTCATATTCCTCTCATCAAAAGATGCTGATTATATCACCGGCCAGGTAATACATGTAAACGGCGGAATGTACATGTAAATATTTTTTTGGTGTATACTGAAAAAAACCATACAAATATGTATAATTTATAGCCGATTGTATAGAATATAAACATAATTTAACAATAAAAACGGAGGTACTAATATGTCAGTTGAAGCAAAAGTAAAGGAAATAATAGCAAAACAGCTGGGAGTAGATATTGATAAGATAACAGCGGAATCATCATTTGTAGATGATCTCGGTGCTGATTCACTTGATACAGTTGAACTTGTAATGGGCTTTGAAGAAGCATTTAATGTTGAAATTCCTGATGAGGAAGCAGAAAAGATCCTGAAAGTGCAGGATGCTGTTAACTATATAGAATCCAAGTCATAATACCGGAAATACACAATGAATAAAAGAAGAGTTGTCATAACAGGACTTGGCATGGTCACCCCTCTCGGTACAGGCATCGAAAAGAACTGGAAGGGCCTGACCGAAGGCAAGTCTGCAATAAGGAAGATCACGCACTTTGATCCGGACGGAATACCATGCCAGATAGCCGCTGAAGTCCCTGATTTTGACATTGACAGATTCATCGAGACCAAAGAGCAGAAGAAGATGGACCCGTTCATCCACTTCGGGCTTGCTGCTGCAACGCTCGCAATGGAGGATTCAGGCCTCAAGGTCACTGAGGACAATGCTGCAAGGATTGGCGTAACTATCGGCGCGGGCATTGGCGGTCTCTCTTCGATCGAAAAATACACAAAGATAATTAATGAAAGAGGCCCCAAAAGGGTCTCTCCATTTTTTATACCTATGACCATTATCAATCTCACTGCCGGGCAGGTATCCATACGCTTTGGCATGAAAGGCCCGAACTCGGCCATATCAACTGCATGCGCAACCGGCACTCATTCAATAGGCGAGGCCTTTAAAATGATCCAGAACAATATTGTGGATGCAATGGTATGCGGCGGTTCGGAAGCTGTTATAACTCCTCTTGGAATAGCGGGCTTCACATCCATGAAAGCACTTTCCACAAGAAATGATGAACCTGAAAAGGCAAGCAGGCCGTTTGATAAAGACAGGGACGGTTTTGTTATGGGAGAAGGCGCGGGTGTTCTTGTTGTAGAGGAAATGCAGAGCGCCATTGACAGGGGCGCAAGGATATACGCTGAACTGACAGGCTACGGTCTCAACTCGGATGCATATCATATTTCAAGCCCGGCGCCTAACGGCGAAGGCGCTGCCAGATGCATGAAGCTGGCGCTGGATGACGCGGGCATACAGCCTGAGGACGTGGATTACATCAACGCTCACGGAACCTCTACCAAATACGGAGATGAAGGCGAGACAGCAGCAATAAAGACCGTATTCGGTGACCATGCATATAAACTGTTCGTAAGTTCCACCAAATCAATGATAGGCCACATGCTCGGTGCTGCGGGCGGAGTTGAAGGCGCAATATGCGCGCTCAGCATTTACAATAAAATAATCCCTCCGACCATTAATCTCGATAACCCTGATACTGAGTGTGACCTTGACTATGTGCCTAATAAGGCAAGGCCGCTTGATATAAATATAGCCATGTCAAACTCATTTGGCTTCGGTGGTACCAATGGATGCATCATTATTAAAAAATTTGAACAAGCTTGAAACAACACTCGGTCATTCTTTTAAAGATAGTTCTTTATTAAAACAGGCCATTACCCATAAATCATACGCGCATGAAAACAAAAAGACACTTTTGTTCAATGAGCGCATGGAGTTTATGGGTGATTCCGTGCTTGAACTGATAATTAGCGAATACCTTTATTTATCATTCCCTGAATATACCGAGGCTGACCTCTCACGGATAAAGGCATATACCGTACAGGAAGTGACCCTCGCAAAGGCCGCCAGGGCGCTTGATATAGGGAAGCACCTGCTTCTGGGCAATGGTGAGGAAATAACAGGCGGACGAAAAAAATCCTCTCTGCTTGCTGATGCATTCGAGGCGATAATTGCGGCAATCTACCTTGACAGCGGTTATGCACCTGCAAAGAAATTCGTGCTCGACAACCTTAAGGCCGAAGCAGATGAGATAGCAACAACAGACCTTGTGTTCGACTTTAAGACAAAACTGCAGGAGCTGTCACAATCCAGCTTCGGGACACTTCCTCATTATACGACTCACAGTGAAGAAGGCCCTGAACATAAAAAGATATTCGAGATCAAGGTGCATATAAAAGGCGAATTATACGGTACCGGACAGGGCAGAACCAAAAAAGCAGCAGAGCAAAAGGCAGCCAAAGCAGCACTTGAAAAAATTAAGAATTTAGAATTATGAATTAAGAGTTAAAACAACTAATTACGAATTAAGATGGGAATCTGTTATCTTAATTCATAATTCTTAATTAAAAAAGGAGATATATGGCGCTTACTTATAAGAAATCCGGGGTAGATATTGATAAAGGCAATGAACTGGTTGACATAATTAAACCACTTGCGCGTGCGACCTTTAAACCATTTGTTATGACAGACATCGGCTCCTTCGGGGCGTTCTGCAAGCTGGACACCAAAAAGTTCAAGGACCCGGTGCTCGTAAGCGGCACTGACGGCGTGGGAACAAAACTCAAAATAGCGTTTATGATGAACAGGCATGACACTATCGGTATTGATCTGGTTGCCATGTGTGTGAACGATATATTGACAAGCGGCGCGACCCCCCTGTTCTTCCTCGATTATTTTGCATCAGGCAAGCTCTCGACAAAAAAGGCAGCTGATGTCATTAAAGGTATCGCGGACGGCTGCAAGATCGCGGACTGCTCACTTATCGGCGGTGAGACAGCAGAGATGCCCGGTTTCTATGACAAGGGTGAGTATGACCTCTCAGGCTTTTCTGTTGGCGCGGTCGGCAAAAAGGACATTATAAACGGTTCAAAGATAAAGGACGGTGATGTGCTTATCGGGCTCGCGTCAAGCGGCATTCACAGCAATGGATATTCTCTTGTCAGAAAACTTTTCTTTGATATGAAAAAATACAATCCCAGGCAGAAAATTGAAGAACTCGGCTGTTCAATCGGCGATGAGCTATTGAAGCCAACAAAGATATATGTAAAGAGCGTGCTGAAGGTCATCAAGGATTTTAAGATCAAAGGCATGGCGCATATAACCGGCGGCGGTATCACAGAGAACCTCCCGCGCGTTCTTCCGAAAAAGTCAGGCCTTAAGTTCAATGTAGAAAAAGGGAGCTGGCCCGTACTTCCGATATTCGAGCTTATGCAGTCACTCGGCTCCATTCCCGAGGATGAGATGTACAAGACATTCAACATGGGAATCGGCATGGCAGTTATCGTGAATAAAAAGGATGCGGAAAAGATCGTAAAGAAATTCAACCGTCTCGGTGAAAAGGCTTATATAATAGGTCATGCTGCAAAAGGCAGAGGCGGAGTTAAATACATTTAAAGGAATTATCACATGCTTAATTTAGCTGTTTTCGCGTCAGGGTCAGGTTCCAACTTTCAGTCTTTGATAGATAATATTGATTCAGGTTATCTGAAAGCAAAGATATCCGTAATGGTCACGGACATTCCCGGTGCATATGCATTAGAGCGCGCAGAAAAGCACGGCATTGAAACCCTTATTGTAACAATGAAGGACTTCCCTGACAGGGACGCGTACTTTTCTCATATTGCCGAAGAACTGAAAAAGCGCAGCATTGACCTGATCATACTTGCGGGCTTCATGAAGGTGGTCAGCAGGACCCTTATAGAACCTTTCAGAAACAGGATACTAAACATCCACCCTGCCCTGCTCCCGTCATTCCCCGGACTTCACGGCCAGAAACAGGCCGCTGATTACGGTGTGAAGATTTCAGGGTGCACGGTCCATTTCGTTGATGAAGGAATGGACACAGGCCCCATCATCATCCAGGCCGCGGTTCCCGCGTATCATGATGACACAGAAGACACCCTCGGCAAACGCGTACTCGAACAGGAACACAAAATATTCCCCTATGCCATCAAGCTATATATTGAAGGCAGACTTTCGGTTGAGGGACGGAAGGTTGTTATTTCTGGTGAAAGAGAAGACACACCGATAATCAATCCACCGCTGAGATAATTAAGAATTACGAATTACTAATTAAGAACTAAAAACATTTTCATATACATCCCCTTGCCCCTCTCGTAGCGAGTCTACGCGCAGAGTCGCTACGACCTTGGTAAAGAGGGGGTTTACATTCTTTATTTTCTTTACCGTAATTAGTAATTAATAATTCTTAATTAATATATTCATTCCAGTTTGGTAAAAATATCTTTAGCTGCCTGGCATTGCGGACAAAGCCAGGCATCCGGCAGATCTTCAAAGGCAGTACCGGGAGCAATGTTCTGCGTATAGTCTCCTTCCTCAGGGTCATAAACATAACCACACGGACATTCATACTTATCCATACTTTCCTCCTTTAGACTTATTATTGAAATTAAGATATTATATTTATAACCCATATCCAGCAGGATTGTAATGATCTAAATCATAACTTTCCCACTTCGACATTCTGAGATCTTTATTCGATATTCTTTATTCTCTGTTTT
>CBFDEG010000019.1:0-28067 GCA_965603765.1 uncultured bacterium | reverse complement strand
TTCAGGGCTTTCACCAATGAACATCCTTGAAAGCATAAGAAGCAGTACAGCTGAAAATAACGCATGGAGTGAATATGCGGGATGCATACAGAATATATAGATCAGCATGCCGCCAAGCAATGTTCCGGCAGTGTTCAAAAAGGACGGCACCCTGTACATCGAAAAAAGTTCACGCATTGCCGCCATCCCGCCCGCTATAAGCAGTACAAGGAACCACGGAAACGGCGGAAGGTAATATACATACGAAATAAAAAGAGGCAATGCAATTGCTGCTGCAATATGTCTTTTCACAAAAGAGCTCCCGGCCCCTTTATTCTGCATACGATGTCCCTGCTGGTCCCATAAAATTATTGTTTACCTTTTTTGGCTTTTTTATCGGACAGGGCCCCGAACCTTCTGTCCCTGCTGTAGTATTCATCTATGGCCGCGGCAAATTCGTCTCTATCAAAGTCAGGCCATAATGTATCAGTGAAATAAAATTCAGAATATGCGGACTGCCAGAGCAGAAAATTACTGAGACGCATCTCGCCGCTGGTACGCACAATAAGGTCAGGGTCGGGTGTCCCGGCTGTATATAGATGCCTGCTGAAAAGCTCCTCATCTATGTCTGCGGGCTTCACTCCTTCTTCTATCATGGTCTTCATGGCATTCATGATCTCGGCGCGACCGCCATAACTTAATGCGCTCGAAACTATCACGCCGGTATTGTTCTTTGTAAGTTCTTCGAACCGGTCTATCAGTTTCCTTACCCCTGAAGGGAGCTTTGCAATATCACCGACAGCCTTGAAAACTATATTTTTTTCATTAAGCTGTTTCATCTCGCTTTTAATAAAAGAGGCCAGGATCTTCATAAGCGTGTTCACTTCAAGGGCCGGCCTGTTCCAGTTCTCCATCGAAAAAGTATAGAAGGTAATAGCTTCGAGTTTATGCTCGATGGCCGCGTCTATCATCTCGTTCACCCGCTTGACCCCGCTGCGGTGACCTTCGATGCGCGACAGCCCTCTCTTCTGGGCCCATCTCCCGTTACCGTCCATAATTATTGCAATATGTTTCAAGCTCATCTCGCTCCAAGCCTGTAATGGTAAAGTATAGATCCTCTTGTAAACTCACCCGAAGCAGCATCTTTCAACCTTGACAACAGGCCTCCCCTTACAAGCAGGAACAGGTCTTGTCCATTTATCCGGTAGTCTGACGCCGGCCGTATTTCATTTGTAAGCTGTTTTTCTGCCATGGAACTGCCGTTCCACCATAATGAGTAAACTTCACTGCCTTTGGTGCCGAAACCCGGGGCAATGGATACAGTCGGTATTTTTTTAAGAACAATGATCTCCTGTCCGCGACCGGTCCGTACTGACATCAGCCTGCCTCTCACCACCCATTTATTGTCATCAGCTGATGCTGAACTTCTTTCTTTCATGAAATACGGGGAAAATACATCATATACAGTACTGCTCTTCCATGTACGGGTGCCCTTATCATCAAACAGATTCAAATAACCCTCATCATCAAAACTCAGTATATATTTATGTTCATGGTCCTTTGGTCCAATATAATTAAAGCCGTAGATATTCACACCATCCGGAAGCTCCAGGGGCCTTACAGCATTATAGAGCTCATCTCCTTCATACACAGGTGCGCCAAACATTTTTAAAGAACCGGCCTTCTGCATCAGCAGTTTTCCGTTGACGACCCTCAAAAAATACGGCATGTTCTTTTTGACTGCCGTATACTTTACTGAATCAAATTCAAGGATGAATGAACTGACCCTTTTGTTGCCTGAAAGGGACGTAACGAATATTTCAGCTGTACCATTATTGTTAAGATCAAGCACATCAATAGAAATATGCTGATGTCCGGGCATTTTCCTGATCGTCCATAACTGATGAAGTTCGTTCTTAAGGCTGTATATCTTGATCTCATCACCATCACTCACAACAAACTCTGATGAACCGTCGCCATCAACATCACCCATTGTAAAAAGCCTTCCGTCATCAATCTTATAGCTTCTTTCAGGGTCCATGCCGGACAGATCACTGAACATAAATTCATGTCCGGCACTCTTAATTTTCCCGGTACTGCCATCAACAGGCTCTGCTATGTCTGCCAACATCATCGAGTCCTCAGCCCAGAAAAGCTTTGCGCTCAGAATCTTCCCGTTATCTGTGAACGGAGTTGAAAACATAAGAAATGCCTCAGCGCCAAGTTCTCTGCTTATAGCAGAAAGCGCCCCTGAGCTGAATTCAGGTGCATACGCCTCGAGCATCTCAAACCTGCCGGAATTTTTCAATGAGCTGAAAAAAGCCTCTGAAAGCGCCCAGTCTGTATTCCTGTGCTGAAAAAAAGCGAGTTTTATCTTTGAAGATGTAAGCCTGACCAAGTCCCCCGCCTTTATGCTCCCGTTGACCAGCCGGCATTGATAGTATCCATCCAGGCCCTTTTCCGAGATCACCTCTATCCTTCCCTCAAGGTCCTCTGTCCTGCCTATTATTTCATTTGTCACCGGATGATAGAACGGGGCGCCCTCTCTGAATACAGAAAGTCTCATACCTTTCTGTACGTTTCCGCCGTTTTCAATAATTACAGTTACGGAACTCCCGTCAACAGACTCGACCCTGCCGTTGACCGGCCTGAAGAGGGCAAGAACCGCTTCAGTCTGTTTGTTGATACTTTTCGGGAATGATGCAGTATCTGTCTCCATTATAGGCGGCATATACGCATTATCAGCATACAGATTATCATTAAACGCAGGCAGGAGTAACACAGCCAGCATAATAGTGGCAAAATATAAAAAGATTATTTTCTTCATTCAGGTAATCATCTAAAATTCAGGATAAATTTACAACTTGTTAGTATAACTTATTTCCATATCTTATCCAAAGAGGCCGTACGAATGTATGAAAAGCAGGAAATACATGAAAAACTATTTTATCGGTATGGATGGCGCGCTGCCGAGAAGATACTTAAAGTCCTTATCTTCAAACTTGAAACCACCGCCTATATATGCGTCCCTGCGGTCCTCATTAAAAAGGTTATCAAAACCTCCGCTGACATAGAAATGTTTAAATATACTGTAGTCAATCCCTACTTTAGCATGGGCATACTCAGCCCTGGCCTCCCTTGCACTGAAGTCCCAGACATCGAACCTTATCCTTATGTCATCATTGTAAAAAAAGAGATCCGAACCTAAACCAAACGTATTTTCTGTCATACCGAGCCTGAGTACATATGCATCATATCTTTTTGCGATCTGGGCACTGAATTCTATCTTGCTCTCCGTCTCTGTCTCGACAGTGGTCACACCGTTCGTTACAGTTGTTGTTGTTTCCTCTGCACCCACCTCATCATCAACAATTCCGATAATATAATATTTGTCCTCAGAAGGCTGGATCGTCAAGTCAAAGTAACCTTTCCAGACATCATCTTTATCGTTATAATCAGCACGGAAATCCATAAATGTCCTTAGCCTGCCTGCAAAATCCACTGACTTACCTACTTCATTAGCTATTTTATCAATAGACTCATACAGTTCGTCATCCGTTACAAGTTTACCCAGGGTCCCCTCACCATTTTCTATCTTACTGGCAATATTACCCGCAGACGCGGTGACTGTACGGATGTTTTCTATGCTCTCTTTTACAGCATAGCGGTTCTCGCTTAATATCTCCTTCATTTCAGTAACAGCAGAACTTATATCATCTATAACACCGGGACCTTTATCATCAAGCACAGCCGTAAATCTTTCAAGTTTAGCTATCAGGTTACGAATAGGTTCCCTGTTCTCACCTGAGATGCCTTTAAGGTTTGCGGTCAATACCTGAATATTTTGAATGGACTCTTTTATTGATTCTCTTTCTTTTTCACCGAAGACAGAATTAAGGTTACCTGTCAGCTCACCTATATAGTCTGCGGCCTCTGTCAGCCGGCTGGCAAGGGCATCAATATCAGCAGTAGGACTAATATCCGCCACCTTATCCCCGTCCTTCAGAAGCGGGTGATCAGAAGTTCCTGTTGAAAGAGCAAGGTATCTGTCCCCGAGCAGACCGGCCATCCTCAAAGATGCCTTTGCATTCCTGTATACCTTTATATCCGGGTTTACCAGAAGTACGACCCTGGCCCTGCCGCCAATAAGCTCTATTTTATCAACTATACCGGCATCAACTCCTGCAATCTTAATACGCGATTTTTCATCAAGACCGTTTATATCATCGAATACAAGATGAAGCCTGTACCCTTTTTCCCACAATGCAGGCAGTCCGCCCACCTTGAATGTCATATAAGAAAGGGTAAAGATTACCACTAACGCAAAGATACCGACCTTCATTTCTGTTGAAAAATTTTTCATCTTGTAACACCGTTCAGCACTATCGGTCCCACTGCGCTGCCTTCAACAAACTGCTTCACATACGGGTCCTGGCTGTTTTCTATCTCCTCTGGAGTTCCTCTTGCGATTATCACGCCATTATAAAGCATTGCGATCGTATCTGCAATCTTGTACGCACTTTTCATATCATGTGTAATGGTGACGGATGTAACATTCAGTTTATTATTCATCTCTATTATCAGTTCATTTATCGCAGCAGCCATGATCGGATCAAGCCCTGTGGTAGGCTCATCGTACAGCATTATCTCCGGCTCCATGGCTATGGCCCTTGCCAGTCCGACCCGTTTCCTCATTCCGCCTGAAAGCTCGGAAGGCATGACGTTTTCAACATTGACCAGGCCGACCATCTTCAATTTCTGGACCGCAACCTCTTTTATATCATGATCGGTCATATGCGTATGGCGGCTTAATGCAAAACCGACATTTTCCCATACCCTCATGGAATCAAACAGCGCTGCTGACTGGAACAGCATACCATATTTTTTCCTGAACTCATTCAGCCCGTCCTCATTCAGCCCGGACAGGTCCGTTGAATCTATTATCACCTTTCCTTCATCCGGCCTGAGAAGTCCGATTATATGTTTCAGCATAACGCTCTTGCCTGAACCGCTTCCCCCGATGACCACAATACTTTCACCTCTTGCGACCTCAAGGTTTACGCCGCTCAGTATATGCTTCTTATCAAAATATTTATGAACATTTTCAAATTTTATCATTAGAACAGCCACGATGAAAGAAAGTAATCGGATATAAGGATCGTCATGGATGAAAAAACAACCGCGCCTGTTGTAGCTTTTCCGACACCCTCCGCGCCTCCTTTTGTATAAAAGCCTTTATAACAGCTGATAAGCGAGAAAGCCGCCCCGAAAAAACAGGCCTTGATAACACCGCTGTATATATCAGAGGTCTCAAGGAAGTCCCACGTTGTTCTCATATATGTCCGGGAACTTGAACCAAGCAGTACGACCGTCACGAAATAACCGCCCGCTATACCAACAATGTCAGTTACAACTGTAAGGGCCGGAAGCATTGTCATTCCGGCAATGAACCTCGGCACAACAAGATACTTAACAGGGTTTGTTGCAAGGGTCTCAAGAGCATCTATCTGCTCCGTGACCCTCATGGTCCCAAGTTCCGCTGCCATGGCAGCGCCGGCGCGCCCAGTCACGATAAGCGCTGTAAGAACCGGGCCGAGCTCCCTGGTCATGGAAAGCGCGACAACAGAGCCGACAAGACCCTCAGCGCCGAAACGTTTAAAGCCGGTATAACTCTGCAGCGCAAGCACCATTCCGGTAAATACCGCTGTTATCAAGACGACCGGCAATGAGTTAATTCCCACCTCAAGCATCTGACGGGCGGTATTTCTTGTCTCAAACGGAAACTTGAATGTACCTTTTACAATGGCACCGAAAAGCATTAAGACCCTGCCGAGTCCTTCAAGGACGTTCTCCACAGCAAGGCCTATCATTTCAATAAATTTTACAAACATATCCGATATTTATACCATATTATTTTAATAATTTGCATTACGGTCAGCTTTATATGTCACCATGGAATTGCCTGCAAGGCAAATAAACGTTATATTTAATAACGACAAAAATCTGTATAACTTTAGTAATACAAAGCAAACCTTCTCATTCTCACATTCTCAATAAGCCCTATGGCAAGAAAATTTGAAAGAAGGGCCGTCCCGCCATAGCTCATAAGGGGCATCGGCACACCCACAACAGGCAGCATCCCGAGCGTCATCCCGGCATTAATAAGAACATAAAAAGCAAACATGAACGTTATGCCTGCGGCAATAAAACAGCCTTCCATATCACGGGCCTTTTTGGCTGTATCCATCCCCCGCCAAATTATAAAAAAATATAAACTGAACAATAACAGGCTTCCCATAAAGCCCCACTCCTCGGCAAAGATGGAAAAAATAAAGTCTGTATGCTTTTCAGGAAGGAAACTGTAAGGCCCCTGCGTTCCTTTCATATATCCCTTTCCAAGAAACCCTCCCGACCCTATGGACACCTTGGACTGCTTAATATGATATCCGATCCCATGCGGGTCGGCCTGTGGATCTATAAAGGCGGTTATCCTGTTCTTCTGATAGTCCTTCAGCCCTTTCCACAAAATATTCCCTGCAAGGGGCATCAAAATAAGCGAAAGGATGATGGTGGTCATGATTATCTTTTTCCTGACACCGGCAGTAAGCACCATTGCTATAAAAATAAAGAACAGAATGAGCATGGTCCCCAGATCAGGCTGTTTCAGGACAAGTATCGCAGGCAAAGCAAAGAAGCCTACTGATATTTTCGCGAGACGTTTCAGGTCAAGTGATTTCCACTGCTCCACTCCGGCAAGATATTTGGAAAGAGCGACAATAAAGAATATCTTAAAAAATTCGGATGGCTGAAATGATACAAATCCCAGATCTATCCACCTTGTTGCGCCCATCCCCTTATGACCTGCAACAAGAACAATGATAAGCATTATTATCCCTGATAAAAAAATATAATTGGCAAATCTTACAAACCATTTATAATCAATGCTTATTACCACAAAAAAAGCAAAAAGGCTCA
This sequence comes from uncultured bacterium, assembly GCA_965603765.1. Classification (GTDB taxonomy): domain Bacteria; phylum Nitrospirota; class Thermodesulfovibrionia; order UBA6902; family UBA6902; genus CBFDEG01. The sequence goes on along the minus strand of CBFDEG010000019.1, from coordinate 21,113 downwards.
ACGCCAGCCAGTAAAGCTGTCTTGTGTAATAGGTATGCTGAACGGATTCAAACAAAGGTCTGGTTGCGCTGTAGATGGTCATAATGCCGACACATGATAAAAATACGGTCACTATCAGGATACCCCAGTCAAAATTTTCAATAAGCCTTCTATCGATCATTGAACATCATCCTTTACCATCCTTCAGATAAGCCTCTATGATCCTCTTTGCGATCGGGGCCGCTGCAGAGCCGCCATGCCCGCCATGCTCAACAAATACGGCTACGGCTATTTCCGGGTTCTCAACCGGCGCAAATGAGACAAACCACGCATGGTCCCTGTGTTTATACTTAACATCCCCTTCAACAGGATCTCCGCCTACTACCTGGGCCGTCCCGGTCTTGCCGCCGATACTGACCATCTTTGACCTGGCAGGACTGCCTGTACCATGCCTGGCCTCAACAACACCCTGTAATGCATTTATTACAAAACGGCTGTTTTCAGGGTTGATCATTATCACACCTTCCGGTTCAGTTTCCCGCTCATTATCTTTAACAAGATACGGCCGGTAAAGTTTTCCGCCATTTACAGCAGCAGCTGTCAGCCTTGCCATCTGAATGGGAGTCGCGGCAAGATACCCCTGGCCTATTATTGTGTTAAGTGTCTCACCTGTAAACCATCTTTCGTTTTTCACCTTCATCTTCCATTGTGATGTAGGATTTATGCCGCTGACCTCTCCATCAAGCCCTATACCTGTCTCTTTCCCTATCCCGAAAAACCCTGCATATTTTGCAAGAACGTCAATATCAAGGTTTTTGGCAATCTCATAAAAATATACATCACAGGACTGCACAATAGCATCAAACAGATCAACATCTCCATGTCCTCCGGACTTCCAGCATTTAAATTCTCTGCCTAAATATATTGAACCGCTGCAGTGATGTTTAGTATGTATATTAACGACCCCTTCTTCAAGAGCGGCAAGAGCGGAGATGATCTTAAAGGTGGAACCGGGAGGATACCTGCTCTGTATGGCCCTGTTCAAAAGCGGTTTACGCGGGTCATTAATAAGCCTGTTCCAGTCTTTATGACCGATGCCCCTGACAAACACATTAGGATCAAAAGAAGGCGCGCTGGCAAGCGCCAGGACCTCACCTGTATCAGCCTTCAGGGCAACAACAGAACCCGCACTGTTTTCCAGAGACCTTTCAGCCTCAACCTGCAGATCAATATCTATAGTAAGGGTTATATCCCGGCCTTTGACAGGTCTCTGTATCCTGGCCACCTTTACAATGTTCCCTGTTGCATTGACCTCGATGATCTTTTTCCCTGAGCTCCCCATGAGGGTCCTGTCATAGATCTTTTCCACTCCGAACCGGCCTACAAATGATTCCTTAGGCACATCTCTGTACTCCGGGGTATCAAGCTGCCGCTGACTTATACGGCCGAGATAGCCCAGAACATGGCTGGCTGAATAGCCATATATATATTCCCGTCCGCTTACCACATCAATCTGCAGTCCCGGAAAATCGATCTTATTGGCCTCCACCCGGGCCACCAGATCAAATGAGACATCCTGCCTGAGTGTTACCGGCTTAAAAGGCACATTTGTCGCTTTTTTAAGACGGCTTTTGATAATATCTGTTTTAAGACCAACCAGTTCTGAAAGCGCTGACAGGGTCTCATTATCTTCAGGAAGATATTCTTTAATGACAGAAACATCAAATGAAGGGACATTCTTCACAAGCGCCCTGCCGTTCCTGTCGTAAATAATGCCCCTCGGCGCCGGTATGTCCAGCACTCTTAATCGGTTATGCTCATCTATCTTCCGGTACTCACCGCCTTTCAATAACTGAAGGTCCCATAGCCTGAATACAAGGACCAGGAAGAACAGGGCAATACAATACATGGCGATATTTATCTTTTTTTCCATTAAAAGATCACGGTGTCTGCGAAACCATCAACTATCCGCAGGCAGGATAAGCAGAATAATATTTTATGCATCAGTGCCCCTGTCAGCTCCGCGTTCAGGTTTCAACAGCCCATAGCTGAGCATGGCTGCTCCAACCGTAAAAACGACTCCCCACAATGAGACAGTCCAGGACCTGTTAGTGAATGATACACCGGAAAATGCTTCATGGCATACATGTACAGCAAAAACATCAACTATTGAAAGGACTGTGACCAGCAGAGTATTGCTTAATATGTTCCAGTTATATATATTGTCCCTCACTGTCCTTGAAAGAAAAACAACGATCAGCTTGCTGATAATATTAGGGCCCAGCACAAAACCGCTCGCAGCATCAACGATAAGTCCGCTCATTGCGCCGAACGCCATACTTTTCATATAGCTGTACTTAAGTGCATATACACATACCAGGACCAAGACAAGGTCAGGCTTTATATTCCCGACGAAGACTGACTGCAGCGCAAGAACACAATATACAAGGGCAATATAGGCAAGAAAGTTTTTCATCTACTCAATATCACCACTTCTTCTACGGCATTAAGGTCCTGTGACGGTACCACCTCTATTATCTGGAACAGTTCTTCCGCGTCTTTAGTTACAGTTTCAACATGCCCTGTTACAAGTCCTCCTGGATACAGGCCTTCAAGCCCGGAGGTAACGACAATATCACCGGCCTCGACCGTAGCATCTTTAGATATATAGTTCAGATAACAACCGCCGTCCCCTTTTCCCTCAAGAATACCTTCAACCCTTGAAGACTGCAGTCTTACAGCAATAGATGAATTTACATCGGTAACAAGTATTATACTGGCACTGTTCTTCAATACCCGGTAGACCCTGCCGACCGGGCCGAGAGGTGTTACAGCAACCATGTTCTTTGCAATGCCGTCATCAGCCCCTTTATCTATCCATAATGTCTGGAACCAGTTCGTGGCATCCCTTGCAAAAACAGCTGCCGCAGCAACATAGTCAGACCTTGCAGACTTCAGCTTGAGCAGGCTTTTAAGCCTTTCATTCTCAAGTTCAGCCTCCGCATATCTATTTTCCTGTTCCTTGAATCTGTTTATTTCCTTTATGAGTTCGCGGTTCTCTTTTTCTTTTCCAACAATAAAAAGGTAGGTCCTGAAGGTGTTCGTGACAGCGCCGGTAACAGCAGAACTCGCCTTTTCGATCAGCTTCAGAGGGTATACAAGGGCATTAAAGGAAAGACCTTCGCTTTTCACACCCTGGAAGGTAAGGAGTGCAAATACGATCAAAATAAATGAAACAAAAATAAAGAATTTTTTTTTGATCATCCCCTCTTGATTATTACAGAGATACTCTCTTCAGAATATCAAGGTCGTCAAGCACCCTGCCGACCCCGTTCACCACTGCAAGAAGAGGGTCTTCAGCAACGATCACAGGAAGTGAGGTTTCATGCCTTATGAGTGCGTCAATACCTTTAAGCAATGCGCCTCCGCCTGCAAGGACGATCCCTCTGTCCACGATATCAGAGGCCAGCTCCGGCGGCGTGTTCTCAAGCGCCACTTTAATTGCATTGATTATAACAACAATTGTTTCGCTTATCGCTTCTCTTATCTCATCTTCAAAGATGGTGATGGTCTTGGGTATTCCTGAAACGAGATCACGGCCTTTTATGTCCATCGACCTGTTCTCATCATCTATCTTGAAAGCAGACCCTATCGTCCTCTTTATGTTCTCAGCTGTCCTGTCACCGATGAGTATCCGGCCTTTGCTCTTTATATGGTTAACGATGTCCTCATCCAGTTTATCACCGCCCATCCGGACAGCCTTGCTGTATACAACACCATGCAGGGATATAACAGCAACGTCCGTGGTGCCCCCGCCTATGTCCACTATCATATTTCCGGAAGCCTCCCCTATGGGAAGTCCGACACCCATGGCAGCGGCCATCGGCTCTTCTATAAGGTATATTTCCCTTGCGCCTGAAGCCTGCGCCGCATCTTTAACGGCCCTCTGCTCCACCTGTGTTATACCGGAAGGAACACCTATTGCCACTCTCGGGGAAATAAAGCTTTTTCTGTTATGCACCTTCCTGATAAAGTATTTAAGCATTTCACCAGTCTTGTCAAAGTCCGCAATGACCCCTTCCTTAAGCGGTCTCATTGCCGTTATATTGGCAGGCGTCCTGCCGAGCATCTTCTGGGCCTCTGTTCCAACCGCAATGACCTTATCATTCTGTATGGCCACAACAGAAGGCTCATTGCAGACAATACCCCTGCCTTTAGCAAATACCAGAGTATTGGCAGTGCCTAGGTCTACTGCAAGGTCATTAGAAAACCAACCGAGAATCTTATGAAACATTCATGCCTCCTTCTTTGCTCTCAATAACATGGGTATTAGCGATCTCATCTCCGAACCTCTTGCCTTCTTCACTGCCAAACATCACAAGGCCCTCAAAAACTATTATTATGGAAATTACAACAATTGCAAGTATCCAGCCCAGCAGCGGCAAAAGGCTCAAAACCCCTGCCACTAAATATCCCGCTGCAAAAGGAGAATTTCTGAAAACCGATTCCTTGTACCCGCAGGGGGCTATTGTATCATTAACAACATAATATACAACTTGAAGGCCCAGCAGCCGTTTTCCTACACTTCTGCCCTGGAACAGTGCATCCGCGATAAATATATATACTGCTCCGGCAACAAAACCGATCTTCGGCAGTACCTGGATCAACGCAATGACAATAAGACAGTCGATCAGTTTTGCAATGACCCTGTTAATAACAGGCGCCTTGACCAGTTCCTTCTGTCCTTCGCCCGGCTGTTCTATAATCAAGTTTGAATTCATATTAAATTTCAATCAATACTAACAAAAAAACTGTTTATTTTCAATTAAAAAGCTTCATGAAAAACATGCTCCGCTCTTTTCGCAGATCATAACAGCGGCATTCTGCATTTATTTATTTACGGGAGGTTTTGAGGTGACCGCTCTCCCTTTTTGAACATGTTCAGCAGTTTCCGGGCATATCCCTTTTCTACCTTAAAACCGTATGAGCCGGCCGCCTCAAGGGCCTTTAAAAAAGCTTTTCCTGAATTTTTGTTCTTTGAGCTCAGCCACCTGACCTCTGCAACGCCAAGCATGCAGTATATCTCCCCTCTCGGGTCACCTGTTGCCTTAAAAAAGGCCGAGGCCTCATTGAATTTTTCAACTGCCTCTTTCATTTTACCCTGCATCTTGAATGTAGTGCCTATGCTCCATAGAGTGTAGGAGTAACTGACCCTGTCGCCTATTTTTTCATACAGCACTTCCGCTTTTTTAAAATACTGAAGGGCTTTAGTGTAGTCACCGTTCATTCTCCTTGCATTGCCAAGACCGCAGTAGGAATAGGCCATGCCGAAACGGTCATTGAGTCTGCCGAACATACTGTTTGCCATCTTGTAATATTTCTCTGAATTCCTGAACTCTTCAGCAATACGGGAACTCCCGCCAAGACCGCAGTAGGAATACGCCATGCCTGACCTGTTCTTCAATGCCCTGAACTTTTCGAGTGATAGTTGAAAATTATTTATTGCCTGTTTCATATCACCGCTGATCCTGTATGTTCCGGCCTTTGCCCAGGTCACAAAGGCCAGGCCGTTTTTATCATAAAGTCCGGCATAGATCTTTTCAGCTTTTTTTATGGCCTGAAACGCGCCTTTCAAGTCTCCCATTGCCCTTAAACAAAGTCCTGCCCCTGTCAGCGCGTCCGCGCCTGAAGCCGTGTCATCCATGGCCAGGGCAAGTTCAAGCCCCTCCTCATAGAATGCCCTGGCCTTAACAAATTCTCCTTTTGCCCTTAGCGTGTCGCCGATCGCCAGCAGACAGTTAAGTACCCCGGAGACATTGCTGCTTTTTTTATAAGATGTCTTTGCTTTAGTGTATAAAGAAATTGCACTGCTGTATTCAGCCAGGACCCTCTGCTTCTCGGCAGCATCAAATAAAGAGTCTGCTGTTTCCGTTATTTTCTTCATCTGCACCGCTCCCTTACCGCCTTTACTGTCTCAGCATAATCATCAGAATTATAAAATGCGCTTCCCATAACAACTATGTCAGCGCCTGCGCGGTCAACCTCCGCTACATTGTCAAGATTGACCCCGCCGTCAACCTCTATATCAACATTAAGTTTTCTTTCATCTATGATCCGTTTCAGCTCACTGATCTTTCCGATCGCACCGGGAATAAACTTCTGCCCGCCGAAACCGGGGTTAACACTCATTATCAATACCATGTCAATATCATCAAGCACATGTTCGATAGTGCTGAGGGATGTTGCGGGATTCAGCGAAACAGCCGCCTTTGCACCGCACTCCTTAATATTCTGTATCGTCCGGTGCAGATGGACACATGCTTCTTCATGCACGGTAATAATGTCCGCGCCGCTGTCTGCAAAAGACTTAATATACTTATCCGGGTCCTCTATCATAAGATGCACATCAAGTGTCAGACCGGTCATCTTCCTGACAGGAGCGACCACAAGCGGTCCTATTGTTATGTTCGGCACAAAATGCCCGTCCATGACATCAATATGTATCCAGTCCGCGCCTGCCTTTTCAGCTGCTGTTACTTCTTCTCCAAGCCTTGAAAAATCTGCCGACAATATTGACGGCGCTATCTTAACCATTAACAACCTCCTGAAATAAAATCTCAAAATTCAATCGTTAAAACCACATGCCCCAGCCGCGCCCGAGCGTTATCTCAACCGTCGCGCCCCTTTTTATAATTGAGCCTTCCTCGGGTTTTTGAAAGATGACCCTGCTGCCCTTTTTCTTTTCGGACAGCTCAAGCCCGAGCTCAGATGCAAGTATTTTTGCATCATCAATGGTCATATTCACAAACGACGGGCACTTGTAAGATACCGCATAGTGACCGAGACTTACAAGAAAGTTCATTTCATTACTGGTAATATTTCCGGGCAGAGGCCTCTGTGCTATTATTTTATCCTTCTCAACACTGTCGGAATGCACCCATGTGACCTTTCTCACCTTCATACCAAGATTAAGCAGTGTCAGTTTCGCGTCCTCAAGGAACTGTCCTTCAAAGGACGGCATGGAATAGACCTCCGGTCCCTTGCTGACATAGACTCCGACCTCGCTTCCGACCGGCACCTCTTCACCGGCAGCCACATCCTGCTTTACAATAAAGCCTTCCAGTATTTCATCATTATGAACTTTACCCTCTATGCTCAGGAACAGTTTCCGCCTGTTCAGTGTCTCAGCGGACTCTGTAATACTTTTTCCGACAAGCAGCGGTACCTCTCCGGTCTTATTGAAATTCAATGATCTGTGAACAAAATATCCAGCGACCAGCCCGATTGCGAGAAAAACAGAAAAATACCCCAGAAACTTAAAAAACGTTTTCATCATCTCTCCCTGACCTTGAAGTGCATTCCCTCTTTCAGCCTGCGGCCCTGCAAAAAGGCCTTTACCGGCATCGAAGGTTTTCCTGAGGGCTGTATATGCGTCACGGATATCTTACCGCTGCCGGTACAGACATGCAGTTCGTCCTTTGTCACTGTATCTATAAAACCCGGCTCTCCTTCACCGGGGACTGTTTCAGCCATCAATATTTTATATCTTTCATTGCCGACAAAACCGTACGCACCGGGCCACGGATTCATCCCTCTTATGAAATCACGTATCTTTTCTGCAGGGTCTGTCCACACTATAAATCCGTCCGTTTTTTTCATCAACGAAACATATGTGGCGTTTCCTTCCTGCGCAACCGGCTTAAGGGTCCTGTCCTGAAGCCCCTTTAAAGTGATCAGCAGAAGATCGCCCCCTGTACGCGCCAGCCTCTCTGACAGAGTTCCGGCAGTGTCATTGTTTTCAATTACGACCTCTTTTTTAATAAGCACAGCTCCTGTATCCATTCCTTCATCCATAAGCATTGTTGTAACACCGGTTATCTTTTTACCGTCTGTTATTGCCCTGTTTATCGGGGCGGCCCCCCTGTATTCAGGAAGAAGCGATGCGTGGATATTGACACATCCGTATCCAGGCAGTTGGAGTATGTCAGCTGGCAGTATCTGTCCGTATGCAACCACCACTATAACATCAGGCGCCAGGGTTTTAAGCTTATCAATAAAATCAGCGTCCCTTGCCCTGGCAGGCTGGAGCACTTCCAGCCCGTAGCTTTTTGCCTCTGTTTTTACCGGACACTCTTTAACATTTCTTCCCCTGCCGCTCTGTTTATCAGGCTGGGTAACAACGGCAGCGACAGTATGCTCTGAGTCAAGAAGGGCCTTCAGCGCGGGAACGGCAAACAACGGTGTCCCGAAAAAAACTATATTCAAGTTATGTCCCTCTGCATTATCAAAACCGTGTTCAGGCCTTCAGCCCATGCTCTCTTGCATAACGTTTCTTGAAAAATTCCCTCTTTATCTTTCCTATCCTGTCTATAAGCAGAAATGATTCAAGATGGTCTATCTCATGCTGGAGCGCCCTTGAAAGAAGCCCCCCTTCAGCCTCCAGTTCAAAAGACCTGCCCTCACGGTCCAGGGACTTCACTCTCACCATTTCAGCCCTCTTGACCACCGTGGTATAGCCAGGCAGGCTCAGACAGCCCTCTTCAGAATCTATAATTCCTTCTTTATGGGTTATCTCGGGGTTTATGAGCACTATAAGGGTACTCTCCTTACTATCATCATCTTCTTCATTGCCGACATCAAGGACCGCTATACGTTTAAGCACACCCACCTGGTTTGCGGCAAGTCCTATACCGGGCGCAGCGTACATGGTATCGACCATATCATCAATAAGTTTGAGAATATCTGGGGTTATCTCATCAACCGGTTCTGTTTTTTCCTTTAATATCCTGTCAGGATATTTCCTTATTTCCAGTATCGCCATATTGTTAATTTAATTGTTTTATGCAGAAATAACAAGCAGAAGGACCTATCTATCGTTCTTCGTTTTACTAACTATAAGCGCGCCGGGGAAATATTTAAAAGCGTCACCGGCAAATATTTTTTTTGTGCCTGTCAGGCTCTCTCCTGTTATTTTATTATGCCAAAGTGAAGGCGCGTCATCAGGCAGGAGAACGTGAGTATCGCCCCATACATTTCTGCCAATAGGCAGGACCTCTTTCCAGGCAACTCCGGTCAGAAACCTCGGTACCATAACAACACCCCATAACGGCCTGTTCACCCTTGCAAAAGCAAGGAGATTGTCCGCATATTCACCGGCAGTCTCAAGCGGGACATATTCGCCCTTTTCAAAGAGAATTGCCAGCTTATTCCGGACCGCAAGCGCCTTATATATAAGGAACAGTTTAAGCCTGCCATCCTCTTTGGTTGCAAACAACTCCTTTATCAATGCAGTCCCGTCAACTGCTTCTCTGGCCTTCATCTCACGGAAAAGCCATTGCCTTATACTGTAATCAACCGGCCTGCGGTTATCAGGGTCAACAAAGTTGAGGTCCCACAGCTCCGTGCCCTGATAAAAATCAGGGATACCCGGGGAAGTTATTTTCAAAAGCGTCTGTGAAAGGGAGTTGAAGATACCATACCATGCTATCTTCTTCTGAAAACCGGTAAAATCCTCAAGGAACAGATTTTTATCGGACGGTGTCAGTATCTTGTCTATAAAGGCCATGAAATTCTCTTCATAATCAGTATCAGGCTTTAACCATGCGGTATGCACCTTGGCCTCTCTTACAGCCTTTATTATGTATTCCTTCAGCCGCGACCTGAAACTGTCCATTTCATCTATATTAAAAGGAAAGGCGCCAAGCATGGTCTGATACAGAAAATATTCATCATTTTTGTCCGGTATCACCACACCCTTCATTGCCTTTTTTTTCCTTCTGTTCAGCCTGCTCCACTTTCTGAGATGCGCCTCCCACTCTGACGGCATCTCAGAGAGGACATTTATCCGGGCCCTTATGTCCTCACCCCTTTTTGTATCATGTGTCGCTGTAGCATTCATTGTATGGGGCTGTCTTCGGAGTCTGCGCAGATTAAACTCATGAAACTCGGTAGCGGAGATACCGAACCTGTCGGGGCTGCCCCCCACCTCATTAAGTGAAAGAAGTCTGTTATAAATATAAAGGATAGTGTCTTCAACTCCCTTTGCCATCAGCGGCCCTGACACCTGCTGAAAACACATAACAAAATGCACCCATTCTTTTTTGTCCTCCTCCAGACTGTATGCATTGAATTCAAGCAGCAGAAACCTCTCGATAAAGTTTATTTCATGAAACAGGGCCGGATTAGCGTCCCTCGCCTTTTCCACGGCCTCTCTTATATAATTACGATCTGCTGTGCTGTAATTATCGTCTCTTATATAGGTCCTGTAGACAGGGAAGAAAGCAAGTATCTCCACAATCGCCCTCTTAACGCCATAAAGAGTTATGTCACTGCCGTACCTGTCCCTGGATGATACTTTTTTAAGCTGATGCGCAAGGTTGTCTACGTCACCGGTCATGTCCGTCTCTATCACAAGTTTCTTTTTTTCATAAAAAAGCACATCATAAGACGTTTTGAACCCGGTAAACTTATAAAAAAGTTTATTAAATTCCCTTCCGTTGTTTTCCATACAGAATATTCCGTTAACATAGTTCATAAAATCATATCCGGTAGTACCCTGTGCCGGCCACAACGAAGGCAGGTCCTCATTGTGCTCCAATATCTTCTCAGTAATTAAATAGGCATCCTCTGCCCTTTCCCTGATATTGCGGAGGTACCCGGCCGGGTCATAAAGTCCGTCTATATGATCTATGCGAAGGCCCGATATTTTCCGCTCTTTCAGCAGCCTGAAAACTAACAGGTGAGTCCTGGAAAAAACCTTTTCATCCTCGATCCTGAGTGATATCAGGCCGTTTATATTAAAGAACCTGCGGTAGTTAAGCTCCTCTGTCGCAACCTTCCAGAAGGAAAGCCTGAAGAGCTGTTCAGAGAGCAGACTGTCCAGAAGATTGAAATCTGCACCAGGCCCGTCCTCCCCATTGAATATACACAGGTTCTCATTTATAACGTCCTTTATGTCACTGTTTCCTGAATAGAGCTCCCACAGTATGCTTTTGACAAACTGTATCTGGCTGTAACGACCAAGCCTCTCTTCCTGTGAATCAGGAAGGTTCTTGAGAGAATAAAGAATGCCGAGGAACTTTACCAGGTCGGGATTGTCATCTCCGAGCTTCTCTCTCAACAGGGGAAGCCCGTTAGTTATTACACGCACATAAGATTCTATCTTGAGCGGCAGTTTCAGTGAATAGTATTGAATGTAAAAGCCGTTTTGATCGTAACAGAGTGTTATTTCCCCGGCATCAAGGGATTCGCCATAATGTCTTCCAAGGAATGGGGCAAGCAGCCTTTGCGACATATTTTCCGAAAAGTGGTTCCATTCAATGGCAAAAAAATCAAAATATTCAGAATTGTGCCCGTTCTCAAGAACGTCCATAAGCATGGGGTTCTCACCGTCAAACGCCATATGGTTCGGCACAACATCCTGTATCCATCCGATGCCATATTTTTTCAGTTCTATTACAAGTTCTTCAAAATCATTCTCAGTGCCAAGATCAGGATTAAGCTGGTTCTGATCTACTACATCATAACCATGAGGACTGCCCTTTTTGGCCTTGAAAACAGGTGAGGCATAAAGGTCAGAAATACCGATTTCATAAAGATAGCCTGATATTTCTTTCGCCTTCTGAAATCCAAAATCCGGCGTGAACTGTATCCTGTAAGTTGAGTGCGGTATTTTCATAATAGAAGCGTTAACCGTGATTCGTGTCCTGCATTACAATATTTATCATGCCTTAAGGCCATTATAGTTTTCAGCATAGACAACAAAGCTCTCTGGCGGCATAATGATCTCCGCCCCCTCTGTCAGAACATCAGGAAGACCCGGGCCATGCCCGTTCCATTTCTGTTCAGATGAATCAAATATTTTTTTCATCTCAGCACCAGGCATCGTCCCTGTATACATTATATCGCCTTTATTGAAGTTAAAGACCATAAAAACAATGCTCTCACCCTTTTGCCTTCTCAGCGCTATGGTCTTATCAGCTTTATCTGACCATACATCGAGATCGTTCTTATCCGGCACAGACAGGGCCGGGACCTCTTTTCGCAGGGCGATCAGTTCTTTATAAAAATGAAGCAGGATATTATTATTGCCGCTGTATCTCTTTTTCCAATCCAGTCCGGAGGTTGTATAAGTAACGGGTGCCTGCGGATCAGGCGGATCCTCGTCCCATTCAAATGTCTCGAACTCCTTCCTGCGCCCCTGCCTGACCCCCTCGATAAGGTCTCTGTCGGAATGGCTCACAAAATATTGAAAAGGCGCTGTTTCACCATACTCCTCTCCCATGAACAGAAGCGGCACATAAGGCGACAGCATTACAATACCTGCCGCAAGTTTCAGGGCTTCAAATGAAACAAGCGATGCAAGGCGCTCTCCCTTCATCCTGTTGCCGACCTGATCATGGTTCTGCGCAAATACCACAAAGCTTTCAGCAGGCAGGTCCTTTGATGAACTGCCATGGTTCTTCTTTCTGAACTCAGAATACTGTCCGGAATAGATAAAACCTTCCCTCTGGGAAATTGCCAGATGGTCAGTCCCTTTAAAATCCATATAGTAACCGCTCTTTTCTCCTGTAACAAGGGTATGCAGCGCATGATGGAAATCATCGCACCATAGGCCGTCAAGTCCATATCCTCCGGCAGCATACGGTCTTGCAACCAGAGGATCGTTCAGGTCGGATTCAGCTATAAGGCAGAACTTCCTTCCCTGCTGAATAGAGAACTCATTAACTCTTTCTGAAAGTTCACGAAGAAAATGTCTGGCGCTCATATCATAAATGCCGTGGATCGCGTCAAGGCGGAGCGCATCTATATGGAAATACCTGAACCAGTAAAGCGCGTTCTCAATAAAAAAGTCCCTTACCCCGCAGCTGTAGTGGCCATCAAAGTTTATGGCCTCACCCCAGGGGCTCTTATATCTATTTGTAAAGTAGGGGCCGTAATCGCGGGTATAATTGCCTTCAGGTCCGAAATGGTTATATACAACGTCAAGTATTACCGCAATGCCTCTCTTGTGGCATTCATTGACAAAGTACTTGAGCCCGTCAGGCCCGCCGTAGGAATTCTGTACAGCAAAAAGATAGACCCCGTCATAACCCCAGTTCCTTTCACCCGGGAACTGGGCAACCGGCATTATCTCAACAGCGTTTACGCCTATATCTTTTATTTCATCAAGCAGGGAAACAGCAGCATGAAACGTCCCTTCAGGTGTAAGTGTACCGATGTGGAGCTCATACATGATCATGTCCTGTAAAGGGACGCCTTTCCATCCGGCGTCCTCCCAATGATGATCATGGTCTATCACCATGGACGGGCCGTGAACACCTTCGGGCTGAAAAAAAGAAGCTGGGTCAGGCCGCTCTTTTTCATTGTCAATAACATAGCGGTATAGTGCGCCCGGACCCGCATCTGTCTCAACAGACCAGTATCCCCTGTCATCTTTCTGCATCCTGACCAGCTTTTCGGGCGAAGCAAGCAGTTTCAATGAAACATTTTTTGCAAGCGGGGCCCATACCCTGAACCCGGTCCTGTTGTTTTTTAAATACGTAGCAGCTATTTTTATTTTTTCAACCATGTTCATTAAAGGATATCATATTACGAAAACATCTATATAATAAAAATTCACTTAAAAACGATGGGGATATGGTTTATTTATAAATTGACAGCGGGTATCTGCTTTGATACTATAAACTTTCAATAACATTAACTTTTTCAGGGGACCACATAATATGTTAGGCAATGTACTTGAAACATCATATTTAAACAACAGCATTCAGGATTACCTGATCTTTCTTGCCGCTTTTGCCGCAGGGGTCATCTTTTTAAGGATACTCAAAGGTCTCATAGATAAGCGCCTTAAAATATGGGCTGAAAAAACATCAACCACCATCGACGACCTGCTGATCCAGATAATTCAAAAGCAGATGCTCCCGCTGTTATATTTCACAGCGCTATATTTCGCTTCTCACGCACTAACCTTAAGTGCTTCGGTAAAAAAGATTCTGGATATCACAGGAATAGTTGTACTGACATATTTCGGCCTGCGCCTCCTGATACAGCTGATAAACTATTCTCTCGAGACTTACTGGCTGAAAAAAGAGGTCGATACTTCAAGACAGAAAAGCCTTAAAGGCCTCTTCAATATAGCAAAGATAATAATATGGGGAATAGGCATCACCTTCCTGCTGGACAACCTCGGCTTTAAGATATCGACCGTTGTCGCGGGACTCGGTATCGGGGGCATAGCAGTGGCCCTTGCGGCCCAGACAATTCTCGGAGACCTCTTCAGTTATTTCGTGATATTTCTTGACAAGCCTTTTGAAACAGGTGATTTCATCATAATAGACAGTTACATGGGGAGCATTGAACATATCGGCATAAAGACCACCAGAGTGCGGAGTCTCGGCGGAGAACAGCTTGTATTTTCGAACACTGACCTTACAAACTCACGCATAAGGAACTATAAAAGGATGCAAAAGCGGCGCGTGGTCTTTAAGATCGGCGTTATTTACCAGATCACATCTGAACAGGCAAAGATAATCCCGGGAATGATCAAAGACATTATCAATAATGTAAGCGATGCGGCCTATGACAGGGCCCACTTCTCGGCCTTCGGAGACTTCAGCCTCGATTATGAGATCGTATATTATGTGATGAGCGGAAACTATAATAAGTACATGGACATCCAGCAGGAGATAAATCTTTCAATAAAGGACGAATTTGAAAAACAGGGGATCGAGTTCGCGTATCCCACACAAACACTTTTCATGGAAAAACCTGAATAAATTTAAATGTATTGCAGCAGTAAGACCTTGAACGGTATTTTTCGCTGAAAGCGAAACCCTCGGAGGTCGGGACGACCGAGAATGAGTGAAAGGTCTTACTGCTGCAATACATGACCCAGCTAAAGGACTAATAAATGACGAAGAAATATGGTGCAAAAGCAGTATCTAAAGCTAAACTTGAAAAATGGCCGAACCCATGCCCTGAGAAGGACTATACTATTGATATAATCTTTTCTGAATTCACCTGTTTATGTCCCAGATCCGGGTATCCTGATTTTGCGACCATAAAGCTTAATTACATACCTGACAAATACATTGTAGAGCTGAAATCGCTTAAACTTTACCTGAACAAATTCAGAGATGAGAGCATTTCCCATGAATCTGTCACAAACCTCATTTTTGATGATCTGAAAAAACTCCTCAAGCCGAGACATATGGAGATAACCGGGGACTTTAATCCACGGGGAAACGTAAAGACCGTCATCACAGTCGCCACCTAAAAGAGATTCCTGCATTTATTTCTTCTGAGTGACTTTTTCATGGAAAAATTAATCAAAATATGGTATTTTGTTCATATAAAAACCCTGTAACACGACTAGAACCAAGGGTATATTTTTCCATAGGAGCTGAGATGAAAACAATAGCATACTATTTTTTCAGCGCTGTTTCATTGCTGATATTGATCGGAACAGCCATATTAATGATAATGGCTAATTAATGTTACAACTGTTTCCACAGACAGTCCGAACATCACATAAAGACAAAAAAAAAAGCCCGGTTACCCTCGCCGGACTTTTAAATTTCAAAGCTGTAAATGGTGTCTATTTTTTCGTCTATTAAGACGCCATCATCATAAAGCTCGGGCCTTCTTCTGCCTTGATCTGCTTCAGCACTTCACACATAATGCATGATGCTGATTTCTGCGCAAAGTCACCCTGCACCTTGCCGCCGCAGAATGTCCCTGCAATGGCCCAGCAAATACGTCCGCCGTTTGTTCCGCCGTTCTTTCCGCTCAATGAAGCATCAACTGCAGCAGGACATACTCCCATCTCAGCTGATTTAGCTCCACCTTGTTCTCTACCGCATTTTTTCAATTCCCAGCAATTAGGTTTCCCCATTTCACCCCTCCTTTAAATAGTTTATTGTTTGTACATGTATATAACGGCACAATCAAAAATAATCTTTAATTTCTTTATACATAGAGGTTATCAGGAGGGATGGGACAGTGTCATATTTACGGTAGTTATAAAATTTTCGTGGTGTCATTCTATATGCAGGGCCTGTCTACCGTCAGGCAGGCGAAGAGGGAGTATAATTTTCTGTTAAATCCCCAAAACCTTCATCCCCTTACCAATAGAAACAGCCGTCCTCATGGCATTGAGCACAAAGGCCTTTGCCTTTATGAAGGCCTCTTTGGGAGTCTGGCCAAGGGCGAGGTTTGCGGCTATGACTGATGAGAACATGCATCCGGTGCCGTGGAATTCACCTTCGAGCAGATCATTGCCGATCGTGAAGAATTCCTCTCCGTCAAAGAAGAGGTCAGCGGCCTTTGACTTGAGATGTCCGCCTGTCACAACCACGACATCAGGGCCGAACTCTTTCAGTTTGACCGCAGCAGCCTTCATATCTTCTTCACTATCTATTTCCATGCCGGTCAAAACAGATGCCTCGTAGATATTCGGGGTAATTACAGCAGACATGGGAAAGAGTTTGTTCTTAAGTATATCAAGCCCCTTTTCTTCCAGAAGGCGCACGCCTGTTGATGAAACGGTCACAGGGTCTATGACCAGGTTCTTAAGCTGATACTCTTTTATCTTATCCGCCACGGCCTCTATAATGTCCGAACTGTAGAGCATGCCCGTCTTGACTGCGTCCGGGGTAATGTCCTGCAGGAGCACATCAAGCTGCATCGAAACAATGTCCGCTGACAGTTCGTGGACACCGCGTACCCCCTTTGTATTTTGAGAGGTCAGAACCGAAGGCACGCTCAGACCATGAACACCCATTGCACAGAATGTCCTCAGATCAGACTGAAACCCGGCCCCCCCCGTAGGGTCGGAACCGGCAATTGTTAAAGCAGTTTTTATGTTTTGAGTATTTTGCATATCAATTATTTTGCACCTGTTCAACAAAGGGGCACCGTGTCCCTGCTTTCCCGCTTACGAGCTTTCTCGCTTCCACACTGTCAAAGACTATATCAAGTTGTATATAATATTTCAACCATATGGAATCAACCGAAGAACTATTAGATGTTGTAAATGAAAAGGGTGATGTAATAAAGACCCTTCCCCGCACCGAGATACATGGCGATCCATCTCTTATGCACAGGGTGGTGCATGTCCTTGTATTTAATGACAGGGGCGAGCTGTTACTCCAGAAGCGCTCGATGAGCAAGGATGTTGCGCCCGGAAGGTGGGACACCTCAGTGGGCGGACATGTAAATGCGGGTGAACCGCTTGAGGAGGCTGTTAAACGCGAGACCGAAGAGGAACTCGGGATAACATCCTTTGTACCGGAATTCCTGTATACCTACATACATTCCAACCAGTACGAGACAGAGCTTGTCTGCACTTACTCATGCGTGCATAACGGAGATATCACATTTCAGGAAGATGAGATAGACGAAGTACGTGCGTGGAGCATTGATGAAATAAAGGCGACTATAGGCAAGGGTATACTAAGCGATAACTTCGAAGAAGAATATAGGACCTATATGTCCTATTGGACCAATAAAAAAACTCCGTAATTTAAAATTACGGAGTTTTTATTTTTTAATGGCTCCCGGGGAGGGATTCGGACCCCCGACAAGATGGTTAACAGCCACCTGCTCTGCCAGCTGAGCTACCCGGGAACATACTGTATTATATCAGATAACTTCCTCTGTTCTTACTCTGCTGCTCCAGCTGCTTCGTCTTTCAGTATACGTGCCCACTGCGCATCAACCTGTGCCTGTGCCTGCTCGAGCATCCACTCATTTCCTTTGGCAAACATATGTTTGAACCTTCCCTGAGGTTTAAGGAAATCAACGAGAGGTTTCTTCTCTTTCGGCTTGTGAGTTACCTTTGTAATACCATTCTCGATCTCAAAAAGCGGCCAGTAGCATGTCTCGACAGCAAGCTTCGAAAGAGCGATAGCATCATCGGTCTTTGTACGCCATCCGCGGTTGCACGGCGCTATTATATTCATAAATTTCGGGCCCTTTATTTCGAAGGCCTTCTGTACCTTCTTCATAAGGTCCGTCCAGTTTGCAGGAGATGCCTGTGCCACATAAGGAATATCATGCGCCGCCATTATCCTGGTAAGGTCTTTTCTCTTCTGGAGCTTGCCGGGGATAACATCACCTGCCGGACAGGTTGTTGTATCTGCGCCGAACGGGGTCGCGCTTGAACGCTGAATACCTGTGTTCATGTACGCTCCATTGTCATAGCAGACATACATCATGTCATGCCCGCGCTCCATTGCGCCCGAAAGGCTCTGGAACCCGATATCGTATGTTCCGCCGTCACCGCCGAATGCAATGAACTTCACATTCTTATCATCCAGCTTACCCTGCTTCACAAGTGACCGGTACATTGCCTCAACACCCGATACGGTTGCAGCCGAGTTCTCGAATGCGCTGTGTATCCATGGTATCTTCCATGCTGTATATTGCTGAATGCATGAGGAGACCTCAAGGCAGCCTGTTGCATTTGCAGCTATTATCGGATAATCAGTTGCCATCAGCACCTGCTTTATTGCTATCGGCGCACCGCAGCCGGCACACATTCTGTGGCCATGTGCGAATCTGTCTTCTCCCTTTGAAAGCTCTCTTAGTCTAAGTGATTTTGTTGTCATGTTACTCCCTCACACCAATGTATTCTTTAACGGTTTCAACTTTTCCTGTTTCAGCAACCTTGATCAGTTCATCGATCACATACTCTGCCTGTTCCGGGAGATAGTCCCTTCCGCCAAGTCCGAAGATCTTGTTTAACATGGCAGGTTTTTTGTCCATTGACATAACAGCTCCCGCGATCTCAGAGAATAACGGTCCGTAACCGCCGAATGAGTCCGCCCTGTCAAGAACAGTTATAGCCTTTACATGCTTAAGCGCTTCAGCAACCTCAAGGAACGGGAACGGCCTGAACATTCTCGGTTTCAGAAGTCCTACCTTAACGCCCTTATCCCTGTACTCGTCGATTATATCTTTTGTTGTGCCTGCTGCCGAGCTCATGACAACTATCGCCATCTCAGCATCTTCAAGCCTGTATGACTCGAAGAGGTCATATTTTCTGCCGGTCATTTTTTCAAACTCAGATGCAACTTCCTTTACTACACCCGAAACCTTTGTCATCACCTCATGCTGCGCCCTCTTGTACTCATGGTACAGGTCGGTCAGTATCAGCGGTCCGTAACTTTTGGGGTTGTCCAGGTCAAGCAGAGGATGTACAGCCTCGAATTTTCCTACAAAGTTCTTTACATCCGCGTCATCAATATATTCAACTCTCTCGATAGAGTGACTTACTATAAAACCGTCCATACATACCATTGCAGGAGTCCTTATCTCAAGATGTTCCGCGATCCGGAAGGCCTGTACAAGGTTATCATAAGCCTCCTGTGCGTTCTCGGAGTATATCTGTATCCAGCCTGTGTCCCTTGCGCCCATACCGTCTGAGTGGTCGCCATGAATATTAAGGGGAGCTGATAACGCCCTGTTTACCAGAGGCATTACTATCGGCAGCCTTGTTCCTGCTGCTATATAAAGCATTTCCCACATGAGCGCGAGTCCCTGTGAAGATGTTGCTGTTGCAACCCTTCCGCCTGCTGCTGCCGCGCCGATACAGGCACTCATCGCACTATGTTCACTCTCTACAAGTACAATCTCAGTATCAACCTTGCCGTTATTAACAAATCCTGCGAACCTCTGCATAAGGTCTGTGGCCGGTGTGATAGGATATGCCGCGCATACATCAGGATTAATCTGCCTCAGTGCCTCTGCGCAGGCTTCGTTTCCTGTAACTGCAACTATCTTACCCATTTATTTGCCCTCCTCTTCCATTACAATGGCCTTATTACCCTTTTTTCCGGGGCATTCGAGGGCACAGATACCACAGCCTTTGCAATAATCAAAATCAAAATCTTCTCTCTTGCCTTCTGCATTTACCTTAATAGACATGTCAGGGCAGTATATCCAGCAGAACATGCACTGAATACAATTTTCCTCTATCCATTTCGGTCTCATTGACCGCCATCCGCCGGTCTTGAATTTAGCTGAACTTCCGGCTTCCAGTACAACAGCGCCCTGGGGCAATTCTTCCCAAAATTTCTTACTCATCCCTCTTTTACCTCCTCAAATCCGCGTCTTGTTGCATCGAGGTTTCCGTCAATGATCTTCTGGGCAAACTTCTTGCCAAAGCTCTTTTTGACATTATCCAGGAGCGTATCCATTTCAACAACATCGGCAGCCTTATTAAGCGCTCCAAGCATTGAAGAGTTGGGAAGCGGCCTTCCGAAAGACTCAACCGCAATTTTTGTAGCATTAACCGCAAACACCTTCTGCGTATCCTTCACGCCCAGACTCGCTCTGACCTCTTTAGGGTCCTTTGATGTATTTACAACAAAAACAGCATCATCAGGGGCACCTTCAATAACATTTACCGCATCGATCAAAGTTGCATCAGCAATACAGACCACTTTTGGATGAAGGACAGGACCGTACATTCTTATTGCATGATCACTTACCCTGTTAAACGCCCTGATAGGAGCTCCCGCTCTCTCAGGACCGTATTCCGGGAACGCCTGAACATATCTTCCACCGCTCAGACAGGCATCTGCCAGAACCTTTGCAGCAGTGACTGTTCCCTGTCCACCGCGGCCATGCCAGCGAATTTCAAAAGTTTTTGCCATGATATTTCCTCCGGTGTATTTCTCTATTTACTATATGTACGATTTTACAGAGGTTTACTATAGCCTAAAATTAATATTATTTTCAAGTTTGTTCAGGCTATATTTCTTATTTCATACAGTGTCAGCCGGCCATTGGAAAAGATACTGAAAAAACAGTTCCTTCACCGACCTTACTGGTCACATCTATCCTGCCGTTATGGGTCTCTATAATCCTTGTAACTATATTCAGGCCGAGCCCGGCCCCTTTGACCCGGATGCTTGTCCTTGAAGGGTCCACCCTGTAAAAACTCCGAAATATATTGCCCAGTTCCGCCTCCGGTATGCCGATACCGGTATCATTAATATGTATTACAGTTTTTCCGTTCTTCTCTTCGGAAGTTATATTTATACTGCCGCCTTCATGGTTGTATTTTATTGCATTTTCAATAATGTTTATAAATGCCTCTGTAATACTGTTACTGTCCCCGAGTA
>CBFDEG010000018.1:0-28193 GCA_965603765.1 uncultured bacterium | reverse complement strand
GACGCTGAGTTTGAGAAATATTAAATAAGGACAGGCAAGAGGTGATGGGCAAGGGGCTATATGGCCCATCGCCCATTGCCCATTGCCGATATCCTTAAATAAGGAGGAACGATGAGCGTAGCAGAAATAACAGAGACAACGCAGTACCTCAGCTTCAACCTTGATGACGAGGTGTTCGCGCTTGACATATCAAAGGTCCGTGAGGTCCTTGAATATTCAACCGTAACCAGAGTGCCGCAGACACCTGCCTTCATGAAAGGGGTGATAAACCTCAGGGGCAATGTGGTGCCTGTCATAGACATGAGGCTGAAGTTCGGGATGTCCAGTACAGAAAAGACAGTGAACACCTGTGTGATAATCGTTGAGATAAATCTTGACGGTGAAAGCGCGGTGCTTGGTGCGATGGCGGACTCGGTGCAGGAAGTGTTCGAGCTTGAGGCCGGGCAGATAGAGCCGGCACCGAAGATAGGCACAAGGCTGAACACGGACTTTATCAAGGGAATGGGCAAGAGAGATGACGAGTTCATAATCATCCTTGATATAAACAAGGTCTTCTCCACCGAAGACCTTACGATGGTGCAGGAGGCAGGAAGTGTGAATGCCTCTGCTGACAAAGAAATAAAAGAGTAGTAGAAAGAACAACAGTAACAGGGCCTCCGGTTTCAGGGGGCCCTGCATATAAATAAAGGATATCAGGAATATATATGAACGCAACAAGTTTTGGTTCAGTAGTAATGACGGATAATGATTTTCAGCGGATAAGCGGATTTGTCCAGCAGGAGCTTGGTATTATGATGCCGCGTACCAAGAGGACAATGCTCGAGTCCAGGCTTCATAAAAGGCTGCGTCTTCTTAGTATAAATACATTTGCTGATTATTTTGACTTTGTGTTCAGCCCGGAAGGAGCTGAAGGCGAGCTGATACATATGATAGATGTTGTGACCACAAATAAAACCGAATTTTTCAGGGAAGAGGCTCATTTTAATTACCTTGTCACTAAAGCCCTGCCGGAACTGATCAATTTATACGGCAGCGGTATAAAGCGAAAACTTATGATATGGAGCGCGGGCTGTTCAACCGGTGAAGAACCGTATACTATTGGCATGGTTATGCAGGAATTTGCTCGTAAATATCAGTCCCTGGGTTTTGATCATATGATACTCGCAACCGACATCTCAACAAAGGTGCTTAATATGGCGCAAAATGGCATATACAGTGAAGAGCGTATTGCCCCGATCCCCATGGAGCTGAGAAAAAAGTATCTTTTGCGGAGTAAAGATAATTCGAAAAAGCTGGTCAGGTTTAATAATGAACTTAGGAGCCTGATGAGGTTCCGCAGGCTGAACTTTATGGATGATAATTTCGGGTTCAGGGAACATCTTGATATTATATTCTGTAGGAATGTGGTCATATATTTTGACCGACAGACACAGGAAAAGCTGTTTAACAAGTTTTATAATCAGCTGACCCCCGGCGGATATCTTTTCACCGGCCATTCTGAGACACTTAACGGTCTTGATGTGCCGTTTGTCAGGGTGGAGACAGCAGTTTACAGGAAACCGTTATAAATATATTGCCGCCTGTTGTTCAGCTGGTAATGCTAAATGGAGGAAGTTATGAGCAGACTTACTGACAGCGAACTTATTGAAGAATTAAAGAGAAGGAGTGACGATAATTTAAAGTCACTTCATGACCTTAAGATCATGACCGGGAAACTTGAGAATCTTAACAAAAAGCTGCAGGAGTCAGAAAAACTGAAAAGTAACTTTCTCTCTAATATCAGGAATGAGATAAACAATCCTCTGACATCGATACTCTGCATTTCAAAAGTAATAATGGACGGAGATGAAAAAGAGATCGAAAATATAATTTCAATGTCTGAGAGTATATATAAAGAGGCATTCAGTCTTGATTTTCAGCTGAGAAATATTTTTGCTGCAGCAGAACTTGAGGCCGGTGAAGCATTCCCGAGCATAGCCAGGGTCGATATTGATATGATAATCGGCGAAGTGGTCGGCCAGTTCAGTCGCAGGGCAGAGGAAAAGAGGATGACGGTCAGCTACGAAACGATGGGGTCCATTGGTGAAGACCCCTTGTTTATGTCTGACCCTGAGAAGCTTCAGATCGTTATTGCGAACCTTCTCAGCAATGCAATTGAATTCAGTCATGATGAAGGCAGTGTAGAGATAAAGGCAATGAGGGCCGGGAGCGATCTGGCGATATCTGTGCAGGACCATGGGGTGGGTATAGAGGAATCTGAACAGGGTACTATTTTTGACAGGTTTAGACAGCTTGATTCAGGGGTGACCAAAAGTCACCTTGGCCATGGCCTCGGGGCATCTATTACAAAGGCAATTGTAGATCTTCTTAACGGGTCAATTGCGGTATCGAGTAAAAAAGATGCCGGCAGTCTGTTTACGGTTCTGGTCCCTGAAGCAGAGGGCGGTTCGGAAGTAAATATGTATTCCGGTGACAGTAATGAGTTCTTTTTTGAGGCTGAAGAAGAGCAGCAGTTTTAAGCGGTAACAGGAAATAGCAGTTACGTTGGAAACCCAAAAGATAATAATCAATAAAATGGAACTGAAATGACTATGGATACAATAATTAAGCCGGACCACTTTCTCTATCCAGGAACATTGTTCGCAAAAAAGGGCGAATATATAGTAACGACAATTCTCGGCTCGTGCGTGTCTGTCTGTCTGTGGGACCCTGTGCTCAAGGTAGGCGGTATAAACCATTATATGCT
Source organism: uncultured bacterium (assembly GCA_965603765.1). Taxonomy (GTDB): domain Bacteria; phylum Nitrospirota; class Thermodesulfovibrionia; order UBA6902; family UBA6902; genus CBFDEG01. The sequence goes on along the minus strand of CBFDEG010000018.1, from coordinate 25,447 downwards.
GGCGCTATGGAATGGTGAAGGACTTCCTTCCCCAAAATACGGCAACATAGCCATAGAGAAACTTATTGAGAAGGTGCTTGGTTTCGGCAGTAGAAAGCAGAATCTCAAGGCAAAGGTGTTTGGCGGCGGCGAGGTGCTTCAAAGTTCAAGCGGACTGCTAAATATAAGTAAACGTAATATTGAGGTTGCAACTAACATGCTCGATGAAGCGCAAATCCCTATCGTAGCAAGTGATGTCGGAGGGTCTCTCGGCAGAAAACTTATCTATAATACAGAGACCGGCGGGGTCCTGCTGAGAAAAGTAAAAAAGACATTGACAGGATAAAGGAAGGGATATGAAAGTCAGGATAAAGGTGCTTATTGTTGATGATTCTGCGGTCGTACGGCAGTCTCTGACGGAGGTGCTTTCATCGGATCCCGGGATAGAAGTGATCGGCTCTGCTTCAGACCCGTTCATTGCGGCAGAAAGAATACAGCAGGAAATCCCTGATGTCATAACTCTTGATGTTGAAATGCCGAGAATGGACGGGGTCACGTTTCTTCGGAAAATAATGAGCCAGCACCCGATACCTGTTGTGATAGTCTCGAGCCTTGCGGAAAACGGGTCGGAGACCGTAATGAAGGCGCTGGAATACGGCGCTGTAGAAGTTATCCAGAAACCCAGCCTCGGCACAAAGGCATTTATACAGGAGTCCAGGACCCTTATATGTGATGCTGTCAAGGCCGCGTCGGTTGCAAAAATAAGGCGTATCGCAAAAAACAGAGAAGTACAGCCTAAACTTACCGCAGACAGTGTTATTGCAAGGCCCGGAAAGAGCGCTATGCTCAAAACAACAGAGAAGATCGTTGCTGTCGGGGCCTCAACAGGCGGCACAGAGGCGCTCAGGGTCTTTTTGCAGGGCATGCCCCTTGATGCCCCGGGTATAGTGATAGTCCAGCATATGCCTGAAAACTTTACAGCGGCATTTGCAAAAAGGCTTGACGGTATATGCAGGATATCAGTAAAGGAGGCGGCTGACGGGGATACTGTTATCCGCGGAAGGGCGCTTATTGCCCCCGGCAACCATCACCTCCTTTTAAGGAGAAGCGGCGCCAGATATTATGTAGAGGTGAAGGACGGTCCGCTTGTCTGTCGTCACAGGCCTTCAGTTGATGTTCTGTTCCGGTCAGCCGCCAGGTTTGCGGGCAAAAATGTCGTTGGTGTGATCATGACAGGTATGGGTGATGACGGAGCAAGGGGGATGGCTGAGATGAAAGAGGCCGGTGCCTTTAATATTGCCCAGGATGAAAACACCTCTGTGGTTTTCGGAATGCCCAAGGAAGCCATAAAACGCGGGGGGGTGGATAAGGTCATGCCGCTCGAAAAGATCTCTGGGGAGGTTGTCAGGGCCTGCTGACAGTGGCTAAGCGAAAATGCCTGATCTGAATATGAATATATTTACCAAGCTTACACTCGGGTTTCTGTCAGTGGCTCTTCTTGTTTTTGGAGTAGGTTATTATTCCGCGACGCAAAGCCAGAAAATGCTGCAGCATACTATTGTGCAAAATGCATTGGTACTTGTCCAGGAGACAATTAAGCATATCGATGCGGCTATATTCAATAAAATCGAAAGATGGGAGTCTTATGTAGAGAGTAATTCAGTGCTTCGGAAAACATTGAAAAAGTCGAACCTTAAATTTGAAAAAAAGCAGGACAGGCAGTCATTTATTGATGTGACTGACAAGGAATGGATTGACGGGACAAATTCTGTGTTTGTTCAGGGTATTCTTGATGATGAGTTGTCGGAAAGCCTAAGAAAAATAATAGACTATTATGAAAAAGAAGATGGCAACAGAATATTTGGCGAGATCTTTATCACGAATAAATATGGAGCAGTAATCGCATCTAACGGCAAGACCGCTGATTACAAGCAGAATGACGAACTCTGGTGGCAGAATGCACGGGAAGATGGCGTTTATATAAGTGATGCAGGCTATGATGGAAGCGCAGAAATGACATCCATTGATATATGTTTAAGGATCAATGATGAAGATGGAAATTTTCTCGGGGTCTTTAAGGGGGTTTTTAACATAGTAGAAATTTTCAATATTATAAAGATGGTTGAGCCCTCTATGGGTCATGTGATGACAGGTCATATGATTTATGGTAATGAGGGCCATAAGAGTATGAAATTTATATTGACTTCGAAGAATGGAAGATTAATATACCCGGCTGGCAAAAGTGGTCTGGATGCTGAGTTTGTTCATGTTCATTTAGAATCTAATGCTAATGATGAATCCAATAAGATGTTTGCTCATGCGCATTCGGAAAGACATGTTAGCAGTGGTGCCCCCCAAATAATCGTACATGCCCACTCGGAGGGCTACAGAGAGTATAAAGGCCTGGGCTGGAACCTGTTCCTTGAATATGACTCTAAAGAGATTTACCTTCCTGTGTCCAGATTGAAAAACACTCTGCTTGTAATTTCGTTTATTGTGACGATATTGGCTTTTTTAATAGGGCTGTACCTTTCACGTTCAATATCTGTACCTTTGAAAAAACTACGAACTATTATGGCAGGGGTCGGTCAGGGCAACCTTGACCTGGAAGTAAAGGTCAATTCAAAGGACGAGCTGGGTGACCTTGCGGATTCATTTAATAAAATGGTTTCTGATCTTAGAACATCTACAACATCCATCAAAAATCTGAACAAGGAGATCGGTGAGCGGATAAAGGCGGAGATGGACCTTAAGAAGGCTAATGAGAGGACAGAGAAGAAGGTGGATGAGCGTACCATGGAACTGAAAAACGCCATGATACAGCTTCGGGAAGAGGTGAATCAAAGGCAGAAAGCAGTTCAAGAGCTTTGTAAATTAAAAGAAAATGCTGAGGCGGCCAATCGCGCCAAAAGTGAATTTCTGGCAAACATGAGCCATGAGATACGCACACCTATGAACGGCATAATCGGCATGACGGACCTTGCGCTCAAGACAGATCTTACTGACAAGCAGAGGAAATTCATTGAAACAGTAAAGAGGTCCACTGATTCGCTGCTGGGTCTTATTAACGATATACTCGATTTTTCGAAGATCGAGGCCGGAAAGCTGGACCTTGAAGATGTTGATTTTGATTTGAACCAGATCATTGAGAATACTATAGAGGTCTTTACTGTTGACGCATACACTAAAAATCTTGACCTGCGTTATTATCTTGCCCCGGATGTTCCCAGGAGATTAAAGGGTGATCCATACAGGTTAAGACAGGTAATAATAAACCTGGTGGGCAATGCTGTTAAATTTACAGAAGCAGGCAGGATAGAGGTAAGGATAGAAAATACAGAACGTATTGGCAGTCAGGTGTTTTTGCGGTTTTCAGTGTCAGACACGGGCCCGGGCATACCTGAAGACCGGCTTGCAGCTATATTTGACAGTTTTACGCAGGCTGACGGCTCAAGTACGAGGAAGTTCGGGGGCACCGGCCTGGGACTGAGTATCTCTCGAAGCATTGTTAATATGCTTGGCGGAGATATATGGGTAGAGAGTAAAACCGGCACCGGCAGTACATTTTATTTTACGGCCTGGTTCAATATTGGTGTAAAAGAGAGTAAAGATATTTGGCATGAAAAAGGCAGTTCTGCTATTTCTGTTCCATATGGAAAACTGAAAGTGCTTGTTGCGGAGGACAATGAGGTCAACCGGCAGGTTGCCATGTACATGCTTGAGGAAAAAGGATATAAAGCGGAGACGGTCTGTAATGGAATAGAGGCGATAGAGGCGATAAAGAAAGGGAACTTTGACCTGGTCTTGATGGACATCCAGATGCCTGAAATGGACGGGCTGGAGGCTACACGTAAGATAAGGGGGGGGTCGGGTGATGAATTTAACACCGATATTCCGATAATAGCATTGACAGCGCATGCTTTTAAGGAAGACAGGGATGAATGTTTAGACGCAGGGATGAACGGTTTTATAACAAAGCCGATAAAAGCGGATGACGTTGTAAGTGAGATCAGCAGGGTCATGTCCGGCCGGACATGCGGAACGATTGAATCTGACGGAACCGATGATAACGTTAAGGTCGTTGACCGAAACGAGATGCTTGAGCGTATCGGGGGCAATGAGGATATACTCGTAAAGATATGGGAGATATTCATGCAGGATGCGCCCGTGCAGATGAGTATATTGAAAAAGGCGATCAACTCAGACGATGCTGAGCTGGCACAACGGCAGGCCCATTCATTGAAAGGCGCGTCAGGGAATATTGGGGCCGGAATAATGAGCAGTAAGGCATTTGAGATGGAGCAGGCATTCAGACAGAAAAGAAATGATAATATAGATGAACGTTACAAGGAGCTTAGATCTGAATTTGAACGGGTCATGAGAGAGCTTGCCGGACAGATATCGAAATGAAATTTTCAGCATGAAAATACTTAATACTATTTCCGGAAAGATAATTGCATTATCCATAGGGATAATTGTTCTGACGATCCTGGTCATCGGAAGTGTTACGTACGGAATATTCCATCATACCCACCGTAATGAAATAGAAGAGCATTATACTGATAAGGCACTTGCTGTTATGGGGCTGGTCAATGAGGTCTTTCATGATAACAGCCGATTCATAATGGCTGTTGCGAATGACCGGATCTTTGGTGCGGCAGGCAGCTCATCGGAAGAAAAGACAGCAAGGCTCCTTGACTACAGAAAAATGAACCCGGGGTTTGCCGCCATATATTTTATGGACACAAATATGGAGATCACGGCCTTTTCAGGAGCTTTGCGTACAGGGCCCGGAGAGCAGAGTGCTTACTGGTTAAGGGACAGGAAAAACAGGGCTGCTGCTGGGGATGCTCACCATCCTGCCGGGATGCAGATACCTGCTTTTATAAACGTAGATGCTCCTGTTAAAGATACAGAGGGACATCAGGTTGGGGTTGTAGTAGGGAAAATGAGCGTTCGTGGGATCAAGAAGCTACTGGAAGGACTCTTCCTGGATAAGGCATTTATGAAGTTTACCCTGTTTGATGCTGACAGGAACATCATTTTCTCCACTGAAAATTCCTATGGCGCTGTCTTTGACAGGGAAAAATTGCAGGGAAAAATGCCGGAGAAAAAAATATTAAAGGGAGAGGCCGGGACGCTTGTTGAGTATCTATTAATTCCCGGAGAGAAAGCGTGCAATTTGAGTGTTTATACCCACGGCAAGGGCATGAAAAATTTTATGGGCAATGAATGGTCAGCTCTCCTGTCGCTGGACCATGAAACAATGAAGGCCCCGTTATATAGCCTGAGGAATAATATAGCTCTTGTCTCCCCGGTGATCGCTTTGATCGTAGGGATAATAGCATTTTTTATAGCGAAGTCCATTTCAGGCCCTGTGAGGAAACTGAGGGAGGGGATAGAAAAAATTGAGCATGGTGACAGTTCGTGTGAAGTGGAAGTGGCCGCCAGGGATGAGATAGGCAGTCTGGCCATGTCTTTTAACAGGATGCTGAGGGTCAAGAGGAAAAAGACCGCTGAACTTATGGATGCGAAACATGCGCTTGAAAATGAGATACATGAGCGTAAAAAAGTTGAGGAAGATATTCTTACCTTTCAGAGACAGCTGGAGGCTGTTAAATATATCAGTTCCATTGCGAATTCATCTCTTGATCTTAAGACGGTAATGTCCAATATTCTATCGAGTACTATTGAGGCTGCCGGCGCTTCTGCGGGTATGATCTTTTTTAAGGATGACAGTACGGGTTGTTTTGAATTGGGGGTTGCCTCCGGACTTTCCGATGATTTTGTTGATGAGTTCAGCCAAAAAAAGATCAAGCCCGGTGAGGGTCTGACCGGCCGTATAGCCCGGGACGGCAAGGCGATATATATAGCCCGGGATTCATCCCATGATCCCCGTATCGCGCTGCCGGTCATTGTTGCGGAAGGCCTGAATTCTTTCGTGGGGGTTCCTGTTTATTCAGGAGAAGAGATCGTTGGTGTTATGAATATTCTGACAAAACCGCCGCATCTGCTTAATGAAGATGTTGTTTCCCTTATTACCGCAACAGGCATGCATGTCGGGACAGCTGTTCGCAATGCAAAACTGTATAAAGAGCGCATGCTGGCTGAGGAGGAGATGCGGGCGGCCAAAGAGGCGGCTGAGGCTGCAAATCGTTCAAAAGGGGCGTTTCTTGCGAACATGAGCCATGAGATTCGCACACCGATGAATGGAATTTTAGGCATGACAGACCTGGCCCTTGACACAGAGCTTTCAGGAATGCAGAGAGAATACCTGGAAATAGTCAGAAACTCCGCGAACTCCCTTCTTGAGATAATAAACAATATCCTCGATTTTTCGAAGATCGATTCAGGTGAAATGATGCTGCATCGCATTGATTTCAATTTAAAAAACACAATAGAAAATATTGCAAAGCTGCTTGCGGCTCAGGCATATGAAAAAGATATTGCAATTAATATAAATATCTCTGATGATGTTCCGCAGGTGCTTAATGGTGATGAAATAAGGCTGTGGCAGGTCATGGCCAATCTTATGGGTAATGCGCTTAAATTCACTCAAAAGGGGAGCGTGACAGTCGATGCCAATGTTGAAGATATGGACAGCGGCAATAATGATATCATGCTTTTATTCAGTGTGTCAGACACAGGCCCGGGTATACCTGAAGACAGGCTTGCGGACATATTCAACAGCTTTACACAGGTGGATGGATCCAGTACGAGAAAGTATGGAGGCACCGGACTCGGGTTAGCTATTTCTCGGAGCATTGTTGACATGTTCGGGGGAGACATCTGGGTAGAGAGCAGTGTCGGCAGGGGCAGCACTTTTTATTTTACGGCCGGGTTCAAGGCTGTGGTGAAAGAGCAAATAGTCATGGAGCATGAAAAAGGCATTGTTCCGGTTTCTGTTCCGCGAGGGAAACTGAAAGTGCTTGTGGCTGAGGACAATACTGTTAACCGGCAGGTTGCCTTGCTCATACTCGAGGAAAAAGGATATGAAGCCAGGACGGTCTGTAACGGGAAAGAGGCGATCGAGGCGCTAAAGAAAGAGGACTTTGACCTTATCCTCATGGATATCCAGATGCCGGAGATGGATGGGCTGGAGGCGGCAAGGAAGATAAGAAGTTCAGAGATGGAAGGTTTTGACGCTGACATCCCGATAGTGGCATTTACGGCTCATGCGTTCAGGGAAGACAGGGCGAAGTGTATGGATGCCGGAATGAACGGTTTTATAGCAAAGCCGATAAAGGTAGATGATGTTGTAAATGAGCTCAACAGGGTCATGGATGAAGCAGCAGGGCATTCTGACGAAACATTTAAGCCGGGCAGAGATCTATGTTGTTGAAATTAAGGAAAGCTAATGAGGAGGTATTTTAATGGAGGCAAGTATATGAGGATATTAATAGTTGAAGATGATCTGACAAGCCGTGAGCTGCTGAGGGAATTTCTTGAGCCTTATGGCAGTTGTGACTTTGCTGGTGACGGGAGAATAGCCATAGACGCATTCAACGCGGCGCTTAAAAGCGGCCCGTATGATCTGATCTGTATGGACATTATGATGCCCAATGTTGACGGGCAGACAGCGCTTAAGGAGATTCGCGAAATAGAAGGCAGGGAAGGCATTGAAAAGTCCCGTGAGGTCAAGGTGATAATGACCACAGCGCTTTGCGATCCCAAGTCGATCACAGAGGCTTTCTACAGCGGCGGGGCTTCGTCATATATTGTTAAACCTATAAATCAGGAACAGCTATATGAAAAGCTTCGGAAATTCGGGCTGATTAAATAACATGGCCGGGCCATCAAAGTGATGAAAATCTTATCGACCTTCAGTAATGGTATTGCAGCTGCACTGAGGAGTGTACCCTTAACGCTTAAGATGTTCCTTATAAGCGTGATGATCGGGTTTGCTGTCTGGGGTATTCTTGACCATATGGTGATATTCTCCGGCCTGACCGCGAATGAAGAACATACTGTAACGGCAATCGCGTTTATATGTGCATTTGCCCTGATAATGTACGGGATCACCAGGCAGATACACAGCCTTTCAGTCAGTATCGGCAAGTTTTCGCGGGACAAGCTCGGTGTCAGCCAGGGAGACCTTAAGGGCGGGGATGAGATATATATCCTCAATGAACAATACAGGCAGCTTACTGATGAGGTGGAGACTTCCCATGCGGCAATGAAGAAAACCTCCGAATCATTGCGCCTTCAGAGGGACATGGCCCAGCAGTATCTCGATATTGCGTCTGTTATGCTGGTGGCAATAGATGCCGGGCATAAAGTGACAATGATAAACAAAAAGGGCTGTGACATTCTTGGATATGAAGAGAAAGATATATTGGGCAGGGACTGGTTTGATAACTTTGTCCCGAAACATCACAGGGACAAAGAGAGAGAGCTGTTTGACCGGCTGTTGGCCGGAAGTATTGACACAATTGAATGTGACCAGAAGGTGGTGCTGACAGAAGGCGGTGAGGAAAAGATCATTGGATGGCGAAATACATTGCTGGAAGACGGGCAGGGTAATCCTGCAGTGATCCTGAGTTCGGGTGAGGACATTACAGACAGAATAAGTATGCAGAAGGAGATAATCCAGGCAAAGAATTTATGGGAAGAGGCATTTAATACAATTAATGACGCGATAACAATACATGACAGCAATTTTAATATAATAAAAATGAACAGGACAGCAGAAGAGATGCTGAAATATTCACCTGTTGCCGGGAAGATTAATAAAAAATGTTTTGAACTGTACCATGGTACTGACGTTCCGCCTCTGAAATGCCCGAGCTGCGCATCATTGACAACGGGCAGGCCTTCTGGTACCGAGGTGTATGAGCCGAACCTGAAAAAATATATAGAAATAAAAGCATTGCCCCGTTTTGACAGCAGCGGGAAAGTGAACGGGCTGGTCCATATTGTGACAGATATATCCAGACGTAAAAAAGCGGAAGATGAAATGAAGAAGGCAATGGAGGATGCGAAAGTTGCGAACAGGGCCAAAAGTGAATTTCTTGCTAATATGAGCCATGAGATACGTACCCCGATGAACGGCATTATAGGAATGACCGATCTTGTACTTGAGACAGGGCTTAATGAAAAACAGAAGGGGTTTCTTGAGATAGTGAAGCAATCTGCTGACTCGCTCCTCAGGATCATAAACGATATCCTCGACTTTTCAAAGATCGAGGCCGGGAAGATGGAGCTTGACCATACAGCGTTTAATCTTTCCAATACCATAACAAATATTGCGGACATCTTTAAGGTGCAGGCATATAAAAAGAATATTGACATGCGGTGTGAGATCAGCCCTGATGTTCCTGTGATACTGAAGGGAGACCCCAATCGGCTCAGACAGGTGCTTGTTAACCTTCTCGGCAATGCGGTTAAATTCACTGACAGGGGCAGTGTCAGGCTGAAGGTCAGCCTGAGTTCTGTAGAGAGGTCCGATACCGGGGCAGGTGCCAATGCGTCCCTTCTGTTCTCTGTTATAGATACAGGAGTCGGTATCCCGGATGAAAAGCTTGAGGACATATTCGAACTCTTCACACAGGTGGATGGTTCAAGTACCAGGAAATTCGGGGGAACCGGACTCGGCCTGAGTATATCAAAAAGCCTTGTAAAGATGATGGGAGGGGACATTCAGGTAAGCAGTGAGGCGGGCAGCGGCAGCACCTTTTCTTTTGCAGCAGAATTTGGCACTGACATTGAAACGATAACGGATAGTGATGAATCAGTAATTGAGCTGAAGGAAGTCCCTGTTTTTTCCATTATAGATAGTGACAAAAGAACCAGAATTCTGCTTGTCGAAGATAATCTTATGAACCAGAATGTAGCTGTACATATGCTTGAAAAAGAGGGATTTGCTGTATCAATAGCAGGCAATGGAAGAGAAGCCATAGAGATGCTTAAAGGCAATAAGTTTGCCCTGGTCCTTATGGATATCCAGATGCCGGAGATGGATGGTATTGAGGCGACAAGAATCATAAGGGGCACAAAGGATGGCAGCCTTGATCCCGCTTTACCTGTTATTGCTCTTACCGCGCATGTATTCAGGGAAGACAAGGAAAGATGTCTGGATGCCGGCATGGACGGTTTTATTGCAAAGCCATTTAAAAAACAGGACATCATGGATGAAATAGGACATTTTCTGGAAACATCGGGTTCAAAACAACTGTCAGGAATAAGGCAGTCTGAAAATTTTCAGAGTCCCATTGTGCCACATTCAGATAATGATACTGTAATTAACAGAACAGAAACACTCCTGCGGCTTGATAATGATGAAAAACTGTATAAAAAGCTGATAACCGCATTTATTAATGATGTTCCCGCACAGATGGGGAACCTGAAAAAAGCTATAGATGCAAAAGACGGATACTCTATAGAGCACTATGCCCATTACCTGATGAGCGCTGCTGCAAATATTGGCGCTGACCAAATGATGGATAGAGCGGCTAAACTGGAAATTGCCGGCAAAAATAATGAGATGCGCATAATCCGTATACTGCATGAAAGGCTTGAAGGTGATCTTGTTGATGTGCTCAAGGCCTTCAGTCAGCATGCCGGGAGCAGATAAGGCCGGAAGCCGGATAACGGTATTTTGTCTGCTATAATCTAAGTTATAATAAAGACGCTATGAATAAAGTAAATAAAATTGTGAACGATGAGCTTTTTGAATGGATAAGGGGGATACGAAGGACCATTCACCAGTCTCCTGAGATCGGGTTCAAGGAAGAGAAGACAGCTGCATTCATATCAGAGATGCTTAAGAAGCTGGGTATCAAGCATAGGAACGGCATTGCCGGCACCGGTGTAGTGGGAAAGCTGATGGTTGACGAAAATGGACCGACCATAGCATTAAGGGCTGATATGGACGCGCTTCCTATAACTGAAAATACGGGACTTCCATTTTCGTCTTTGAACCAGGGCATAATGCATGCCTGCGGTCATGACGGACATATGGCCATTGTACTCGGGGCTGCGCGGCTTTTAAAAGAGGACCCGCCTGAGGGCAATGTTGTCTTTATATTCCAGCCCGCAGAAGAGAGCGAGGGCGGTGCAAAACCGATGATCGAAGAGGGTGTTCTGGAGGGTGTTAATATGATATTCGGGGGACATATTGAGAGACACCATCATGTCGGTCAGATAGGGATAAAGACCGGAGTGCATACTGCTTTTTGTGATGCATTTGATATAAGGATCACCGGAAGGGGCGGCCATGCTGCAAGACCCCATGAAACAATAGATGCTGTCCTGATCGCAAGCCAGTTTGTTGTTAACCTGCAGACCATAATATCCAGGAACATTGACCCTGTTCATCCCGCTGTACTGACCGTGGGCTACATTAAGTCCGGGACCGTCTTTAATGTTATAGCTGACAAGGCCGTGCTCAAAGGGACCATAAGGACAACAGATGAGGTGGTCAGGGCCCTGATAGTCGATAAAGTGAGAAAACTGGCATCATCTTTTTCAATCCTTTATGATGCAGAGATCGTTGTTAATATCAGGCCCGGTTATCCGCCTATTATTAACGAAGGTATTGCCTGCCAATATGCAAAACAGAGCGCTGAAAGGCTCTTAGGTAAAAAAAACACGGTCGCTCTGCCGTTTCCGAGTATGGGGGGGGAGGACTTCGCCTATTATCTCCAGAAGGTGCCGGGCTGTTTTGTGAGGTTCGGTGCGGCCAAGCCTGAATATGAGCAGATAGCTTCCCACAGCCCGAGGTTTGATTTTGACGAAGAGGTCCTGCGGGTTGGGTCGGCTTATTTGGCTGAGCTTGCCAGGTATGCGATAAAAAAACTTAAAAAGTAATCCTGTATGGCATGGCCTCTGAAGGTGTAAACCATGGAAGAACTTATTTTTAACAGATCTGCTTCTCCCTCTATCGGAGTAGAACTTGAGCTCCAGATACTTGATAAAGATACCCTTGAGCTTAAACAGCTTGCACCGCATATTCTTAAAAGGACCAAGTCTTCATTTAAAGAAAGAATAAAGGCCGAGTTCATACAGTCCATGGTGGAAATAAATACGGGCATATGTTCAACGGTAGATGAAGTGGAAAAGGACCTTCTCGCTTCTTATGCACACCTGAAGGACCTTGCCGTAAATGCCGGAGGGGAACTTTTCGCATTAAGTCTTCACCCTTTTTCAAAGAGTCGCGCGCAGAAGGTGTCTGAACATCAGCGGTACAAGAGGATTCTTGATGAGCTTCAGATGGTAGGCAGACGTTTTATAACCCAGGGTCTGCATATCCATATAGGTGTAACGGATGAGGAACAGGTGATAAGGGTTAATAATAATCTCCGCATTTTTCTCCCTGTACTGCTTGCGCTTACCACTTCATCACCGTTCTTTGAGGAAGAGGATACGGGTTTGATGTCATATCGCGCTAAACTTTTTGAGGCGCTTCCGCTTGCCGGCATGCCGGATTCACTTGATGGATGGGAGGATTTTAAAGAACTTGTGGCCCTTCTAAAGCGCAGCGGTATAATCGACACGGTCAAGGATATCTGGTGGGACGTGAGGCCCCATCCTGATTTTGGTACAGTAGAGATAAGGATATGTGACCTGCCGTACTCCATGCGTGATATCCTTGCAATAACCGCATTTGTGCAGGCACTTGTAGTGACCCTGCAGGAGCAGCATGAAAATCCGGAACCGAACATGCAGATACTTCGTTCAAATAAATGGCAGGCCGCCCGATACGGAATTGACGGAATTTTTGTGGACCCTTTCTTCGGGAAAAGATGTTCTATGAAAGAGGCGGTAATGAATCTCTACAGGTATGTGAAGCCGGCTTCGGAGTCTCTCGGCTCTGTTGAATATCTTAACGAGGTGCCGGAGATACTGTCCCGTTTGACAGCCTCACATATGATAAAAAAATTGTATTACAATGATGGTCATAGCTTTAATGAGATCATAAGAATAATGCAGGGAATGTTCTTAAAATGAAAGGCGTTGCAGCAGCAGGACATCCGTTGACAGCCAGGGCGGCTGTAGATATGCTTGCGGCCGGTGGAAATGCCTTTGATGCAGTAGTCTCCGCGGGGTTTGCATCAGTTGCTGCGGAGCCTGCATTAACAAGCCTCGGGGGAGGCGGGTTTATGCTCGCGCATATTGAAAAAGAGAAGAAGGACATCCTCTTTGATTTTTTTGTAAATACACCGGGACTCGGGGCTGATAAAAAAATAAAACCTGTTATGACTCCTACGGACATTAATTTTCCGGGCTGTGTGCAGGTCTTTCATACAGGGCCTGCCTCTGTTGCAGTGCCGGGTGTGCTGAAAGGTCTGCTGCATATTCATGACAGGCTGTGTACATTGCCACTTTCGGATGTTATTGCACCCGCACTCTCTTATCTTGAAAACGGTGTCGAAAATATCTTTCCCCAGGACACATTTCTCGGGCTGTTAGAGCCGATATGCACAGCAGCAGAATACGGCAGAGAGATATATATGCATGACAACCGTTATGTGAAAAAACATGACATGCTCTTTAATCCTCTTTTGAAGAGATTTCTGGAAGGGTTTATAGATAACACAAGTGACATTTACAGCGGAGAAGCCGCGGACATGCTTGCTAAAGAGATGGAGCAAGCCGGAGGGCTGATCACACAGCAGGATCTTGAGTCGTATGAGGTCGTAGAGAGAGAGCCCCTGCGTATAAGATACAGGGACAGGGAGCTCCTCACAAATCCTCCTCCGTCATCAGGCGGGGTGATGCTTGCCTTTGCAATGCATCTGCTCGAAAACATTAACCTTTCAAAGATCGAATACGGCGCAGTGGATTTTTATACGGTACTCATCGAGCTGATGAAAGAGATGCACGAGTTCAGGCCGATGAAGAACGGAAATAATTTAAAGTGGCCTTTCTCATCTGAAGCAACAGACCCGATAATAAGATCGTTTATAAAGAACATCTCTGAACGGACATTCATATCAACGCAGGGCACGACCCATATCAGTATTATAGACGCAGAAGGCAATGCCTCGTCAATGACCACATCGAACGGTTCAGGCTCAGGCTGTTTTATCCCCGGCACAGGCATCATGCTCAACAACATGATGGGAGAGGACGACCTTCACCCTGACGGCTTCTTTTCATCCCCTTCAAATATGAGGGTATCCTCCATGATGATGCCGACGATCACGCTGAAGGATGGCAGGGTCGGAACCGTCCTCGGCAGCGGGGGCAGTAAGAGGATAAAGACCGCTATACTCCAGACACTAATTAATATTATTGATCATAATTGCTCATTGCAGGATGCTGTGGAACGTCCCCGTATTCATTTTGAGGACGGAATGGTCCAGGTTGAGCCTGATGTCAGTGCGGATGTAATTGAAAAGCTCGGGAAGCATTATGAGCTTAAAAAATGGGAAGAAAAGAACATGTACTTCGGCGGTGTCCATTGCGTGAACCATGATATGTCAGGCTGGGGAGATAGTCGCAGGGGCGGGTGTTTTGTGGTGCAAAGGTAAATAAAGCGGGACAGCGCGTAAGCGTGAAAGTTCGTAAGTAACAGCAGTAGTTGCGTTTTACGCTCGCATATACAAGTAATTACGACCGCAGAAGCTTAATAAAAACCCTGTGATACCTGAAACTTGAAAGCAGCATTGCCCCTCCGAAGCCTGTGTATATGACGGAAAGGTAATGTTTGGGCATGGACGAGTGGCGGAGCATTGTTCCCATCCCTATCATGATAAGTATCAGGAAATAACTCTTCCAGGGCTGGAAACCGAATATGCAGACCTTTCCCTTTTTTGCCGTAATGCGGGTGATGTTCTTGTCAACAAGTTTTAGGAAGCCGAAGTGATGGATTAGGAGTGAAAGAATTATTCCTGCTGTGCCGAGCCATATGCCATTTTGAGCTTCAGGCATTGAGAGCCATTTAACGGCAAGCCTGCAGAGCATTATTCCAACCCCGCTCCATAAAATTCCCGAAAGCGCAACCAGAAAGCGTTTATCTACTGTAGGGTCATATTTTTTCAGTATGGGATGCATTTGATTATTTTAACTTTATTTGTAAATAGAAGGTAGTAAAAAATTAGGTGAGGGGATAGAGGTTAGGGGTAAGAGGTTAGGCCATTTGGTTTTTAGTCTTCCTAGTCTCTATCCTGTTTTTATTATGAAAATACTTTAAATAACAGAAACGTTATAGAAGAGCCTAACAGCCCGCCCATTACGACCTCGAGCGGTTTATGGATGCCGACATAGACCCTGCTCTGGGCAATGAGAACAGCCATTGCAAGCGCAAGGAGTGATACTACAAAACTTTCGGTTATCATGGTCACGGTCATCCACATTGAAAATGCCACTGCTGAATGACCGCTCGGCATCCCGCCCTTGAGCGGCTTGCCCCTTTCAAAAAATGTCTTAGTTATTACAACCATAATAAGCACTACAACAAGAGCAACAACCGCTATGTCCCCTTTTGAATGTTTTGCTATTATAAGGCCGCTCTCAAAAAACTTTTCAACAGGTTTGGAGAGGATCACATATCCGATAAGCGCGGCCCCGAGCGCCGCTATGAGCACTGCTCCTGCGGCTATGTCCTTTATGGCCTTTGCCCTCGGGTCATAGTCTTTGAAGAGTATGTCGGTGATGGTCTCAAGTGCGGTGTTTATCATCTCAACAGAGATGACTATTATTGAAAGTGTTATTAATATTACAAAATCACTCCAGCTTATACCTAAAATGAACCCTGTAAGAAGCAGTATTACCGCGGCATAAAGATGGTAGCGCATATGGCGCTGGGTCTTTGCAGCATGGAGGATGCCTTCAATGGCATAGTTGGCGCTTTTAATCCATTTTCTTAAGGGCATTGGCCACGTCCTTTTCTTTTTTTCTCATGGCCCTTGCCTTGACCGGTGCATCCACGTGTTCATAGCCCAGCAGATGCAGTGTGCCGTGGATGAGCAGCCGTTCGATCTCATCATAAAACCCGGTGCCGTACTCTTCGGCCTGAGCTTCTGCTTTTTGCGTGCTGATCACAATGTCGCCGAGAATATTTTCAGCCTCGTCATTTATAACGGGAATTCCTGCCTCAAAGGAAAGCACATCAGTGGTCTTTTTCTTTCCCCTGTAGAGGGTATTCAGTTCCTTCATCTTTCTGTCTGAAACGAACATGATGCTGAGTTCTGCATTATGCTGTTTCATGAAGGTAAGAATGTTTTCGGCAGTCTTAAGAATATTATCTTTCTTCAGTGGCAGGTGCCTTTGCCGGTTTCTTATCAGTATTTTCATTAGAAATATCGAATCCCGGATAGCTGATCCGTTTATGGTACATGCTGGTCAGGAGATATACGAGATGGCTCTTTATTTCCCGTATGTCTTTGAATGTCAGTTCGCAGTTGTCGAGCTGTCCGTCTATAAAACAGTGGTTAATGATCCTGTCCACAAGAATAGAGACCCGTGCCGGTGTTGTTTCTGTCAGGACCCTTGATGCGGCCTCAACAGCATCCGCCATGAGTATGAGGGCTGCAACGCGGGTCTGGGGCTTCGGCCCGGGATATCTGAAGTCCTCTTCGGTCAGGGGTGTGTCCTTGTCATGCTGTTCTTTAGCCTTCTGGTAAAAAAAGGTCTGGACCGATGTGCCGTGGTGCTGCTGAATTATGTCAATTATTGCCTGGGGAAGTTTGTACTGCTTTGCCAGCTCAACACCTTCCTTTACATGCGAGAGGAGGATCAGACTGCTCATGCGTGGAGCGAGCTTTTCGTGTTTGCTTACTGAGACGATCTGGTTTTCTATGAAATATTCCGACATTTTTATCTTGCCTATATCGTGATAATACGCGCTGACTCTCGCAAGCAGAGGGTTGACTCCGACCGCCTCAGCAGCAGCCTCTACCAGTGTGCCGACCATGATGCTATGGTGATATGTCCCGGGCGCCTCTACCAGGAGCTCTCTCATCAGCGGATGATTCAGGTCTACCAGTTCCAGCAGGCTGATATCGGTGGTTATGTTAAATGAATATTCAAATAAAGGCAGCATTGCGGATACCAGGGTCGTAACAATAATGCCGTTTATAAAGGCAGCGGCAATAGCTAACAGCGGTTCGGTTGTAAATATTTGTCCCTGGTATAGAGTGATAAAGAGTACCGTTATCATACTTACTAAACTTACTGAGAGGCCCGCCCTCCATATTGATGAGCGTTTTTTGCATCGTATGACCCCGAATGCGGCGGTAAGACCGGATGTAAATATAAAAATAGAATACAGAGGTGTATTTATCCACAGACCTCCGATCAGACTTGTTATGACCGTGAATATGATGGCTGTATGGATGTCCACAAGCAGGGCCACAAGCATTGACCCGGTTGCAAGCGGAACTGTGTAAACGAGCAGGAATGGATCAATTGTGCCTATCCATTTGGCAAATCCTTCGAGTATATAATAGAAGGTCCTGCCGACGATAAGGTTGCCTGTTAAGAGTATTCCGATCAGCAGGATCAGCCTGAATCCCTTTTTGATATCAGGGTTGTACCGCGCAAGGTCTTTATAGAGAATGACAAGAAGCAGGGCGATCAGAAGTGTGGATCCTGCCAGTGTATCGGCGGAAAATCCCATGCTCCAGAATATGGATATGTTAAGGATCGCTGTGAAGACCGCAAGGAGAGATATCCTTATGATAGTGTCACGGTCGAGCTTTGGAAACTGTTTTTCTATTTTATTCTTTTTACGTTTGGTCATAGCTTAGTATTACGGCTTTTTGGGAACTTATCATAAGCTTTAATTATCTCTTGTACGAGCTTATGTCTTACCACATCCTTTTCAGAAAAGTAAATAAACTGAAGACCTTTTATCTTCCCGAGGACCTTTTCCGCCTCTACCAAACCTGAGATCTTGTCCTTCGGAAGATCGATCTGGGAGATATCCCCGGTTATGACCGTTTTTGAGTTAAGTCCGAGCCTTGTAAGGTACATTTTCATCTGCTCGGATGTCGTGTTCTGGGCTTCATCAAGTATGATAAAGGCGTCATTAAGGGTGCGGCCCCTCATAAAGGCGAGCGGAGCGATCTCGATGGTGCCATTTTCTATCAGCCGGTTTGCCTTGTCAGTGTCCATCATATCGAAAAGCGCGTCATACAGGGGTCTCAGGTAGGGATTTATCTTTTCCTGCATGTCTCCGGGCAGGAACCCGAGCCTTTCACCTGCTTCGACCGCCGGGCGTACAAGTATTATCCTGCTGACCTGTTTTTTCATAAGGGCGTTTATTGCCATGGCCATTGCAAGGTATGTCTTGCCTGTTCCGGCCGGGCCGATACCGATCACCATATCATAATTATTTATTGCATTTATGTAATTGCTCTGTGTCTCTGACCTCGGTACAATGAACTTCTTTTTTGAAGATACAGGTATATTGTTCAGGATGCGTGGATTTTCATCTGTATTGAGGTTTTTATTCGCACTAATCCTCTTTGGGCCCGGCCCGGCATCTTCAAGGGCTTTGAGGGCATATTTTATGTCATCGGGATTAATGGTGTAGCCGTTTGAGATAACAGAGCGTAATTCAGTGATGAAGGTTTCAGCGATGCTGACCTGCTTTTTAGCGCCTTTTAAAAATATCTTGTTGCCCCTGATGGATGCCTCAATTGCGAGGGTATCCTCAATGACCTTAAGGGAAGTATCAAGCTTTTCATATATTGGTGAAAGGTCCTTTTCCTTTCCAAGATCCAGCTCTACCTTAATCGTGGGAATTCTCCTTTATTACAGCTATCTACTTGTATAACTTAATTATATTGTAAATATCAAGGGATAAAATAATGCAGTAGCGGGTCCCTTTTTTTGAAATTTTCAATTCTATAACTATTGAATAGTAATGCAGGTTGTTTAGGTTTTATAGATTTAATGACAGATTGTTTTAAATTGCGATCAGGGTATCCGAAATAATTTCACAAAAAAAGACCCTGTCATGTTTCTGGCGTAGGAAAAGGTCTATATTATCAGCATTGCATCACCGTATGAAAAATAGCGGTAATCAGTTTTTTGTGATTCCTGATAGGCCTTTTTCAGGGTCTCAAGTCCGCAAAATGAAGCTGCAAGCATCATGGGTGTGGATTTTGGTGTATGAAAATTTGTGAGCAGGGCATCTATTATTATGAATTTGTGACCGGGGATGATAAAGATGGATGCTTTGCCCGGACCGGCGCTGATCTTCCCGTCTGTCCTTTTTGCGGCAGAGGCTTCAAGCGCCCTTGTGACCGTTGTTCCGACAGCTATTACCCTCCTGCCGTCCGCTTTTGCCGAGTTCACGGCATCAGCTGTTTCCTGCGGGATAACAAAGGACTCCTCATCCATCTTATGGTCTTTGATATCTTCAGCGGTAACGGGCTTAAAGGTGCCGTATCCCACGTGATGGGTGACAGTCCTTATTTCAATCCCTTTTTCTATTATCCTGCTGATAAGTTCTTCTGTGAAGTGGAGCCCAGCAGTGGGTGCGGCAACCGCGCCTCTGTTCTTTGCGTAAACTGTCTGGTACCGGGAATGGTCTGATGTTTCAGCATTTCTCTTGATATAGACAGGAAGGGGCATTGCGCCCAGCTCATTCAGTACATTTTTAATATCATCGCCGAATACTGCGGCTGTTTTCGGATTAAAGCTGAATTCAACCCTTGCCGATTTACCGTTAGATCTTAAGACATTCGCTGTAATGCCGCTTCCAAGAACTATCCTGCCCTCATTGAGACCCTTTACAAGCGCCTCCCATGAATTCAGCCCTAGTTCTTTAATAAGAGTGATCTCGGCCTTGCCGCCTGAAGTTTTTTTTCCGTAGAGCCGTACCGGTATGACCCTTGTGTCATTAAGCACGAGAAGGTCGCCCGGGGCCAGATAACCGGTTATTTCATTGAAGACCGCATGCTCGAACCTTCCGGTCTCTTTGTGGAGAATGAAGAGTTTCGATCTGTCGCGTTCCTCAAGAGGATGCTGTGCGATCCTGTCAGCAGGCATTTCATAATCAAATTCAGAGAGCTTCATTCATATAAATTACAATATGAGGGGCATAAATTCCAAATGGGCAGGGGCATTTCATGAAATGCCCCTACAGCCTCCACCCCCAGAACTCAAGGAACTCCCTGAAGTTGCTCATGTCCGAGGAATATCTGTTCCAGGGTTTGAGGCTTGTATAAAATGTATTTCCGGTGGCATCGGTGTTAAGAAAGTCCTTGTCCGTGCCTACGAACAGGTCGAGGCTTATAAGGCTCAAAAAGAGCGTTTCCCATAATTTTACCGAGCCTTTGACATGACCTTTCAGTGGGCCTTCTTCATAATAGAGGCTGGTGGTTTGGTTATTGATCGAGATATTCTCTAATTTATCCATATTTGATAACTGCATATCTATTGTCCTGAAACCATTGCCTGTATAGATTTCATTTCTTTCGATTATTTCAAGGTCCATTACCCTGTGAACATCCGGTCGCAGATGTACTAGTAGTTGAGGAGCTTTGAGGTCATTGTAGTTAAGCTGCCACGGAAGCCTTTCACCATATACTTTCATTGTCTCTTCTTTCCAGTTTTCAGGATATGAATCAGCAGGCAGGTGGGAGGTGGGTATTATCGCAAGATAGCAGCCGCATGTGTGTACGGTTGTTATGAGGATCGGCTGGTCTTCTGAATTAACAGTAACCACAACTATCAAGCCTATGTTTTTTCCTGCAGTAAGGTTGAAAGGGACCAGGCTGAAAGGGATGCCCGGAAAGTGCACCCGGTAGATATGGTTTGTATATTTATCTTTCCCTGTCAAAAAATCCTCTGACATATAATAGACAGCCGGAACATCAGTATCTATATATATATGCTCTTTATTGTTTCTGTTATAGACGGCAGAGGGGCTTCCGATGCGGTTATAAATGTTTCTGTGCTCATATGTAAGAAACATTGGCGCAAATCGGGCGGCCGCCCCTTCCGTCACATTTTCTGTCTTATATACAGTATGGGTTTTTTCGGGTGCGAGTGTTTGATGGTGTGCGCAGCCTGAAATCAGGAGATAGAAAGCAGCGAGTAAAAAAGATATGTATCTTGCCGGTCTATTGCTCAGCATTGTTTGAAAAACTGAGCTATAGAGTGGTTGTTTCCGTGTAAGCAATGCATGAAAAAAGTATATCCCATTTTACCTGCACCGGCAACTGCCTGCTAGAAGAGAAGAGAGGGTTTTCGGTCTGAAGCGAGGAAGGATCTATATTTTTAATAATTTCTTGACACCCGGGAAGGCATCAATGTTCGTATGCGGGATGAACATGCCTGAGACGTATTCGTCCATGAAGGAGTTTGAGACAGAAAGCTCAATAGAGGTCATCTGCTTTGAAATGCTCTCTGCCTCTGCGCGGAGCTTTCTTGAAAGCAGGCAGAGGTAAGCGCCTGTTGCGGAGGTGTTGCCCATATATTCGAATTTCTCTTTCGGCATCTCAGGGAGCATCCCGAGGATGATCGCCTTTTCGATATCAAGGAACCTGCCGAAGCCGCCGGCAATATAGATCTTTTGAACATCATCGAATGTAAAGCCCACCTCATTGAGCAGGGTTGCAAAGCCTGCGTATATCGCGGCCTTTGCCCTTATTATATTTTCTACGTCAGTCTCGGCAAGCACAATGTCTTTATCCTCTCCGTAATGAAATACGAACTCAAGACCGTCTTCACCTTCCCGGACCCTGTCAGAGACATCTTTCTGGAGCTTCCCTTTCTGATTGAGTATGCCTGTAAGGAACATCTCCGCTATCGCGTCTATCATACCTGAACCGCAAATGCCGACCGGTTTGATAATGTCCCCGCCGATGACCTTTATCTCAACATTGAATGTATCAGGGTCTATCTTTATGTTTTCAATGGCGCCTTCTGTTGCCCTCATGCCGTGTTTTATGCCGCTTCCCTCAAAGCAGGGGCCCGCGGAGCATGCGGCGGACATGAGCCATTCGGAATTTCCGAGCACTATCTCACCGTTCGTGCCTATGTCGATGAATATGGTAAGGTCTTCGCTTTTGTGCATCTTTGTTGCCAGCACTCCTGCAACGATATCTCCGCCCACATAGCTTGAAATACACGGGAAAGAGTATACAGGCACATTGCGCTTTACCTTTATGCAGAGCTCTCCTGCATACGAAATAGGGAAAATATTGGCGGTCGGTATATATGGTTCCTCCCTGATGGCGGAGGGGTCGAGGTCGAGCAGAAAATGTATCATGGTGGTATTTCCTGAGGCCACAATGCAGTCGATAGCTCCGGAGTCAAGGTCATGGTTTGATAAAAGAACCGTGATCAGTTCGTTTATGTCCGAGATGATAGCCCTGTGAATGGCGGCCATCTCGTTGTGTTCGGTTGCGTTCACTATCCTTGTGATAACATCGTCCCCGAACCGTATCTGAGAATTATATATGGATGCAACATCAACAAGCCGTCCGTCCGTAAGGTCCACCAGATAGACAACTACCGTGGTCGTCCCTATATCAATGGCTATTCCATGCTGCTGCATCTTGGTGTCGCCGGGGAAGATGTTTATTATCTCGTTGCAGTCCTCAGTCTGGATGGTGCTTATCGTTATCTCCCAGTTCTCTTTCCGGACATTCTTTGCAAGGTTATGCATGAACCTTGAGTGTACCCTGAGGCATCCGAGTCCGTTTGCCTTAAGCTCTCTCTTGAGCCTCTCAAGGTCGCTTATATTATCGTCGAGTGTGGGCGGAGGAAGTTTCAGCACTATCCTTTCGGAAAGGGGTTCAAGGTCTGCGCCGGATGAATGGAGCAGGGCAATGAGGTCGTCCGCCTTACCTGTCTCGATCTGTCCCTCAACCGTAAGGACAGATTCCTTTGGTATTTCAATTGTTATATCTTCGGATGGAAATGCCTGGCATGCAAGCACATAACCCTGACTTATCTCTTCATGCGAGAGCTTCTGTTTTGACTTTGAGTCAACACTGCCTGACCTGACTATGACCTTGCATTTGCCGCACACCCCTTTGCTTCCGCACGAAGAAGTGAGAAATATGCCCTCTTCTTTCAGAGATTTCAGAATAGACCTGCCTGGTTCTGTTCCAATGATTTTACCTGTAGTCAGTGTGATTTTCATTAGTAATTTAAAATTAGAGGCTCGGGGCTAGAGGCCAGAGGCGATAAAAATACCTATAGCCCATTGCCTATAGCCAATGTCCTGTTTATTTATTAAGTTCCTTCGCCGCGTCCATCGCATGGTATGTGAAAATAATGTCCGCGCCGGCGCGTTTTATGGATGTCAGTATCTCCATCATGACCTTTGTCTCATCTATCCATCCCATCTTTGCGGCGGCCTTTACCATTGAGTATTCACCGCTCACATTGTAGGCTGCGACCGGAAGGTCGAAATTTTCCTTTATGTCCGAGATAATGTCCAGATAGCTCAGTGCGGGCTTGACCATCACAATGTCAGCGCCTTCTTCAATATCCAGAGCGACCTCTTTTAGCGCCTCCCGCCTGTTTGCAGGGTCCATCTGATAGGACCGCCTGTCCCCGAATGAAGGCGTGGATTCCGCGGCCTCCCTGAACGGGCCGTAAAATGCGGATGAATATTTTGCCGCGTAGCTTATCAGTGGAAGGTCATCAAATCCGTTCGTGTCGAGTATGTCCCTGATAGCCAGCACCCTGCCGTCCATCATGTCCGAGGGCGCGACAATGTCCGCGCCTGCTTTTGCATGGGAAAGGGCCTCTTTCGCGAGCAGTTCAAGTGTTGGGTCATTGAGCACTTCACCATTTTTGACTATACCGCAATGCCCATGGCTCGTGTATTCGCACAGGCAGACATCGGTGATCACCAGGAGTTCAGGGACTTTGTCCTTAATGGCCTTTATTGCCTGCTGGATGACGCCTTTGGGGCTGTATGCCTCTGAGCCCTTTTCGTCCTTATGCTCCGGGATACCGAAGAGGATGACCGCCGGGATGCCGAGCTTATATACCTTCTCCGCCTCATTTGCGATACCATCGACCGATATTTGAAAACATCCCGGCATTGAGGATATCTTCTTTTTTACCCCTTTGCCGAATGTGACAAATAGCGGATAAACAAAATCATCGGGGGAAAGGCTCGTCTCCCTGACCATACTCCTCAGTGCATTGGTTTTCCTGAGTCTTCTCGGTCTGTGTATCGGAAAAGGCATAGCTTGCTCCTTTCAAGGCAGAGGTTATATTACAGTTATAAAGTATACCAGATTTGTTGATATTTGAGCTGTATAGGTCCTATAGGACTTATCGGACCTATCTACCTGTCTTTAAAAGGTTCGATATGTATCACAACGTCCCTGACTGACGGGTATTTCATCTTTATTGTCTCTTCCACAGCATGCGCTATTTCATGTGCAGTTTCTATCCTTGTATCAGGGTCTACCAGAATATGCAGGTCAATGCTGATATGGGCGCCGTCTCCACGGGTCCTGATCTCATGGCAGTCCTTTACTCCCGTGACATATATTACAAGTTTCTTTAATTCTTCGGGCTCCATACATGCGGTATCGGTCAGGACAACAGCGGCTTCCTTCAGGATAGAAAAACCCATGAAAGCGATCAGTATCGTTATGATCCCTGCGGCAATAATATCAACCACAGGATAGCCTGTGCTTGCGGCGATAAGGCTTATGATTACAGACAAAGATACAAATATATCGCTTTTAGTATGCTTTGCATCGGCAAGCAGAAAACTGCTTTTTAATTCACGTCCCTTTTTTGTCTCATACCTCATTACCATTATATTTACAGTGAGTGTTACGGCCATGATAATAAAGCTTAGAGGTGTTATATGAAGTTCAACCGGATTGTACATTCGATGCCACACTTCGCGTAATATTTCTGAACCGGCGATAAATATGAGTATTGCTATTGCAACAGTTGAAAGGGTCTCAAACTTCCGGTGCCCGTAAGGATGATTTTCGTCCGGCGGTTGTGCGGCTATCCATATCCCGATAAGTCCTATTATATTGGAGGTGCCGTCAAAGAAGGAGTGAAAGCCGTCAGAGAACATGCTTATCACACCTGTTTTATACCCGTAATATACCTTGACCGAAGCAACACTGATATTTAATAAAAGGGTATATAAAAGGACCTTTCTGACCTGCTTCTGGTGTTCCATTGATAATTATAACGTATACAGGTTGTTTTAATGGTAGGGGCGAACTGCCGTTCGCCCCTACTTGCCTATGCAGAAACTGTTGAATATTTTATTGAGAATGTCATCCGGGGTTGTGATGCCGAGTATTTCACCGACAGCATCAAGTGCGTCCCGTAATTCAAGGGCGAGAAATTCAGGGGAGCTGTTCTTTGCCGCTTCAGCATTGAAAGAGTTGATCGAAGTTAGTGCCTTCTCAAGGGCATGGACATGTCTTGTGTTCGTTACAATACCGGAGCCGGGCCCTGTCTTGCCCTTTAGAGCGGTTTCTGATATCTTCTTTTTCAGGATGTCCAGACCAATATCTTTTTTCGCGGATATCATTACCGTAGGGGCGGGTTTCAAACCCGCCCCTAC
>CBFDEG010000017.1:0-28476 GCA_965603765.1 uncultured bacterium | reverse complement strand
GATGAGAAGCTTGATGAGGTCATTCAGTACAGGTTGAGAAACCCCCTTGCTCCGGCAGTTGCCGCAGAGCTTGAAGGTGTTAAGATCACTAAAAGTAAAATACTTTCAGCATATAGACGTATTTCCAAAAGATATGACTATACGATAATTGAAGGCGCGGGCGGGATCATGGTTCCTGTTTATGAAAAATACCTTTTCATTGATCTTGCCGAAGACCTTGGCCTTCCGGTTGTAATTGTATCAAGGCCCGGACTCGGGACAATAAATCACACCCTGCTTACTATAGAGGTTTTAAGAAATAAAGGGCTTGATGTTGCCGGAGTTATATTTAATTATTCTGAAAAAACAAGAAGCGGATTGTCAGAAAAGACAAATCCTGAAATAATAGAAAAGCTCGGGAATGTACCGGTACTTGGGAATGTACCTTTTGCAAAGGCTTCAGATAAACATTTGATCAAGAAGGTGTTCAATGACATAGCCCGAAAGATAGTAAGCTGAGCAGGAATTATTGCTCCAGTATAAATCCTTCTATTGCTGCAGTTCCGTCAGTTATTGATATATTACCGTTCAATGTTGTATTGCCTGTCACTGCATTGTAAACACAGTCATAACCGCCTTTAAAGGTAACGGTCTTGTTGAGGTCAATAATAATGTCTTCAATGAACGTTGTGTCATGGCTCATTATAATGTCCCCGCTTCCTGCTGCATTATATGCTTCCTGCAAAGATGAATATTCAGACCCTGTGCTTAATATCTTTACGGGCAGGCCTGTGCAGGACGCGGAATAGACGGCATTGTAGGCATTAAGCCTGCCGTTGGATGCCACCTTGCCTGTGAGGGAATCCAGCGGGTCAGCACTGGCAAGAATTATATCTATTATCTCAAGATTCGTAAGCTCAGGATCTATGGATTTGATCAGCCCTGCAACGCCGGACACATGAGGGGCTGCCATGGAGGTCCCGTTGTAATAAGCGTATTCCGTTCCGTCATATGTGTCTGAATATGTTGTGAACTCAACATTGTCTATGTATACCCCGTCATAATTATTAGCTGAGTCTGAAATGAACCTGAATCTGAAGTAGACCTTCTTTGTATTATCGTATGTGGTGAGGTCTTCATTCATAAAGAAGAAGTAGCCGCCGGTGCTTCCGTGATAGCAGATGCGGTTATACCATGAACGTCCGTTCGTTGACATATCAATACAGAAATAATCATGGTCAAGCTCGGTTTCGAGGCTCATTATATAGCTTAATGCAAAGCCTCTCAGCCCGCTTATATTCAGATAGTTTGTCAATGATAATGATGCATAGGTATTTGATGCATAATCTCCTGAAGGGCTGTCGGATGCGCTGTAAGGAGAACTGTAGTATGTTGATGATAGTCCCCATGGAGCATCTGCATCCCAGTTGCTGAGGTCTGACATGTTATCAAAAAACACCTGATTGCGTGCAGGAAGTGTGCTGTATATACTTACTCCTGGGGCAGCGATGTCAACTGAAACAGCCCCGTAGTTTGAAAAAGAAGCAAGGTTGTCATTGCGGTCTGTTGCCGCCACTGAAATAATGTTGTCACTTGTATAACTTGCGGGATAAAAAGGCGCAGGGTCATTGTCCCTTCCGCTATTGCCTGCGGCACATACAACAACGGCATCCGATGCATTAATGGCATCCTCAAGGGTCTGGCTGAAACCGTCGCCGCCCCAGCTGTTATTTATGACATGCGCTCCGTTTGCTGTTGCATATAAAATGGCTGAAACAGCATCAGCCGTACTTCCTGACCCCGCGGCATCCAGGAACCTCAGCGGCATTATGGATGCGTTCCACATGATCCCGGCAATGCCCTCGGAGTTATTGCCGGTTGCGGCTATTGTACCGCTTACATGGGTCCCGTGGCCGGCGTAGTCCATCGGGTCATTATCTGCGTCAAGAAAATCCCATCCATAGCAGTCATCAACGTAACCGTTCCCGTCATCATCAGAATTGTTCGTGCAGTCGGTTTCCCCTGTATTTGTCCAGATATTGCCGGTCACTTCAGGATGTCCGATCGAGATATTGCTGTTTAAGGCAACGCCTGTGTCAATTACAGCTATTACAACATCCGGTGTTCCGGTTGTAATGTCCCATGCCTCGAGCGCATCAATATCAGCGTCAACGGTCCCGCCTGACTGGCCTGTATTATTAAGGCCCCATAGATTAGTGAAAGCAGGGTCATCAGGGGTAAGTGCGGCATGGACAATATAGTTAGGCTCAGCATATTCAATGTCAGGATCTGTCAGATAGTCTTGAAGGGCTTTCTTAATAGAAGAACTTTCAGGAAACTTTAAAAGCTGAACACCTTTTAATCCTTTAAAATGCCTTTTGACCTTTGCTCCTGTTTTTGAATGTACCCTTGCAGACGCATTCGTTAATATCAGTTTATTTGCTGATACGGAACTCTTGAATTTAATTATCAGTTCATCTTCAATATGTTCGGAAGAGAGCATTTCTGTGATCAGAGTATCGAACTGTGCAGCTTTGAGAGCCGCAGGCGCAGAAGAACTACAGAGTACAAGGAATGCGAAAACAGACAGAAAAAGATATGCTGGTTTCTTCAAGTTCTTTTGCATGGTATTGAGAATTTTTTTAAGTATTTAGCTGTCCGGTAAGGTATACAATTATTTTATACTCATTTTGCGGCTCTTTCAACTTTAAATATTTTATAAAGTTGATATTATTGACTAACCAAACGTAAAAAAGTTATTTTTGTAATTCAATGAGACACCCGGAATGGATAAAGGTCAAGGCAACCGGAATGCATCAGACAAAGAAGCTTCTGAGGCATCATGGGGTATCTACGGTCTGTGAGGAGGCAAGATGCCCGAATCAGGGGAAATGTTTTTCGCAAAGCACTGCCACTTTTATGATACTCGGGGACAGATGCACGCGGAACTGTTCATTTTGCGCTGTTGAATCTTCAAAGCCATTGCCCCTTGATCCGGCTGAACCGGAAAGGGTGGCGGACGCTGCCATGGACCTCGGACTTAAATTCGTTGTTATCACATCTGTAACACGCGATGATCTGCCTGACAATGGAGCAGGTCAGTTCGCTGAGACCATCCGCGCTCTGAGAAATAGAAGTAATTCAATGAAAATAGAGGTATTAACGCCTGACTTTAATGGTGTTTCTGAGATGCTCAGAATAGTTCTTGATGCGGGGCCGGATGTATTTAACCATAATATAGAGACAGTGCCCCGGCTCTATTCAACGGTAAGGCCTATGGCTGACTATCGGAGGTCTGTTGAACTTCTCAAAAACGCAAAGTCTCTTTTTCCGGACATGCTGACTAAATCGGGTATCATGCTCGGTCTTGGAGAGAGAGAAGATGAAGTGCTTTCTGTTATGAATGACCTCAGGGATGTTGCGTGCGATTTCCTGACGATCGGGCAGTATCTGAGACCGAGGCGGACAAACCTTCCTGTTGTTGAGTACATCAGGCCGGAAGTTTTCGAGCAGTACAGGCTCAAAGGTCTTGAAATGGGGTTCAGGTCCGTTGCTTCATCGCCGCTTACACGAAGCTCGATGGATGCAGGGGAAATGTTCAATGGATCTGATAATTAAGAGTGCAAAATTTAAAGATTTATTATAGAATTGTATTGTTTATTAACCACTTATTTTACATGGAGATAATATGTACGAATTTCAGAGAGTAAAAAGATTGCCGCCTTATGTCTTTGCAATTGTGAACAAACTTAAATCAGAGGCCCGGCAGAAGGGTGAGGACATAATTGATCTCGGCATGGGCAATCCTGACCTTCCAACTCCACAGCATATAGTTGATAAATTGACCGAGGCCGCGAACCTGGGCAAGAATCACAGGTATTCCGCTTCAAAGGGGATAACCCAGTTGAGGATGGCGATATGCGAGTGGTACAAGAGGCGGTATGATGTTGACCTTGATCCCGAGACAGAGGCTGTTGCGACCATAGGCTCAAAAGAGGGCCTGTCGCATCTTGCTTATGCAATGATAGATCCGGGAGACCTCGTGCTGACCCCGGCGCCTGCATATCCGATCCATCCATACAGTTTTATTCTGGCGGGCGGTGATGTGCGGAGCATTCCTGTTGGCGGGGATTCCGATTTTTTTGAGTCAATGGAGAATGAGTTCAGGTCAGCATGGCCCCGTCCGAAGATCCTGCTTATAAATTTCCCTCATAACCCGACCACAACATGCACGGACATTGAATTTTTCAAAAAGGTCGTTGATTTTGCAAAAGATAACAATGTTATTGTGATCCATGATTTTGCATATGCGGATCTTACTTTTGACGGCTATAAAGCACCGAGCTTTTTGCAGGCTCCCGGTGCAAAAGATGTTGGTGTTGAATTCTTCTCGCTCACAAAGAGCTATTCAATGGCCGGATGGCGGGTAGGTTTCTGCTGCGGCAACAAGGAGATCGTGGGCGCACTCACTACGATAAAGAGCTACCTTGATTATGGAATGTTCCAGCCTATACAGATCGCGAGCATCATTGCTTTAAGAGGCCCGCAGGAGTGCGTCGGAGAAATAGTAAATACATATCAGAGCCGCAGGGATGTTTTGATCCAGGGTCTTCATAATGCCGGATGGATCGTTGAGCCGCCAAAGGCCACAATGTTCGTCTGGGCCGAGATACCTGAGCCGTTCAAGGAAATGGGTTCTCTTGAATTTACGAAATATCTGCTCAAGACTGCCGGTGTGGCTGTGTCTCCGGGTATCGGATTCGGCCCGGCAGGTGAAGGATTTGTTCGCTTTGCGCTCGTCGAGAACGAGCACAGGATACGTCAGGCAACAAAGGGAATTAAAAAAGCACTTAATAAATAAGATAAAAAAATGGCCAGGGGCAAGAGGCCAGAGGCAATAGGCTATAGGAAGCGATATCATAGCCCATCGCCTCTGGCCTCTTGCCTTATAATTACGCTTTTTTGACAAATTTTCGTATGAAATCTTGAATAAATTTGCTTAATTCGACATAATAGCAAGTTGAATAAATATTCAGTCACATTATAAGGAGCAGTTTTGAAAAATAAACCAGTATCTGTCGGTATTATCGGTTTCGGCACGGTCGGTACAGGGACAGCAAAAATACTTCTTAAAAAACAGAAGGATTTTGAGAGAAAGCTCGGTTTTCCTGTTGTGCTTAAAACCATTGCCGATCTCGATATAAAAACAGATAGAGGGATGAAACTTGGCAAGGTTACGCTGACAGATGATGTAAATGTCATACTTGATGACCCTGATATAGATATTGTTGTTGAACTTATCGGAGGTACCGGCGCAGCTGAAAAGCTTACACTTGCCGCCCTTAACAAAGGCAAACACGTTGTTACCGCGAACAAGGCTTTGCTTGCTGAAAAAGGTGACGGGATTTTCAAGACTGCTGCAGAGAATAACGTATCTGTCGGGTTTGAGGCATCTGTTGCAGGCAGCATTCCTATAATAAAGGTAGTAAGAGAATCATTGATCGGCAACCGGATAGACAATATTTACGGGATCATAAACGGAACTGCCAATTATATATTGAGCAAGATGACGGACGAGGGCGCTGAGTTTTCTGATGTCCTGAAGGAAGCACAGGACCTTGGTTATGCTGAGGCTGATCCTACATTTGATATTGAAGGTGTTGACTCAGCGCATAAGATAACTCTTCTTGCGTCACTCGCGTTCGGACTTCCTCTTTCATTTAAGAAGGTATATACGGAAGGGATCACAGGGATAACGCCTCTGGATATTGAATTTGCCTCTGAGTTCGGATATAAGATAAAATTACTTGCAATCACAAAGCAGGACGGCAACGACATTGAGATAAGGGTGCATCCGTCAATGATACCGGATAGCAACCTGATATCATCTGTCAACGGGGTGTTCAATGCTATTCATGTTGATGCTGATGCCACCGGAGCAGGACTTTATTATGGTAAGGGCGCAGGCGAGCTCCCCACGGGAAGCGCGGTTGTGAGCGATATAATTGATATTGCAAGGAACATCAAAAGCGGTGCAGCCGAACGGTTCCAGGACATCGGCATCCTTGAAAATAAAAAGCTGAAGGTAAGAAAAATGGAGGACATAAGGACAAGTTATTATCTCCGTTTCTCAGTAAAAGACAATCCTGGTGTCCTGTCCACTATTTCAGGTATACTCGGCAAACACAATATAAGTATTGAATCCATGATCCAGAAGGGCAGGGAGACAAAGAAGGCAGTGACCGTTGTTATGATGACGCATGAGGCAAAGGAAAAAGATATGGTCACAGCGCTTAAAGAGATAAACAGGCTTTCTGATATTTCAGGAAAGACAATGTTCCTGAGGG
Organism: uncultured bacterium; assembly: GCA_965603765.1. Taxonomy (GTDB): domain Bacteria; phylum Nitrospirota; class Thermodesulfovibrionia; order UBA6902; family UBA6902; genus CBFDEG01. Next base: position 22,150 of record CBFDEG010000017.1, on the reverse strand, counting down.
TCGAAGGCGGGGAAGCATAGATGGAAGATATCAAAGTAGCTAAAAAGCTGGATATCAAAGGCGTTAAGTGCCCTTATACTCTGGTCAAGTCGAAGCTGGCCATAGAGAGCATAGAAGTAGGCCAGGTACTCGAGGTCACACTTGATTACCCGGAGGCTGCTGACAGCATCCCGACAGCAATGCTCAATTACGGGCATTCCGTTCTTAAGGTAGAGAAGATCAATCCAGAGGACTGGATCGTACTAATAAAAAAAGAGGTTGAGGACTGATGGATTTTACAGAAGATCAATTACACAGATACAGCAGACATATTATACTGCCTGAAGTAGGCGGTAAAGGACAGAAGAAAATATCCGAGGCAAAGGTGATAATGATAGGCGCCGGAGGGCTTGGATGTCCGGTAGGCTATTACCTTGCCGCAGCCGGAGTTGGAACGCTCGCTATTGTTGATAATGACGAGGTCGAACTCAGCAACCTGCAGAGACAGATAGCGCACAGTGTTAACACGATCGGTGTGAACAAGGCTGATTCAGCAAAGAAGACATTCGAGGGTCTTAACTCCGACGTTAATGTCATTGCAATAAGGGAAAGGATCAACAGCAAGAATATTCTCGACCTGATAAAGGACTATGATATTGTTGTTGACGGAACAGACAATTTCCCTACAAGATACCTTATTAATGATGCTTGCGTGATGCTCAAAAAACCTCTTGTGAGCGGGGCCATACTCAGGTTTGAAGGGCAGGTCACCACTATTATTCCGGGTGAAGGGCATTGTTACCGATGTCTCTTTGAAGAACCGCCTCCGCCGGGTCTCGTACCATCATGTCAGGAAGCAGGCGTACTTGGTGTATTGTGCGGTGTTGTCGGCTCGCTTCAGGCAACAGAGGTGCTTAAACTGATAATAGGAAAAGGCAAGCCGCTTTCAGGCCAATTGCTTATATATGATGCACTCGGGGTCAACTTCAGGAAGGTGAAAGTGCCGAAGAATGAAAACTGCCCTGTATGCGGTAAGAACCCGACGATAACAGATCTCACAGACCTTCCGGAGGAGTACTGCTCAATATAGGCGGACGGGTCATTAAGTGCAAATAAATTTAGTGATGGAGAATATACTATGGGCTTTGTAAAAGGACTTAAATGCAGGGAGTGCGGAAGGGAATATCCCGTTGATCCCATTTATGTATGTGAATTCTGCTTCGGCCCTCTGGAAGTCGCGTATGATTATGACGGCATAAAAGAGGTCCTGACAAAAGAGAAGATACAGTCGAGGCCCCAAAACCTCTGGCGTTATAAAGAACTGCTTCCGATCGACGGTGAACCCACTATCGGGCTTCATTCCGGATATACTCCGCTTGTAAAGGCTGACAGGCTTGCGAAGCTTCTTGGAATGAAAGATCTCTATATTAAGGATGACACGGTCACGCACCCGACTCTTTCATTTAAGGACAGGGTAGTTTCAGTTGCGCTTTCAAAGGCAAAGGAATTCGGTTTTGATACAGTTGCATGCGCATCAACAGGAAACCTTGCCCACTCTGTATCAGCGCATGGCGCGGCAGCAGGACTTAAGAGGTTTATTTTTATACCTGCAACACTTGAAAAGAGCAAGATAGTCGCATCACTTGCATATGAGCCTAATCTCATCGCGGTTGACGGTAACTATGATGATGTTAACAGACTCTGCAGCGAGGTCGCCAATAAATACAATTGGGCATTTGTGAATATTAATATCAGGCCTTTCTATGCCGAGGGTTCCAAGACCCAGGGATATGAAATAGTGGAACAGCTCGGATGGAAGACACCGGATGTTGTCGTTGTCCCCTGCGCGAGCGGTTCGCTTCTTACAAAGATATGGAAGAGCTTTAAAGAGATGGAGCAGCTTGGGCTTACAGACAGTGTGAATACAAAGGTCTTTTCAGCACAGGCAACCGGATGTTCTCCGATAGTCACTGCCATTAAGGAAGGGGTTGATGTCATCAGGCCTGTCAAGCCCCATACGATTGCCAAGTCACTTGCCATAGGCAATCCTGCTGACGGGTATTATGCGACAAAGATAATTGAAGAAACCAAAGGATACGGAGCTGATGTTTCGGACAGTGAGATAATTGACGCCATAAAGCTTCTTGCAAGGACAGAGGGCATATTTGCCGAGACCGCAGGGGGCGTGACCCTTGCTTCTGCCATGAAGCTTATAGAAAGCGGACACATAGATAAAGATGCTGTTACCGTCCTCAGTATAACAGGGAACGGCATGAAGACAAAAGAGGCCATAATGGGGCATACCGGTGAACCTCACCATATTGACCCGAACATGAAGTCCTTTGAAGAAGTGCTTAAAAAGATCAATAAAGAATAAATATATATAAGGAGGAGTTTATGCCTGTTACAGTAAAAATACCTGTTCCTCTCCAGAGACTGACCCAGGGCAAAGAAGAAGTCGAAGGTGATGCCGGTACAGTAATATCACTTATCAATGGACTCGACCAGAAGTACCCGGGACTTGCAGAGAGAATATCCGAAGCCGGCAAACTCAGAAGGTTTGTGAATATTTATGTTAACGAAGAAGATGTAAGGTTTATGAAGAATGAAGAGACTGAGGTCAAAGACGGTGACGAGGTTTCTATTATTCCTGCAATAGCCGGCGGTAATTAATACCGCAGGTCTGCAGGCAGATCTTATTTCAGGAGAAGACAATGAGTGCAAGGTTTAAGCTGACCTTTCCGCAGGAACTGATAAGAGAACCTGTGATATTTAATATGGCTAAACAATATAACTTAATGCCTAACATCAGAAGGGCAAGGATCACAGCATCCGCAGGAGAGATGATCCTCGAACTTGAAGGCACTGAAGAAAATATTCAGCAGGGCATTGAGTCAATCAAACAGCAGGGCATCAACGTTGAATTAGTTGAAGGCGACATACTGGAATAACTATGAAACCCTGGTCCGGACTTATCAACCACTACAGAGAATTTCTGCCTGTTACAGACAGCACGCCTGTTATTACCCTTAATGAAGGCAATACCCCGTTAGTAAAGGCTTTGCATATCCAGGAAGTCGTTAATGCGGATCTGGAACTCTATTTTAAATGCGAAGGCGCGAACCCGAGCGGCTCGTTCAAGGACCGTGGAATGACCTTTGCCATCTCAAAGGCCGCAGAGGAGAATGCACAGGCCGTTATATGCGCCTCAACCGGTAATACTTCCGCTGCTGCCGCAGCATACGCAGCAAGGGCCGATATTGCGGTCGTGGTGCTCATACCTGAAGGAAAGATAGCAATGGGTAAACTTGCCCAGGCAATGATACATGGCGCAATGGTCATACAGATAGACGGTAACTTTGATGATGCGCTTAATATAGTCCAGGAGCTTGTTAAGAAACACCCGATCACTCTTGTTAATTCAGTGAACCCGTTCAGGATAGAAGGCCAGAAGACAGCGGCATTCGAGGTGAGCGACCAGCTCGGAACGGCACCGGTCTACCACGCGCTTCCGGTCGGCAATGCAGGAAACATCACCGCGTACTGGAAGGGTTATAAAGAATATAAAAATGCGGGAAGAATTGATTCTCTTCCGAAGATGCTCGGTTTCCAGGCCTCGGGCGCGGCCCCGATAGTCAAGGGTGCGCCGGTCGCAAATCCTGAAACCATTGCAACAGCCATAAGGATCGGAAATCCCGCAAGCTGGAAAGGCGCTGTGAACGCAAGGGACGAGTCCGGCGGTGTGATAGATGCTGTTACGGATGATGAAATACTCGAAGCATATCAATACATCGCATCAAGAGAAGGTATTTTCTGTGAACCCGCATCAGCCGCTTCTTTGGCAGGTGTTATAAAACTTTCAAAACAGGGTTACTTCAAAGACGGCGGCACTGTGGTCTGCACCCTCACAGGCAACGGCCTGAAAGACCCTGACAATGCCATCAAGATGTCAAAACCCCCGGTCAAGGTAAAGGCCGATATTTCCGCTATTGAAGCCCATCTCAGAGGCTGCTGCATTTAATCTTTTCAGTTTTTTTGCTGAATAGGTCTTATTAGTCCTATAAGACCTATCTTTATTTATTCTGCTGAAACCTTTTCTTATCATCTCCCCTGCCAAACCAATGAACACTCCGACTTTTTTATAAGCAAATCATTGTAGTGGTAATTAATGAATTGCCGGATAATTGACATTCATTTTTATTGTGATATTATTTTGTATATAACAGAAATCAGAAGGTTCTTCGTGACTTGTCGGCACTAAATATAATAAATGTTACAGGAGGCGTTATGGCATATGCAAATAAAGCACTGGAAGGCAAGATAACTGACATGTACCCTGAACTCAGGACGCATAATATAGGAGTGAGTCTTGGTTTTGATGAAAGCAATGATTCCTATATCGTAAATCTGAAAAAAGACAGCCATCAGCTTGTGACATATATTGATAAATCTGATGCGGATGAATGTATGGAAGGAATGAAGTGTGTTCACCTGGGAGTGAAGATAGGGGAGTTCATCAAGAACTTCGAGTCAGAGTAATAAACAATTGATGATCAGATCAAAATGATCTGTCAACTAACAGGATCGGGTATATGAAATGCCGCACTTTGGTTTAATTGATGAATCAATATATGGACCTGATGAAGCCATGCTTATGCGTGCCAGGCTCCATATTCGCTGCGGCAGCAGAAGGCTTCGTGAAGGCAAATTATCATACGGGATAATCACTATCTATGATGCCCTGCTTTCCGGAATGCAGTGGTATATTTCATCCCATGAACGCATGAACAGCCTTGCTATTAATAAAGACGATGACCTGAATAATGACTGGGTCCTCTTTGATATACTGAGACGTTCAGGAGTGGTAGGCAGAGCCTTTGATTATGATGCATTTGACAAGTTAGTAGAGATGTCATTAGATGATCTGGACCTCATTTTTAATTACGAAGAGACCCTTGGATCATTTAACACTGTCATGACACAGCTCGGTATCATGCCCTTTGATGAAAATGAGCTGCCGCCTGAGGACCCTTCAACACTTTAATATGTTCAGATTAACAGAACCGCTGATCCTCAGGGGGGCCTGTTTGTTATTGAACATGCAGTCATAATTGGTCAATGCAGATCTCATTTTAAGCCTCTTGCCTCTCATCCTGTATAAAAGTTAATATATTGTCAAAATCAACATGTTAACAACCATTTAAATTTAAAGGTAATTTCAATGAAATATATTGTTCTGGTGGGTGACGGTATGGCTGACCGGCCCATGAAGGAGCTTGGCCATAAAACCTGTCTTCAGGTGGCCAGGACCCCGAATATGGATAAGCTTGCCCGGGAGGGTGAGGTAGGGAAGTCCAGGACGGTCCCGCCCGGATTCGAACCGGGGTCTGATGTTGCGAACCTATCGATCCTCGGTTATGACATATCAAAGAATTATACGGGCAGGGCGCCTATCGAGGCGGTCTACCGGGGCATTAAGCTCGCGCCTATGGATGTTGCCTTCCGCACAAACCTTGTGACCCTCGGTCTTTCCGGCAATAACCGGAACTCTGCATTAATGCAGGATTTCAGTGCAGGGCATATCTCGACGAAGGAGGCAGGCGCGCTTATAAAGGACATCAATAAAAAACTCGGGACAAAAGAAATTGAATTCTTCCCGGGCATGAGTTATCGCCATCTGATGATATGGAAAAACGGCAGGGACAAAATGAAATGCACACCGCCCCATGACATATCGGGCAGGAAGATAGGCGCATATCTACCTTCCGGCAAAGGAGCTGACCTGCTGAATGATCTGATGGAGAGGTCTGTTGATATCCTGATGGACAATCCTGTGAATAAGCAGAGGGTCAGGAACGGGAGCCTTCCCGCAAACAGTTTGTGGTTCTGGGGACAGGGTAAAAAACTGACGGTCCCGCTCTTTAAGGACAAGTACGGGATTGAGGGCGCGCTCATATCTGCTGTTGACCTTACAAAGGGTCTCGGCATATGCGCGGGGTTTGATATTGTTAATGTAAAGGGCGCTACCGGTTATATTGATACGAATTATAAGGGCAAGGCAGATGCCGCATTAAAGGCGCTCAAGACCTGTGACTTTGTATATGTCCATGTCGAGGCCCCGGATGAGGCCGGTCACAATGGTGATGTTAAGGCCAAAATACAGGCGATCGAGGATTTTGATGAAAAGGTGGTCGGCACTGTTATGAAAGGCATTGATAAGCTGGGCGACTGCAGTGTTCTTGTCATGCCTGATCATCCTACACCCATAAGACTCAAGACCCACACAATGGAGCCTGTACCATTCATTATTTACAGGAACAGCCGGAAACCTGAAGGCCCGGGTTCGAGTTCATACTCGGAATATATATGCAGGATGAAGAAGGTCAGGTATTTTGAGAAGGGCCATAAACTTATGGACTATTTTATAAAAGGGAAATGATAAAGCGTGGAAAATCGGATATTCTTAATTATTTTTAGTTACGGTCTTTCACGCTTAAAAACTTATTAACTTTTGTAATTTGACATTGTAAAACAATAAATTCATAATCTATATCTATAATATATCTTTTAAAGAGGCGGTGACCGGAAAGTGGCATTGATAGTTCAGAAATACGGCGGTACATCTGTTGCTGATACAGAGCGGATAAAGGCTGTTGCGGAGCGTGTCGCAGCAACAGCAAAAGAGGGAAATCAGGTCATAGTTGTTGTGTCTGCAATGGCCGGTGAGACGGACAAGTTCACCAAGTTCGCGCATGAAATAACAGAGACTCCTGATGAGAGGGAGATGGATATGCTGTTATCCTCCGGAGAGAGGGTGACGAGTGCGCTTATGGCAATGGCCATTAAAGAGCTGGGGCATAAGTCAATGAGCTTTACCGGAAGACAGGTGGGTATCAGGACAGACAGCTCGCATACAAGGGCGATGATAGAGAGCATAGGGGCCGACAGGCTCACTGTTGCGCTCGATGATGGAAGTATACCTGTGGTAGCGGGCTTTCAGGGGATCAATAAATTCTCCGATGTGACGACACTCGGCAGGGGCGGGTCGGATACGACCGCTGTTGCGATAGCCGCAGCGCTGACCGCGGATGCCTGTGAAATATACACTGATGTTGAAGGCGTGTACACGGCTGACCCGAGGATAGTGCCGGATGCCAGGAAAATGGAGAGGGTGTCTTATGACGAGATGCTCGAGATGGCGAGCCTCGGGGCCAAGGTGCTGCATGGCCGTTCAGTTGAATTTGCTAAAAAATATAATGTTCCTTTGGTGGTGCGTTCGAGTTTCAATCAAAACCCCGGAACTCTTATTACAAAGGAGGATGGAGATATGGAAAAGATAGCGGTCACAGGTCTTGCTCATGACAAGAATCAGGCAAGGATAACAATAATGGGAGTATCGGACAAACCGGGTATAGCTGCAACTGTTTTTAAGACGATTGCCGGTGCTAATATCAATGTTGATATGATAGTCCAGAACATAAGCGTGCATGACAGCGCAACGGACATATCATTTACTGTTTCAAAGGCTGACGGTAAAAAGGCAATGGACATTACAAAGAAGTTGTCGGATGAATTAGGCACAAAAGGCGTTAACATGAACGCGGATGTTGCCAAGGTCTCAATAGTCGGTGTCGGCATGCAGTCTCACTTCGGTGTTGCGGCGCAGATGTTTGAGACCCTTTCAAACGCCGGCATCAATATAATGATGATAAGCACCTCGGAGATAAAGATATCCTGTGTTGTTGATGTTAACCATACTGAAGACGCGGTCAAGGTGCTTCATGACTCTTTTGGCCTTGCGAAGGTATAGGACTGATCATTTATGAAAAAGATCGAGATCTATGATACGACATTAAGGGACGGCTCCCAGTCAGAGGATGTGTCGTTCTCTGTTGAGGACAAGCTCAGGATATTAAGCAAACTTGATGAGTTCGGTGTGCATTATATAGAAGGCGGATGGCCCGGCTCCAATCCCAAGGATGCCGAGCTTTTTGATCAGGCACAAAAACTGACTTTTAAGAATTCAAAGCTTGCGGCATTCGGTGCGACTCACAGGGCTTCTCTGAAGGTGGAAAATGACCCGAGCATCAAGTCACTGCTGTCAGCCAAAACACCTGTTATAACTATTTTCGGAAAGACATGGGACTTTCATGTGAAAGAAGCCCTCAGGGTATCAAAACAGAGGAACCTTGATCTCATATATGACACTGTTCATTATCTTAAAGATAAGGCGGAAAAGGTATTCTTTGATGCTGAACATTTTTTTGACGGGTATCGGGCAAATCCTGAATATGCGTTGAAAACACTTGAGGCTGCTGTTTCAGCAGGTGCGGACTGTCTTATTCTCTGCGACACGAACGGCGGTACAATGCCCGGTGATGTGGAGACGATAGTCAGGGAAATGGTGAAGACATTTAAGACCGATATTGGTATACACGCGCATAATGACGCTGAATGCGCTGTTGCAAATTCGGTAGTAGCTGTGGGCGCGGGTGCCAGGCAGGTGCAGGGGACTATCAACGGTCTCGGTGAAAGATGCGGTAACGCCAATCTGATATCTGTTATTCCTAACTTAAAGCTTAAGCTTAAGCTTAACTGCATAAGTGACAGTAAATTAAAGAAATTAAAAGATGTTTCGCGTTTTGTTTCAGAGATAAGCAATCTCAGGCATTTCAAACGCCAACCGTATGTCGGGGACAGTGCTTTTGCCCATAAAGGCGGTATTCATGTGAGCGCCATCGAGCGCCATCCTGAGACATACGAGCATATCACCCCGGAGTTTGTAGGCAACTACCAGAGGGTGCTTGTCTCAGACCTGAGCGGGAAGAGTAATATTCTCAGAAAGATAAAGGATTTTAAATTGAAGATAGATCCTGACTCTCCCAGGGTGCTTCAGATCGTTAAGGAGATGAAGGAGCTTGAGAGCCAGGGGTTTCAGTTTGAGGGGGCTGAGGCGTCCCTTGAACTGCTGATCAAAAAAACATTCGGCATGCACCGTAAATTTTTTGATCTTATAGGGTTCAGGGTCATAGTTGAAAAACGCAGGGAGGATGAGGAGCCTATCAGTGAGGCGACGATCATGATAAAGACCTCACAAGGGGTCGAACATACGGCCGCTGACGGTCACGGCCCGGTCAACGCACTTGATAATGCTCTGAGGAAAGCCCTTGATAAGATCTATCCTCAGCTTAATGATGTGTCCCTTATTGATTATAAGGTAAGGGTGCTTACAGCAGGAGAAGGTACATCCACAAAAGTGAGGGTCCTTGTGGAGTCGGGTGACAGCCAGCACAGGTGGGGTACCGTGGGTGTGTCCGAAAATATTATAGAGGCATCGTACCAGGCGCTTGTTGACAGTATTGAATATAAGCTGCTGCGCGGGTAGGCCTGTCCTTTTTGAGATGTCTTGTTAATGTTGTTCTCTAAATAAGCGGGGTCAACGAGATGGAAGAAGTCGGTGTTGTGATCAAAGTTAAAGAATCTATTGCAACGGTCGTTGTACAGAAAAAGGGGACATGCGACACCTGCACGATCGAGGGGGCATGCGAGACAACTAAAGACGGCATGGAAATCGATGCACTCAATCCGCTTAACGCAAAAGAAGGACAGACAGTAAGAATAGTTATAAGACCCGGAACGTATATAAAAGGGTCCATGCTTTTCTACGGGCTTCCGCTCATCTTTTTCATAGCAGGTACAATAGCAGGCAATTCCGCGGCAGGAAAATATTTTCCGGGATCTAACGCTGAATTAGTATCAGCCGCGTTCGGGTTTATATTCCTTGTGCTCTCGATAATCTGTATAAAATTTTTGACTGATAAAACTGGAGAAAATATAAAATTCAAGCCGTATATTGAAGAAATAATAGAATAAAACTTTGGCGGTCTGCGGGCCGCTGTAAATGAATAATGAAATACAGGGAGGCTGCTTTATGGGTATTGATATTGGAAAGATCAGAAATATCGCAGTAATTGCTCACGGGGGCGCAGGCAAGACATCACTTGTCGAGGCCGTGCTTTTTGATACAAAGGCAACGTCCAGGCTCGGCAGGGTCGAGGAAGGCAATACTGTTACTGATTTCGAGGCCGAAGAGATAGAGCATAATCATTCCATATCATCTGCAGTCGCGTTTTGTGAATGGAAAGGCCATCGTATAAATATCCTGGACACTCCCGGTTATATAAATTTCATTGAGGACACAAACTGTGCCCTGAGCGCTGTGGACGGAGCGGTTGTTATTGTCAGCGCCCTGTCCGGCGTAAAGGCGGAGACAGGGAAGCTCTGGAAGTATGCTGATGAGTATAAGCTTCCAAGGATAGTATTTATAAATAAAATGGACAGGGATAATGCGGATTTTCAGTCAGCTCTTAAAAGTATTGAAACTGCATACGGTATCTCTGCTGTGCCGGTTAATATCCCTATGGGCGCTGGAAGCAGTTTTGAGGGAATTATCAATATTGTAAAGATGAAGGCTGTTAAGCATGAAGGCCCGAACATGACAGAGATGGACATCCCTGAGCAGTTCATGGCTGAAGCTAAAGAATACAGGAAGAGGATGGTCGAGAGCGTTGCCGAGTCGGACGATGTCCTGCTCGAAAAATATCTCGAGGGCACAGACCCTACGGATGATGAAGTCAATCATGCAATAAATGTATGCGCGAGGACCGGTGTGTTCGTGCCGGTTGTATGCGGTTCAGCTATAAGCAACATAGGAATGGAACAGCTGCTCGATAATATTGTCTACTGTATTCCGTCACCTGCTGACAGGGCCGTAGACTACCCGATCATAGGAAAGGACCCGAAGACAGGAGATGAGATAACAAGACAGCCTCTTGCGGACGCGCCTCTTTCGGTAAGGGTATTCAAGACGATCGCTGACGCTTTTGCCGGGAAGATAACAATATTCAGGGTGATGTCAGGCACTCTCAGGTCCGATACGATGTTTTATAATTCAGGACGTGAAAGCAAGGAAAAGATGGGAGGCATGTTCTACCTTCAGGGAAAAGATCATGTTGCAGTAAAAGATCTTGGTCCCGGTGAGATAGCGGCAGTAGCAAAACTCAAGGATGCGCAGACAGGCGATACGCTTACGACCGCGTCGGATCCGATAATTTTCCCGCCGATAAAGATAGCTGATCCGATGATATCATATGCCATCAAACCTGTATCAAGAGGTGATGAAGAAAAGGTGGGTACAGGCCTTCACCGGCTGCTGGAGGAGGACCCTGCCCTTAAATTTCATATGAACCCTGAATCAAAAGAGATGATACTCGGCGGCATGGGGCAGATGCATATTGAGATAACTCTCCAGAAGCTTAAACGGAAGTTCGGGGTTGATGTGGAGATGAAGACGCCCAAGGTCCCTTACAGGGAGACAATACGTAATGCAACAAGCGCGCAGGGTAAATATAAGAAACAGTCAGGCGGACGGGGACAGTACGGCGACTGTCACATTAAAATAGAGCCGCTGCCTCACGGCGGAGGTTTTGAATTCGTTAACCAGATAGTGGGCGGATCAATCCCGAAGCAGTATATACCCGCGGTCGAAAAGGGCATTATCGAAAAGATGAAGGAAGGTCTGATAGCGGGATATCCTGTGGTCGACATCAAGGCCACGCTCTATGACGGTTCTTATCATAATGTAGACTCCTCTGAGATGGCATTCAAGATAGCGGGATCCATGGCGCTTCAGAAGGCGTCAGAGAAAGCCGGTCCGGTGCTTCTTGAACCTATTGTTAAGGCTGAGATCAGTATCCCGGAAGAATATCTCGGCGGTGTGATAGGCGATCTGAATTCTAAACGGGGAAAAGTGCAGGGCGTGGAGACGCTGCCTGACGGTGACCAGAAAGTATCAGCGCTTGTTCCCATGGCGGAACTCCTTACATATGCCAATCAGCTCAACGCGCTTACAAGCGGGCAGGGGATATACGCAATGGAGGCTTCTCACTATGAAGAGGTCCCTCCGCATATTGCCCAGAAACTGGTTGCTGAAAGAGAAGCTGTAAGTGAATAGATTTGCGGGTAGTGATAAACTGTGATACATGTGTAGAATGGGAAATTAAGCAGTCTGTCTTCCCGGATCATGAAATGATTAAGCTCCCCTTGTTCTGGTAAACTTTTGGCAGATAATGAAACGAATAATAGTTATAATTGTAATCGCTGCGTTGGTTTTTATATTTTTTCCGTCTGAAAAAAAGCGCATCAGCACGGTAATAGAAAAAGGCAGTGAAGCCATAATACATGAAGATGTTGATTCTTTTATAGATATTGTGGCGTTAAGTTATAATGATGATTACGGCGGCAGCTATCTTTATATGAAGAAAAGAGTTGAAAGACTGTTTGGACGTTTTGACGATTTTGAGATCGCGATAGACAATATGGGGGCGACAATAGAAGATAAGACCGCTTCTGTTGACCTCAGGGTCAGCATGATAGCATCTGAAGGTGATAAGAGGGCGTATCTTATTGGGGACGCCGGTGGCCATCAGGCCATCAGGGTGTTTTTTGTGAAAGCGCCCTATAACTGGAAACTTGAACGTATTGAGGGAATATTTAGTGACAATTGAGAGGAACCAAGATGAATAAATATATAGGGCTTGATGCCGGTTCGGTCAGTGTCAAGCTTGCTGTTATCGACTCTGCCGGCAAGGTATTACATACAGAATATGTCAGACACCGGGGCAATCCGCTTAAGGTTGCATTAGGTATGCTTGAACATGCGCCGCCTGATTGTCTGCTCAGCCTGACTGGCTCCGCAGGAAAATTGATCGCTCAGGCATTTGGTATAAAGCCTGTGAATGAAGTGGTTGCGTTAAGCTATGCATCTAAGACACTTTATCCTGAAGTGCGGACCGTCATTGAAATGGGGGGCGAGGATTCAAAGGTCCTGATCCTCCATGAAGGCAGTGTGAAGGAATTTTCGATGAACTCCGTATGCGCTGCCGGTACAGGTTCTTTTCTTGACCAGCAGGCTGAAAGACTGAATCTCAGCATTGAGGAATTCTCAGAGATGGCCCTCAGGTCCGAGAACCCTCCGCACATTGCAGGCAGATGCAGTGTATTTGCAAAATCGGACATGATACATCTTCAGCAGATAGCTACACCTGTTGAAGATATTGTCGCAGGTCTATGTTTTGCCGTTGTAAGAAATTTCAAGAGCGCAATATGCAAGAACATGTATCTGCCCGGGCCTATAAGTTTTCAGGGCGGTGTTGCTGCAAACAGCGGAGTGAAGAGGGCATTCAGAGAGATACTCAAGACAGATGAACTTATCATCCCCGAACATTTTGCGATAATGCCTGCAATAGGCTCTGTACTTAAGGACATGGAGGCGGGGACGGCATCATCATATAATATTGCTGATCTTAAAGAGTTCATTGATTCCCTGAAAGATGAAGAGGAGGGGTACCAGCCCTTATGTGATGATCTTGATACATTTGAAAAAAGGCATGAAGTCTCATATCACATCCATAGATCCCCTGTTGGTGAAAAGACCAGGGCTTATCTCGGAATTGATATCGGTTCTATAAGCACCAATCTTGTTGTGATGGATGAAAAGGAGAGAGTGCTAGCGAAAAGATATCTGATGACTGCGGGCAGGCCCATTGAAGCCGTAAAACAGGGACTTGGTGAGATAGGCGCTGAAATCGACAGCGGGGTCGAGATATGCGCTGTGGGCACTACAGGCTCGGGAAGGTATATGATAGCTGACTTTGTCGGTGCGGACATTGTGAAAAATGAGATCACCGCGCAGGCACAGGCAGCGGTGAAGATAGCGCCTGACGTTGACACAATACTTGAGATAGGCGGGCAGGACTCTAAATTCATATCAATAAAGGACGGAGTGATAGTTGATTTTGAGATGAACAAGGCATGCGCCGCAGGCACAGGCTCATTTCTTGAAGAGCAGGCTGAAAAACTTGATATATCCGTAAAGAATGATTTTGCCGATATCGCGTTCCAGTCAGGAAGGCCGTGTTCGCTTGGTGAGAGATGCACAGTGTTCATGGAAAACTCACTTCTTTCGAAACAGCAGAGGGGCGCTCCGAGAGAAGACCTTGTTTCCGGACTCTCTTATTCAATTGTTCAGAATTATATTAACAGGGTTGTGGGTGACCGGCCAATAGGTAAAAAGGTATTTTTTCAGGGAGGCGTTGCATTCAATAAAAGCGTAACAGCCGCGTTCGAAAAATATCTGGGCAAGGAAATTATAGTCCCGCCTCACCATGATGTTACCGGGGCCATAGGCATGGCGATAATAGCAAAAGAACATATGAACGGGTCAGGCTCGGGCTTTAAGGGCTTTGACCTTTCAAAGAGAGACTATCAGGTCAAGTCATTTGAGTGCAAAGAGTGCGATAACCTTTGTGAGATAAACAGGGTAAAGATAGATGGTGAAAAAGTGCCTCTGTATTACGGCAGCCGGTGTGAAAAATATGATGTGAAACGTGCTGAAAAAAGCTCTGAAGATAAAGCTGATATTCCGGACCTGTTTGCCGAGAGGCAGGTGCTTCTTGAAAAGACGCATAATGATCATCTCGTGTCCTTTAATGAAAAGCGCAAGCGCGGGAACGGGAAAAAAGTATATCGCCTTGGTATGCCGAGGGTTTTCTTTTTTCATGATTTCCTTCCGTTTTGGAGCACACTGCTCTGGGAGCTTGGTTTTGAGGTCGACCTTTCTTCCAGGACCAACAGGCAGGTCATAAACAAAGGGCTTGAGCATATACTTGCTGAAAGCTGTTTTCCGCACAAGGTGGCGCACGGACATATTAAAGACCTTCTGGATAAGGACGTTGATGCTGTTTTTATGCCGAGTTTCATTAACTTCTGTGCTGACAGTGAAAAACAGCGCAGTTTTGCCTGTCCGTATGCCCAGACCATGCCTTATATTGCTGAAACCGCTTTTGAGAATATTAATATTATCAAACCGGTCATTAACTATGAGCTTGGTACAGAATATCTTATAAAACAGATAGCCGCATCTCTCAAGCAGTTCAATATTACTAAGAATGATGTAAAGGCTGCCATGGCAAAGGCGGACAGAGCTCAGGATGATTTCAGAAAAGCTGTAAAGGATCGTGGGATGGAGATACTCGGTAATCTTCCTGAAAAGGCTGTGGTGATAGTCGGCAGGGCGTATAATGCATTTGATCCCGGAATTAATCTTGAGATCCCGAAAAAACTGGCGGCCCTCGGGGTGCTTTCCATTCCGATGGATTTTCTTCCGCTTGAGATGGTAGATATCTCGGAGCGATGGGATAATATGTACTGGAGGTCCGGACAGAATATATTAAAGGCAGCTGAAGTGATACGTGAGAACCCGAAGCTGTTCGCTCTTTTCATAGGAAACTTTTCATGCGGTCCGGACTCGTTCATTCAAAGGTATTTTACCGAGGCAATGACCGGGAAACCGTATCTTCATATAGAGATCGATGAACACAGCGCTAATGCAGGCGCGATCACACGCTGCGAGGCATTTCTTGACAGTATCAGCGGCAGGGAAAATGCTCCGGTGGGCAGACCCGCTGACATGCGTATGAAATACATGAGTAAAAATAAAGACAACAAGATAGTTTATCTGCCGAGAATGTCTGATCATGCATTTGGCGTTGCTGCTGCTTTTGAGGCCTGCGGTATTTCTGCTGAGGTCATGGCAGAGCCTGATGCAGAGAGCATCAAGCTCGGCAGGCAGCATGTCACAGGGAAAGAGTGTTACCCGTGTACGATCACGACCGGTGATATGGTCAGAAAGGCACTTTCCCCCGGCTTTGATCCTGACAGGTCTGTTTTCTTTATGCCCTCAGGCGCCGGGCCATGCCGCTTTGGACAGTACAATGTCCTGCACAGGATAATTCTAAATGAAATAGGTTTTCCGAATGTGCCGATATATGCTCCGAATCAGGATGAGTCTTTTTACACAGACCTCGGGATTGTCGGGAATGTTTTTACAAAGCAGGCCTGGAGGGGAATCGTGGCTATTGATATGCTCATGAAGTGCCTCCACGAAACAAGGCCGTATGAAGTGAATAAAGGTGAAACTGATAATGTCTATAATGAATATCTGGACGGGATATACAATGTCCTTAAAAAACATGACGGCAATATCAACGGGCTGATGTCTGAGATACGTTCTTCTTTTGCTTCTATAAAAAGAACTGGCGGGAAGAAACCTCTTATAGGTTTAATAGGGGAGATATTTGTAAGGCATAACAGATTTGCCAATGAGGAAATAATCAGGAAGATCGAAGCACTTGGCGGCGAGGTATGGCTTGCTCCTTTTGAGGAGTGGATACGGTACATTAACGCCATGGGGCTTCGCAAGGCGGCCGTAAGGTTTAAAACTAATTATTTTTCAAAGAAGCACATAACGGACATAGCTAATAATGTAATTGCAGGATATGTGCAGAATCGTGAAGAACACAAACTTGCCGGGAATTTCAAGGGCTTTTTAAAGACCCTCAAAGAGCCGGATTCCCGGACATTGATGAAATATGCGTCGCCTTATCTGGATGATTCATTTGAGGGAGAAGCAGTGTTAAGTATCGGAAAAGCCGTGGACTATGTAAATTTTGGCGCTTCTGGTATAATTAGTGCGATGCCTTTCGGGTGCATGCCTGGAACAATCGTCTCGGCAATGCTAAAAGGTCTTAAAAAAGACTATACTATACCGAGTTTGAGTGTTTCATATGATGGAGCGGAAGCTACATGTTCGGATATACAGCTTGAGGCATTCATGCATCAGGCGACAGAATATATGGTAAATGCAGATTCTTAACAGGAGGTGAATGGATGGGAAACGTCAAAAAATGGCGTAAGAAGAAAATGAGCAAGCACAAGCACAGAAAACTTCTTAAAAGAACCAAACATCAGAGAAGAAGATAATATATAAGCTTATATATTAATATATATTTTGATCTGTCGAAAGAGAGAAAAGACGCGAAATATCGTCTTTTCTCTTTTTTATTAAAATATATTCTGATGAAAAATAAGGGGAAAACTAACAGATGTATTATCCGCAAGATTTTACTTGCCAGAATTGCTTCGATGGTATATATTAACTGAAGTAAAAGCACATCATCTTGTTGGTATTGCTTGAGATGTATCTATATGTAGTTGTAGGGCTCTCGAAGTATAATGTCGCTGTATATATGTAATTTTAATACTGTTTTTAAAGAATCTTAATAATGAGGGAACAATGATATGCGTGTTGAAAGACTTGAATTAAACGGGTTTAAATCATTTGCAGACAAGACCGTATTTAAATTTCATCCCGGTACAACCGCAATAGTTGGTCCTAACGGCTGCGGTAAGAGCAATATTGTTGATGCCTTTAAATGGGTGCTGGGTGAACAGAGCGCCAAGAGCCTCAGGGGCGGTGAGATGTCGGATGTTATATTTGCCGGTTCAGCCACCAAGAAGACAAAAGGCATGGCGGAAGTAACGCTTGTGCTCACGGACATTATTAATGAAAATTTAGACGGGGATACAGAGGCTATAAGTAATAAAAGGAGCGAGGTTGCTGTGACACGCCGGTTGTTCAGGTCCGGTGAGAGCGTATATCTTATGAATAAGGTACCATGCAGGCTCAAGGACATCAAGGACATGTTCCTTGATACAGGACTTGAACTGAAGGCCTATTCTATTCTTGAGCAGGGCAGGATAGGTGACATTATAAATTCAAAGCCCCAGGACAGAAGGTTCCTTATAGAAGAGGTCGCGGGGGTCATGAAATACAAGATCCGCAAGCACGAGGCCACTAATAAGCTCAAGTCATCCAAAACGAACCTTCAGAGAATACAGGACATCATCGCCGAAGTTAAAAGGCAGATAAATACCATAGACAGACATGCCAAAAAGGCTGAGAGATATAAAAAGCTTTTTGAGGAGTTAAAGGACATAGACCTCAGGGTGGCAAAAAGAGATGTAATTAATATGAAGGATCTGATAGACGGATATATCCTGTCTGAGGATGACCTCAAGTCCAGGGAGGCCGAGTCTTCCGCGAATGTGCATGCTACAGAGGCCATGATCGAGGAGAAGAAACGTCTCTGTGTTGAACATGAAAGGTCACTCAACGAAATCAGGACCAACCTGTATGCTATTGAAAGAGAGATAGCCGAGGACGAAGGCAAGGTTGCATTGCTTAAAAACGAATGTGAAAATCTCAGGGACAGGCAGGGCGCGCTGAAAAGGCATGACCAGGAGCTTGATACAAAGAAAGAAGAAAATGCTGTAAGAAGAAGCGAGACCTTAAAACAGGAAAGTGAATTGAGTGAGGAGCTTTCAGTGCTTGAGGCCAGGCTTAATGAGAGGAATGCCGGTTTTGCAGATTCAGAAAATGAGATCAATGAATTTGAACATCAGCTTGAGGGATTTAGAAGTGACCTTTTCCGGAAGGCGGAAGAGATAAGCAACCTTAAGAATGAGGTAAGCCATTTTTCACTTAACATCGATAATATCAATAAAAAAGCAGAGAAAAATTCGCAGGACATAAATTCACTTAAAGATGATCTTTCATCTCTTAACAGTCAGATGACTCAGACAAGAGATGAACATATTAAAGCGTTAAGGGATGCTGATGAGTCAAAGGTCACAAAGGCTGACCTTGTTGAACGGCTTAGACACAGAAAAGAGGACAGGACCGATGCTGAGTCTGTTCTACAGCAGAACAGGGTTGATCTTGCTTCCATGGAATCAAAGCTTGAGGCGCTCAGAGAGCAGGACAGCAGCCAGATGAAATCTTTTGATGAAAGCATACGGACTTTGGGCCAGGTTGCTGACATAGTAGGTTCGCTGCCTGAATACGAGACTGCCATTGAGGCAATTCTCGGTGACAAACTGAGCGCGGCTGTTGTAGAGGATAATAATGAGATAAACCGTGCGCTTCAGTTCATAAAAGATAAAAATACAAAGAGAAGCGGTTTTATTACGCTTAATCCTTTCAGGGACCTTTTTTCCGGTGTTGATGATACAGCTAAACGCATCACTGAATCCAGCGGTGTTGTCGGAGAGGCCGTTAAGTTCATATCAGTGAAAGACGGCTATGAAAAGGTGGCTGACTCACTGTTAAAGAATGTTTTCCTTGTTAATGATCTTAAGACAGCCTTTTCGTTATGGGATGAGCATTGCAGCAGCGCAAATAGTAGTGGTCTATGTTTTGTGACCCTTGAAGGGGATGTGCTTGAACCGTCCGGCATGGTCTTTGGCGGCACTGATAAAGGCGTTCTCAAGATAAAGCGTTTAATCAAAGAACTTGAAAAGAGTGTCTCTGATAAGCAGATGAAAATTTCTGAGGGTGAAAGTACGGTAGCTTCAATACGGGAAGATATCATATCCATCGAAAATAATATTATATCCGCTGATGCGGCTATTTCGAGCCGGGAGAAGTACGCGCACCAGATGGAGATGAAAGTGGCAAATCTTGAAGAAGAAAATACCCGCCTGCATAAAAAACATGAATATATTTCAATTGAGCTGGATGATGACCACCGGGTAAAAGAAGAACTGATAATCGCAAGGGCTGAAAAGGAAGCAGCCGCCATTGCCATGGAAGAAGAAAAAATGCAGATAGAGGAACGTATACGGTCCCTGCAGAACATAATATCAGAAAAGAAGCAGGCAATTGAATTGATGCGTTCCGAGATAACCGGTGTGAGAGTTGAGCTGACTGCCAAAAAAGAGAACATGGCTTCCATACGAAGAGAGCTTGAGAGACTTAATGTTGAAATTATTGATATAGAGACCAGAAAGCAGAACATGGCAAATGAGGACATTCATATCACTGAAAGCATTGTGGTAAAAGAAGAAGGAATTATTGCCAAAGACGAATTACTCAAGGCCAAGGTTGCACTGGTTTCAGAACTGCAGGGCAATGCATCAAAGGTTAATGAGGTCCTTGATGCGAAGACAGCGGAACTGGCGATAATTGAGAAACAGCTCAAGGAGATCGCTTCAGGACTTGAATCAATGAGGAGCCAGCTGAATCAGATAGAGATGAAGAAGATGGAGCAGACAATGAAGCTTAATTATCTCAAAGAAGACATGGAGAAGACCTACTCAATAGAGATCGAGACCGCGGATATTTCTGATGTTGTCACCCCTGAGGAAGAAGAGCGACTGCCCGAACTCAAGGCCAGGATCCAGTCCATAGGCCCGGTGAGCATGGGAACGATAGATGAATATGAAGAGCTTAAAACAAGGTATGAATTTCTCACAAAACAGCGTGATGATCTTGAGGAAGCTATTGCTTCACTTGAAGACACAATAAAGAAGATCAATAAGACCTCAGAAAAGAGACTTATGGATGCGTTTGATGCGCTGAACGCAAAGTTCAAGGAAGTCTTTATGCTGCTTTTTGGAAAGGGCAGGGCCGAGCTTCAGCTTACCGAGGGCAGTATACATGAAGCAGGAATAGAGATCATTGCTCAGCCGCCGGGCAAGAGACTCCAGAACCTTAATCTGCTTTCCGGCGGTGAGAAGGCCATGACAGCTCTTTCTCTGCTTTTTGCCGGTTTCATGATAAAACCCACCCCTCTTTGTCTGCTTGATGAGGTTGATGCCCCGCTTGATGAGGCGAATACCGAGAAGTTTATAAATCTAATCAGACAGCTTGCAGGTGAGATCCAGTTTATTACCATTACCCATAACAGGCGGACAATGGAAGCAGCCAATTATATGTATGGTATTACAATGGAAGAGCCGGGTTCGTCAAAAACAGTATCAATGCATCTTGCGGAAGCTTTTTAACTATAGCTTTAAGTTAAGGTGTGAAGAGTCCGGTGAAGAACGAACCGCATTTGATCTCTGATATTATGTCCTGTATATCAGCATCGGATATCTCGAGTATCTCAAGACTTGCAGGGTCGAACGGAATAATATATTCCTTTTCAAGTGCACTTATGATATGCATTGTGCATATATAGTCCGCAAGGTGGATGACTGCAGTATGCTGTGCATATTTTTCGGACCCTGAAGGGTTGTGATGAAACGAGATCATATCAATTACGGACTCATGGAAGTGCCATTTCTTTGCAAGCCAGCTTCCAATGTCAGCATGTGTAAATTCCAATATCTATTTTTCGGTATCAAGAAGCTTTTTTTCTGCTGTGAGCACATTAACCACATCCGCGTACGACTCATCAAAATATCTGTTCAGTACCAGTATGCCCAGGTCATGCAGCATTCCGCCAAGTGATACTTCCTCTGAGATATTAAGCCTCAGCTTGTTTGAGAGCAGTCTGGCAATAAAACCTACAGAGATCGAGTGGTTGAATACCCTGTTGTAATCAACAGCCTTTGAAGGATCCTTGGTGTCAAACACGGTCATTAATGAGATGCTGAGCGCTATATTCTTTATATTGTCAAAGCCTATTCTAAGCAGGGCATTGCTGGTTGTAGCTGCAGGGTCATTAACCCCGAAAAGCGCCGAGTTCGCGACACTCAGTACCTTTGCTGAAATTGCCGGGTCTTTCTCTATAATTTTGTTAAGCTTGTCCAGAGATATCAGGTCGTCATTTACAATGCCCAGTATCTCCTGCGCAACGATTGGTATGGTTGGTAGATCAGTGATGTTCTGTACATATGATAATAATGATTTATTCATGCCCTGTCCTTGAAACGTAATTGTTTATTCCCTGAAATATAAATATATTTTTAAATTCAAAGGATACTTAGTTATACGGTTTATTTTATAAAATCTTGAGTCTGATGAGTTTTGAACATGTTTTGATCTATAAAAATATCGGATTTTTAAAGATCAGTGTAAATCATGTAAGCTTTGTCGACACAATTTGAAAGCTTTTGAAATAGTGTAACTGCCTGATTTATAATAATATAATTATGAATATCGAAGATCTGATAAAATGATATGACAAATTGATTTACATATAATAAATTTTTATATATGAAAAACTAATAAAATTAAACAGTTACAAAGTGGCAGCTAAATTGCATTTTATTTATTGTCCAATTGTATTTTGTCCAGACTCATAGTATATTTATAAACCGGGGATTTTGAAAATATCTGTAAATATGAGATGGCAGCAGATTTATGGCTTAATTTTTTTGTTGTAAAAGCATATAGAATGTTATAGAATTATTAACTCTTCTAATTTGGGGATTTTAAAATCACTGGAGGCAACAATGAAAATGGGCCTTAGAAAACTATCAATTT
>CBFDEG010000016.1:0-29761 GCA_965603765.1 uncultured bacterium | reverse complement strand
TTTCGATCCCTAAGACCCACAACTTTGCGGTCGCGACGCTCGGCATAAAGAACATGGCAGGACTGGTATTTCTTAAGGACATGGCAACAATACACGGCATGAAGGCCGGTATAGAAGTGGATGCCCCCAAGACACTGCTCGACAGACTTCCGCCGGGGACAGTCTCAAAGGCAAGGAGACGGCTGCCGAACTGGCTCATAAACTTTCTGTTCAGGCAGTACCCGACATACCGGAAAAGCGTGAAAATGATACACAGGAATATCGCTGAGATCGCCAAAAGAACATGGCCCGACCTGGTGGTGCTTGACGGCTTTGTATGCATGGAAGGTGACGGACCGGTTGACGGAACAGCTGTTGATATGGGTGTGGCAATAGCATCAGCAGACCCTGTGAAGGCTGACGGTATTGGTGCCAGGCTTATTGGTTTTGAACCTGAGGAGATAGGGTATTTATTCTATCTCTGCAATGAAGAACAGATGGGAGAATATTCACTTGATAACGTTGTCGGAGACAGCATTGACCGGATAAAACGAAAATTCAAAAGACACGGCACTTATGATATACAGAGCCAGTGGCAAGAAAAGCAGTCAGGCGGCTGAAAGCTCTTTTGTGATCCTCGGTGAGGGTCAGGACTGAATAAACAATATGATGAAAAGAATACCCGAAAATGACCTTATGGATAGTGACGAACAGGCTTCAGCTTATGCTGAAACTGATTTCTCCGAACCTCATGATGCATTTGTATCGCTTTTCAGAGAAAAGTTCTCTGATCATTTAGAAGGACATGTCCTGGATCTCGGGTGCGGCACCGCGGATGTATTGATCAGGTTTGCCTCGTCTTTTCGCAGTGTTCAAGTTACCGGGGTCGACGGCGCAGGAGCAATGCTGAAGATCGGAGACCGGGACATAAAAAAAGCTGGCCTGTCAGACAGGATAAAGCTTCAAAAATGCTTTTTGCCGGACAATGGCCTGCCGCACAAATATTTTGATGCTGTCATATCCAACAGCCTGCTGCACCATATTAAAGCCCCTTCCGCATTATGGCAGACAGTCAAGAACTGTGCAAAACCCGGGGCTCCGGTATTCATTATGGACCTTTACAGGCCGGAAACCAAACAGAAAACAGAACAACTTGTCGGTATTTATGCAAAGGGCGCTCCCCCTGTCCTGAAAAAAGACTTTTACAATTCATTGTTAGCATCATATAATATAGATGAGATCATTAAACAGCTTTCAAAAGATGAACTTCATTATTTAAATGTTGAGCTCGTAAGTGACCGCCACTTATTAGTATGGGGACAAATAAGATGACTAAGTTAAAGAACGAACAACTGGGGACGGCGTTCAGGGCAGCACTCCTTTCCGGCGACTTTATAATGAACAACCTCGGTATGATATCCAAAAAAGATATCACCACCAAGCAGGCATCCGACTTTGTTACCTATGTTGACAAAGAAGCTGAAGCCATCATTATTTCGACAATTCAAAAGACCTTTCCTGACCATGTATTCCTGGCTGAAGAATCCGCACATACTGCCATGAAAGGAGAATACCGCTGGATAATCGATCCGCTTGACGGCACAACAAATTTCATCCATGGATTTCCTCTGTTCTGTGTGTCGATCGCGCTTGAATACAGAAATGAAATAATTCTCGGGCTTATTTATGATCCGCTGAAAAAAGAAATGTTCAGCGCGGAGAAAGATTGCGGCGCTTTTCTTAATGGTAAAAAGATCAGCGTATCCTCAGCAACAGACCCCGGGAGCTGTCTGATATCAACGGGATTCCCTTTCCGCAAAAAAGAGATGATAATCCCGTATCTTGAATTGTTCAAAAATCTGTTCCACAAGGTAAGTGATATACGAAGAGCCGGTTCAGCAGCCCTTGACCTTGCCTATCTTGCCTGCGGAAGATGTGACGGTTTTTTTGAAATAGGCCTGAGCCCATGGGACATTGCCGCCGGTGTTATTATAGTCAATGAAGCAGGCGGAAAAGTTACTGACTTTAAAGGAGAAGCAGACTTCATGGAATCTGGCAATATTGTTGCCGCCTCATCAGCAGTTCATGACATGATCTTACAAGACGTGAAAAATGTTTTTGATAATATCTAGCCTATAAAATATATTAATACCTCAAATATTTCAGAGCATTTCAGAAAAGATGTTTAATATAATTAAACATCTCTATTATGGCAAACAAAAAATCCATACTAACCGGAATACTTCTTATTATCATTGCACTATGGTTTTATAGCGCGCTGTCTGTATTTAATATCGAAGACGGATCCGATCCAAAAAAAATAATAATAAAAGAAGGAGTTGTCAGGACCGAAACATTCGTTGCCAAAGAACTTTCAGATGATATGGGATTTGATCTTGAAGGCGCTTACAAAACCGGCTACAGGCCGTCCGATGTTATTGATTTCCTTATAAATGAACCGCATGATTATTCCGTCACATATTATAACGGCAGGTACTATGAAGGCAGAAAAACCGTTCTGTATACTATCCCCTTTTTCACATCTGTATTCATTTTTGTTGCAGGCATATTAATTATTATTTCAGGAAATAAAAAAGACTGATACACAACAGTGAACTACTGCCTTATTTATTATATTGTTTATATATTTCCCGCCTTGTTGGACAATTGCATATATAAGAGTAGCCAAATGACATCCTGTAATCACATATCCCTTTGTTATCAGGATTTATAAAATATATCTTATCATTAAAGCTTTCTTCTACTTCACATATACATTCATCATTGCCTTTCAAACAGGAAAAATCATCTCTGCAGTTGCACGTATCTTTAATAATATCTTCACTAACAGTGTACTTCACATATGCCCCCTATACCTCAATAGTGATTTTATGTAAAAAAATTACATGAATTACGAAGTAGATAGAAGCAAAATATATACCAGGGTACAACAAGCAATAAACTCTAATGTTTCAACATGTTACCGATATATCAAAAAACATACACCTGAAACATTTAACTAGGTGCACAATTAAAATAATCGCTTAAGTGATGGAAAAATTGACATAAATCAGATGTGCAACTTATGTATCAATAGCAACATTTGTCGCATGGTCAAGTTGTGCTTTCAGTATTTATTTCTCTTCTCTTTAATCTTTTATTAAGGGCCTGCCTGGAAATTCCCAATATTGACGCGGCAATACCCTGATTACCATTTGACCTTATTAATGCTTCTGTTATCAAATAGTCTTCAGATTCTTTCAGTGTAGGAAGCACATTACCGTTATCATGCACTGGTATGATATTATCCTGGCCCGGAATGGAAGTCAGATCAAGCTTTTTCCCAACCTTTGAGATGAATGACTTAAAAGACAAAAGTGAGATCAAACCGGATCTATGCTGGGCAACTGCATCAAAAACCATTCCTTGAAGCTCTCGAATATTACCCGGGAAGTTATAATTTGTGAGCAGTGTAATAAGTTCAACAGGAAAATATATTTTTTTTCTGTTTAAGGATGCAGCCGCGGTTTCAAGGAAATGCTCCAGCAATAAAGGTATATCATCCAGGCGTTCTCTAAGAGGCGGTACATAAACTGAATGAGAGCAGAGACGGTAGTAGAGATCTTTCCTGAACTTTCCCTCTGACACAAGGCTGACAATATCCCTGTTGGTAGAAGCGATGATCAGCGCATTACAGCACATAGGCTCATCAGAACCTATTTTATAATAGATCTTTTCCTCAAGAAGCCTGAGCAGCTTAAGCTGAGACGGTTGGCTCAGATCACCTATCTCGTCGAGAAACAGCATACCATCAGAGGCCTGTACTATCAGTCCATCCCGGTCTGTATCAGCGCCCGTAAAAGAGCCTCTGGTATGACCAAAAAGCGTATCTGAAAATATGGTATCATCAAGTCCAGCGACATTCAGACTCACAAATTTGCCACAAATATTACATAGCGCATATATGGCCCTTGCTATCAACTCCTTACCGACACCGGTTTCACCACAGATCAAAACAGGTCTTCGGGTTTTCACTATTGCTTCAAGATAACAAAAAATGGAAAGCATTTTTCTGTCATTTGTAATTATCTCTTTAAAAGCACCTTCATTTTCAAGCTTATCAGTCAGGATATGCTGCCGCAAATATTTCACTTCATCACGCAAATCAACAAATTCAATTGCCCTGTTTATACTTGACATGAAGCGGCCTATGTCAACAGGCTTCAGCAAATAATCAAAGGCGCCCTCTTTCATACACTCCACAGCATTTTCTATATCATTTAATCCGGTCATCACAATAACAGGAATATCCGAATGATTTTGTTTAATTGCTCTTAACAGATCCATCCCTGAGATATAAGGCATTAAAAGATCAATAACTATAACATCCGGCTTGTTCTGTTCAATAACAGGCAGCGCGTCTCTGGCATCCTGCAGCGTCAATACGCTGCTTAAACCTTTAGAGGCCAAAACACTTTTGTAGCTATGAAGAATAAAATCCTCATCATCAATCAATAAGACACGAGAATTATCCAATGACATTACTTGCCCTCTGTTATATTATTAAATGTTTAGTGATACAAACTGTATATACAGCAGAACTTAAAGAATAAAACGCCTACGCTTATTTATTATAATCTAATTAAAAGAAAGATATATAGCTGTTATGCAGGAGAAAACATCATACGTGAATAGAACTCTATTCGACCTTAACAATAATGTCCTGAGAGATTGCTGCCAAAAACTCATCAAAGGCCTTTTTTAGATGTTCCTCAGATTTTGAATCAGCTGTGATCTTTATCAAAAATTCAGAGTTTCCGGTCACAGGGTAGGAACCGAATGTAACATCAGGATGCTTATCAACGATCTTGTTCAGGCTTTCAGCAATATGTGATTCATGACATTTGAGATAAACACTTTTTAAATAAAAAACGGAGGTACGGATCTTTTCTTTTATGAGAGGAAATTTATTTTTTAAATATTCAGGAATTCCCGGGAAAATGAAAATGTTTTTAAAGGAAACAACAGGAAATCTGAGGTTTTCACTGAAATCGACCTTACTGCCTTCCGGTACCATGGTCATTTTCAATACAGCATCATTTATCAGGTTATTGTATTTTGAAACCAGAATCTCTTTAATTTCAGGGTGTTCAGTAAGTTTTACCCCAAAACCACCGGCAATACCCTCCATTGTTACATCATCATGAGTAGGCCCAATACCTCCGGATGTAAATACATAGTTATATTTTTGTGAAAACGATAATACTTCTTTTCCGATAATATCAATATCATCCGGTATGACCACTATACGCTTTAGCTCAACACCAAGCCCTCTTAATTCACAAGCCATAAAATGCGAATTAACATCAGCCACCTTGCCTGAAAGTATCTCATTGCCAATGATAATTATGCCTGCTGTTGTTATTTCACTCATCATATTACTTTATCAAATACTGCTAACAGACTCAAGTTATTCAGATATTTGCCGATATGAACTCAATGCAGACTTACAACAAACTATTGCTACAGTACTGCATATAAGATTAAATTTGTAATTTACGGGTGTAATCCCGTCATTTTCTGCTTTACTTTAAATGAGATATGATGATGAATATCAAATTAACCCTAAGGAACAAAATTCTTTTTGCTCTGTTCAGCATTCTGGCCTTCAATGGAATTGCGACTAATCTTATCTTTCAACATACTATAAAATCTACGCTCTCTGCTGAAATAGTCAATACAGCAGTTCTTGAGAACCTCAACAGATATTTTACAATATACGGCAGTATTGTCACGGTAGCAGGACTTACAATAATGCTGTTCATAGCCTTATATATCTCTGATACCTTAACTAAACCGATAGGAAAACTGTCTGAAGGATTAAATGATCTTGCAAAGGGCAAGTGGGACACAAGAATAGATATTTCCGGAAATGATGAGATCAGTCAGCTTGCAAATGGATTCAATTTCATGGCTGTTCATGTTGAGCAATCTCTCCAGAGGATAAGGGAAGCAAAGCAATTTACCGATGATATAATATTTTCCATCCCATCCATGCTGTTGATCCTTGATAGTGATATGAACATTCTATCCATCAATAACGCCTTCCACAGGCAGAGAAGGGCCTTCCCTGCCCTTTCACAGGACAAATTCATATCATCATTAAGTGACGATATACAGAAAAATCTGGATACGAATGAGACCATCAATAGTGAATTTACAATATCTCCTGACAAAAAAACCCTGTTATATTATTCAGCCACGATATCAAAAATAGGACATAAAAAAAACCATTATGATAACAAAGCCCGTGTACTGCTTACAATTACCGATATTTCAGAGCGTAAAGAGATCGAACAGGAACATAACAACCTTCTCTCAGCAGTGACTAAAGCGAAGACCGAGTGGGAAATGACCTTTGACAGTGTTAAGGAATTTATTCTGTTGATAGATAAAGACCACAAAATAACAAGATGCAATAAAAGCTTCGCAAAATATACAGGGGAACCTGTTGCCGGCCTGATCGGACAAACCTGCTATAATCATTTTTCATGCACTCCTGAAGAATTCAGCATGTTTATCAGCACGTCAGACATTGCCACTGAATCTGTACTGAAAAAAGAACTCCAAACGGATAAAGGCAGATGGCTTTATTTAAGCTACAGACAGATCCATGATGTTAACAATAATTTTATTTTCTCGGTTGTTGTTGCAACTGACATAACAAAACTGAAAAATGCACAACAGCAGATCAAAAAATCCGAAGCAGAGCTAAAGAAAAGGGTCAATGAACTCGAAAAGTTCTATAACATGGCCATAGGTAGAGAGTTAAGAATGAAAGACCTGAAAAAAGAGATAAAAAGATTAAATGCCGAGTTATCTAAATATAAAGAAAAGAGCCTGATACATGCAGAATCCGACAGACGAGACAGCGTATTACAAAAACTGGGTTGATTTTGTCAGCAGACTGACATACCCGGTATCAATTATTGATGCAAACCTGAACGTTATTACTGCAAATACCGCGATGCTGAGGCTTTACAGTAAAAGCTCCTATCCGGATCATGACAAATTCTATAAATTTTTTCATAATGCCGATAGTCCTGCCAAGGGGTGCCCTTTATGCAGACTTATAAAGAATGGCACAGAAGGGCAGCTTGAAATATATGACAATACACTTAAAAAAACATTGAACATAAACATTTCACCAATTATTATGGACGGGATCCCGGTGGCAGCGGTGCAGTCCATACTGAAAAGTTATGATAAGGTCGAAGAACCTGAAGACCATAGTGACCTTATAGAGATCTATTCTCACTCATTAAGTGAATTAAAGGCTCAGGCAACAAACGCACAAAAAGGACGCGATGCCTTTTTGAACATGCTTGAAGATATTAACGAATCTTACGGCGACCTGGAAGAGCTCTTCATGCAGCTCATCCTTGTAATGGTCAATGCCCTTGATGCAAAAAGTCCCTGGACAAAGGGTCACTCTGAACGGGTCGCTAAATACGCTGAACAGATTGCACGCGAAATGCTGATCGATCCTGATGATATAAAGAACATCAGGCTTGCAGGGCTTCTTCATGATATCGGGAAGATCGGCACATATGACTATCTTCTTGACAAGCCCGGCAAACTGACAGCAGAAGAATTTGATATTGTAAAGGAACACCCTGCACAGGGTGCAAATATTTTAAAGGAAATTAAACAGCTTCGGGAAATTATTCCGTTCATCAAGTATCACCATGAAAAACTTGACGGAAACGGCTATCCGGACAAAATAAGCGGTTCCATGATTCCGCTCGGAGCACGAATACTTCATGTTGCGGATTCATTTGATTCAATGACATCAGACAGGCCATACAGACCCGCACCGGGAATTGAGTACGCGCTGTCAGAACTGGAAAAGCACAAAGGCGTACAATTTGACCAATCCGTTGTTATGGCTTTTATGAACGTATTTGAAAGAAATAATCAGCTAAAGTGATTACTTTGAAGAATTAGTTGATGATAAGGACTTCAGCTCTGTCTTACATGAAATATTAGGATCATCAATTATCAGCTGAACACCTTTTTTATTTATAGAATTTATTGCGAGCGGACCCTGAAGATTTGCCGTAATGTTTTCACCATCAACCCTTAGTATAACAAAGACAATAATATCATCTGCTGTCTCTGCACCAAGAAGTTTCTCAACTTTCGTCTCAATTTTTAAGGTATAACCTGTAACGATCTCCTGCGGCGGAATTACAATGAAGGCAACATCAGGATCATCTACAGCCTGAAGCCACTTAAGAAGGGTATCTTTATAATCCATAAGGATATACCTTTTGACATCAGGAAACCCCAGTATGCCTTCCGGGAAGGTAATTATCTTATCGCTTGATACCTCAAGCATTCCAAATCTTGATGTTTCGAACGATATCATTTCTTTTCAAGGGCCTCCTTTAATTTCCCGAACTCATCCATTGATATTGTAGATGACAACCTGTTTTCAGCCTGGATCTTTTCATATATCTCTTCCCTGTATATGGGCATATCATGCGGTGCATCAATTCCAATTTTTATCTGTTTTCCTTTTACATCAACGATCCGGATAGTTATATTATGTCCGATCCTCAGGACCTCTCCTAACTTCCTTGTCAAGATAAGCATTCTATGTTCCTCATATCCTTATTAACCTAAAAAATCCATTAATGACTGTGACAATGATTTTAGTGATGAGATCCTAAGCGACTCAAGTGAAGACTGGACCTTTGTTATCTGCATGGCAACACCTGCAATATCCGCATCTTCAAGTATTGAGCGGCTGCTTGTATATGATATATTACTATCATCATGTCGATCTCTCTGTTCCTCAAGATACTTATACTTTGACCCTACATCCGCCACAACATCAACAAGATTATCCATTGCACCATCCAGCAGGTATATGCTGCCATTGATCCCTGCTTTGTCATTATTTGAAAGCGCATAATCAAAGTTACCCATTATATCAAAAAAGCTTACAGAATTGCTCAGATTAGTATTGGTATCATCTATATGATAAAGCATGGCAAGTCCGTCAGCAGGTGCTATCTCTATATCTTCAGCATCAGCAAAACTGCCGTCAAAAGCTTCGTCCACCTCTATTGTAAAACTGTTATTCGGTACTGTCGGCGCAAAAAGCATTTTTTTACCGAAATTTCCATTCAGAACGAATGCCTCAATTTCAAGAACATTTTCGGTAAGATTGGTCCTGAAATTATTGCGAACCAAAGCAGATATCCCGTTTGTATCAATATCATTTCCATCACTGTCATCTATTACATCAATTGTCACAGGCTCACCCGGTGTAGTACTCCTGAAGAACATCCTGACCTCACCGGTCACATCATCAGTGGCAATTCCTGCCTCTACACCGGCAACATCGGCATTTATCTTGGCCACTAAAGTAGAAACCGTGTAGTAGTCAGGATCAGCCAGAATATCACTTACAAGCAGGGTTGTCTCATTTTGTTTACCTTTATTAAAGACCAATTCCCCGGCTCCAACGGTGGCTGCACCGTTTGCATAAAATTCTGTCATCGGAGAATTAATTATGTCCCTTATCTCTTCAGGAGAAGCAGCTGTGGCGCCATCCTTAACAGGAATTATCATAGGATTATTTGTCCCTGTTGTTATCTTAAGCTGACCCTGAAGGGTTTTCCCTGTAAGG
Source organism: uncultured bacterium (assembly GCA_965603765.1). Classification (GTDB taxonomy): domain Bacteria; phylum Nitrospirota; class Thermodesulfovibrionia; order UBA6902; family UBA6902; genus CBFDEG01. The sequence continues at coordinate 20,082 of CBFDEG010000016.1, read as the reverse complement.
TCACCGGTAACAAGCTTTGTATCATCATGAAATGCTTTATCACCTGTTATATTGACCTTTGTCTTCAGGCCCTCACTAATATAGAGGTCTATATCATTTGAATCACCCTGAAAACTACCATCAGGAGCAAATGACGGTACTCCAGTCTTAAACCCTGAGAATACATATTTGTTTTTAAGCTTACTATTGCCAATATCAAGCAGCTGGCTATACAGATTTTTTACTTCATAGGATGTCAATTCTCTTGTTTTAGGTGTGGAGGTATCATTGGCCTGCCCTACCGCAAGTTCCCTGGCCCTGTTGATGATGTTCTGAGTAGAGGTCAGAAGGTTTTCAGTAAACCCAAGATTACTTACTCCTTCATCAATATTTCTTTTAAACTGGTCTGTATTCTCAATAGAAACTCTGTAATTAATGACCCCGCGTGTTGCGACAACATCATCAGATATAGTTGTTAACCTTTTCCCGGTACTTAACTGCTGCTGGTACGAACCCAGTTTACTAAGGTTTTTACTCAAATTGTGAGTAAACTGCTTGAATAGCATAAAAGATGTAATTCTCATAAATTAATCACCACCTCCAAAAGCTCATCAGCAATCTGGATCAATCGTGCACTGGCTTCAAAAGCACGTTGATACCTGATAAGGTTGGCAGCTTCCTCGTCAAGTGAAACCCCTGACTCTGACTCCCTTCTGTTCTCAAGCTCAAAAAGCAGATTACCTTCAAACTCGAGATTATCTTTACTCGCCTTACCCAACCCTCCTGTATTTGAAACAATACCTGCATAAAATTCTTCATATGTATCATTATTCAGAGTGGCTATACTGTCCTGATATTTATTAATAATTTCATTCGCCTGTATATTATTGCTGTAGTTATCACCAGGCACTAAAGTTGAGGCATCAGATGCGGCTATCTTAACAGCTTCTGTAATTATATCAAAATCATGTATCGCATTCTTGATCGGACTTATAAAAAAGCTGTCACCAACAACCGCAGCGCCTGCAATATCAATATCTATGCCGTCAAATGAAATAGTTGTACCTGCAGGAGCATACGCAGCTGTCTTAATCAAGGCTCCTGTCATATGATTCCTCACTTCATAGTCCGCACCTGCATTAATAAAAGTAATATCATATTCATCAAAAGTCAACTGGGTTCTGTTCACAGCTGCTGTCGGATCCGGGTTAATCGTTGCAGATGTAACGCTGGCAGCAGACCCTCCGGTAGTATCATCACGGGTATAGACTGTCAATGGAGCAAAAAAATCAGCATTGGTCGTATTATCAAGTCCATATCCTTCATAATGAAGGATATTTGTATCATTTGTAATTGCAGCAGAAAGCTTTCTCAGATCATTTAACACGTTGTTCTTTATATCATCTTTGACATCAAGGTATCCGCCTAACTTCCCTGAATTTATATAATTGGTCACATTGGTTGTATCGCTGAATATGTCCCTGTCCCCATCAAGAGTTAACGCAGTCGTGAGATCAAATGAATTAACATCTGCAACAAGACTTCTTCTTGCAGCAACAATTGTAACTGCACCGTCAGCATTCTCAGTCCAGTCATAATCAATAAGCTCAGCAAGCTCCTTCATGAGTTTTTCACGTTCATCCCTGAAAGCATTTGCAGCCTCACCTCCACCTACCTCAATCTCTATAATTTTCCCGTTGGAAGTTGCAATGTTCCTTGTTAACACATTGACCTGGCTCACAATATCACCGACCTCGTCATTAATAAATGACAATGTATTCTCCAGATCATTTTCGATCTGTTTTGTAACATTAACAAATGCCTCTGCCTTTCTTATCAATGTTGTTCTCTGTGCAGTGCCTTCAGGATTATTTGAAAGATCCTGCCATGCATGAAAATATTCCTGCAGATAGTTCAACAACCCTATTTCCTGCGTTTCATTAAATATCTGTTCAACATGGCTCATGCCGCTTTCAATTGAATCGGCACTACCAAAGTTACTGCTCTGACTTACTGTCTGATAAAAGGTAAAATCGTTAAATGTCCGCCTTATCTGAAGCTCTCCAACACCTCTTCCTATAAAAGACCCGCCTATTTCAACAGGTCTGGCTATATTCATGACCACATCCTGACGGCTGTATCCCGGAGTGTTCACATTGGAAATGTTATTACTTGTTACAGCAAGTGCAGTCTGGTTTGCAGTAACACCGGACCTGCCAATGTCAAAAAGACCGAGAATAGACATTTATGTTTCCTTTGAAAATAAAACCCCGGAACTTTGTGCCATATTCCCGGGTTGAAAAGAGTTTATAAAATTTGTAGTCGTCTTATAATATCTTAATGATTTATCGATCAGCAGTGAATTGAATTTATTCAGTTCATCAATACTCTGCAGCAGGGACAACAGTTGTGAACGCAGATCAAAAAATATTTCATTTCCCGTCAATTCACTCAATTGCTTAAGATTAATGTCCATTGGAACATCCCTTGTTGCGGTAAATTCAGTCAACAGTCTCTGCCTTTCCTCTTCAAGCAGCCTTAACCTCATAATGAGCGTATCTTTTTCTTTAGATATTTTCTCAATATTTTCAACATCAATATCAACAAGTGACCTGCGTTCCTCGCCAAGGATATCCTTAAGCGACTTGTACGTACTTATCTGATCTTTTAATATTTGCTCAATTGCCTGTTCTGATGTCATTATTTATAGCTCATTTTTTACCGCACCATATGCAGCAGCGGTCAATTTTAAAATTTACCCGGTAATAACCAGGTTTACAGCTACATCTCCTCTTCAAGGATCTTTTGTGCTATCTTCAATGAATCAAAATTGTAACTACCTGTATCAATAGCATTTTTTACTGAATCTATTCTGTCTCTCCTGATATCAGGCAGGTCATTAATAATAGATTTTAGATCATTTATCTCATTTGCTTTGCCTGAAAGACTCACTTTATCCCTGTCACTTTCTGTCTGCTGAGACTCTTTATTCTTTCCTCTATTATTGTTTTTTTCAATCTCATTTGTTCTGTTATATACCCTTTTGTCTTCTATAAGACTATTAGCATCTACTCTCATCTTGAACCCCCTGTCAGCAGGCTATATTTACGATATTTCCGGGGCAACTTAATTATTGGCCTCCAGCTCAAACTGTAAAGCCTATTTACAGTTTGCATTATCATAATCGGCACTTTTTATTAAAACTTTAATCATTTCATGCCGTAACCCACTATCTTATATATATTTTAAGCATTCACCGAACTGTAATACATATTTACAAGTCGGAAGGTTCTTCAGTACTTCTAAGTTTCATCCTGCCTATCTGTTCAGCAATAACATCATGCAGACCAAGTCCTCTTTCTGACATCAGCTTTGAGATCTCCATATCAAACATTGCCATATAAGTATCACTTCCATAGCCTTTTTTTTCGTCTGACATACTTTGAGAAGTCTCTCTCATTACCTTCAATAACTGAAAGGCAAAAAGCGACTCCATTTCTTTTGCAACATCATTTATTTCACTAATACTTTTTTGATCATCCGCAGATTTTCCCTTTTCGGCAGCCAGCTGTTTTTGAACACCGAACATGTCCAGCGGAACGCTTATACCCGGCAGCCGTTCCATTATATTATCTCCAATTCCGCCTGCAAAGCGCCTGCTGATTTTAAGGCCTGCAATATAGAGATAAGGTCTCTTGGTGTCACCCCTAATTTGTTCAAGGCCTTTACAACATCTCCAAGAGATACACCGGACACTCTGATAAGTGCAGCTTTCTGTTCACTTACGCTAATGCCTGTTTGCGGGACAACTGTTGTTTTCGCTCCTCTCGGTGCAAATGGCCCTGGCTGTGATACATTGTACTGCTCATCGATCTGTATTGCCAGAGACCCGTGAGCTATCGCAACTGGCAGTATCCTCACATTGCTGCCTATCACAACAGTGCCGGTCCTTTCATTGATAACGATCTTTGCCGGCATATCAATACTCACGTTAAGCATATCCACTTTAGTGATAAGCGCTACAAGTCTTTCCCTGTAGGTGGGCGGTACAATGAGCTTCACAGAGGTTGAGTCCGCGGGAAATGCATAATTGCCATTAAATGTTTCGTTTATCTTTTTTGCAACAGCATCGGCAGTTGCAAAATCAGGTTTATGCAGAAACAGCCTTATATCTCTTCCGTTACCAAGTGTAAATGGAGCCTCTCTTTCAATAGTTACCCCTGACGGGACCTTACCCGCAGTAGGATGGTTTTTCTGAACTGAAGCTGCTTCTCCCTCAGCAGAAAAACCGCCGATCGAAACAGGTCCCGAAGCAAGACCGTAAACCTTGCCGTCCGGCCCTTTTAATGGAGCAAGAAGAAGCGTTCCGCCCTGAATACTTTTGGCGTCGCCAATAGTTGATATGAGAGCATCCACTTTCATTCCCGGTTTGGCAAAAGCCGGAAGCTTGGCAGTTACTACAACTGATGCGATACTTTTAGATTTTATATCTCTAGCATTCAGTGTAAGCCCCATTCTTTCCAGCATATTAATAATACTTTGAATTGCAGCCTTTCCTTTATCTCCGGTACCGTCCAGCCCGACAATAAGCCCGTAACCCATCAGCTGGTTTTCCCTGACTCCTTCAAAGGATGCAATGTCCTTGATACGTTCCGAATATACATCTGCAGGAATGAACATCTGCGCAGATGAAACAAGCAGTACCATTAAACCAATTATAAATTTTCTTGCCATTATCCTGTTATAGTCAAACTTCATTATATCTCCAGATCAGAACGGCCATACCTTGTCCAATGCCCGTACAAGCCATCCGGGCTTCTGTTTATCCTGAATTACCCCGTCACCAACATAATAGACCCTTGCATCAGCAACTTTAACACTTAAGATAGAATTGTCCGCCTCTATGTCGTCTGGCCTGGCAATACCTGAAAAAACCAGTATCTGTTTTTCTTCATTTATGGTCATCTCTTTTCTGGCCGCAAGCACAAGATTGCCGTTAGGCATGACCTCAACTACCCTGGCGGTCACAGTAGCAACAAGATCACCCTCCCTGTTCGTATCCCCCTTCCCGCTGAAATCAGATTGAGCACTGCCCTTGACAGATGGGATAAACTTATCATTTGGAGGTTCATCATTATAAAAGTCTTTCAGTAACGACTTGTCCTGAAGGTTAAAATCTGTCTTCATTCCAAACAGTTCATCCAGACCGTAGTCTCCGGAGGAACTCCGGCTCGTTTTAGTGTCAGCAGTACCTGAGCCGGAGAGACTCTCTACTATCTTAATTAATACTATATCGTTTAACTTCCTTGCTTTTCTGTCCATAAATATATTCTCATCATCATTCCAAAGCGAATTTGCCGTACTGACATCAACTGGTTTATCATTTTCATAAACGAACCTTGGAGGTTCAGGCGGAAGCTGTGCCGATGGTGTGGCACATGAGATAATAATCGGCATGAGGACCGCATAAAATGCCATATGACCGGCCTGCTTAATTAAAGATCTATATTTGTTTTTACATATTCTCATCCTTATAAACTTACCTCTACCGTGTTCTCATCAACAAGCAGTCCGGTGACCTCTTTTTTTGATGAGAGATTTATCACGGTAACATGCCTGCCGACATAACTGTTCTTCTTGAGCTTACCGGGCGCTTTCATGTTAAGCCCTCCCTCTCTGATGACAAGCATGACCACACTGCCCCTTTTAACAGACATTGATCTGTTGATCATTCTTTCAACTATCGCCACATTTTCCTCAACAGACCTTTTCAGTGTCTTTCCGGTAATGTCTGCCGGATCCTTCACAGAGCCTTTGGGTATTTTCTTAATGTCCATCTTTGCAATATAAATATCATCCGTATCTATCAAATGGCCCTTCATGAATGACCTTTTTGTTTTCACAACCTTAGCAAACGCATTGACATTTGCCTTCACAGACACTTTCTTGCCATCACTGAATATAAGGCCGAATACTGCTCTTCCAAGCGGCCCTTTTTCTACATAGATTTTTTTCGGCAATTCATCAGGCATCTGACCATAAATTTTCAGATCAGTCACATGGATCTCTCCCCATGGATACTCTGCTTCCAGAAATTCTGTTAATAACTGATCTGCCTGCCACCCACCGGATAGTACAGAACCCGGAGCAGAAAACATCAGGAGCAGGGCAATTAATATGCATTTAATATGTTTAGAGATCATTTAATGTTATTGGCCATCTGCAGCATTTCATCTGATGTCTTGACCACTTTCGCATTCATTTCATATGCCCTCTGACTCGCGATCATATTGACCATTTCTTCAACTACATTTACATTGCTGAGTTCAAGAAATCCCTGATTGATCGTTCCAAGCCCATCAGAACCGGCGTTTGCAGTAGTTGACTCACCGGACGCTCCTGATTGCAGGTACAGGTTCCTGCCGATAGACTTAAGGCCTCCGGGGTTGATAAACTGCGCCAGCTCTATCGAGCCGATCTCAGAAAGCGTTTCGCTACCGGGCTGCAGGACCGAAACTGTGCCGTCAGCAGTAATGGAAATCTGCAATGTATCTGACGGAAGGGTTATTGCGGGCTCCAACGGGTATCCTTCTGAATTTACAATCCGACCTTCACTGTCGACTTTAAATGCTCCTGCGCGCGTATAGGCGAGATCTCCCTCGGGCATGGATATCTGAAAGAACCCGTCACCTTCTATTACAATATCAAGAGGATTTTCAGTAGCGATAAAATCTCCCTGCTTGAACATTCTCTGAACAGCGGCAGGCTTGACACCCATTCCAACCTGGATTCCGGTCGGCAGCTCTGTTCCGTCAGCAGAAGGCGCACCAGGGCTTTTTATGGTCTGATAAAGCAGTTCCTGGAAATCCGCTCTGCTCTTTTTGAACCCGTTAGTATTAACATTAGCAAGATTATTTGAAATAACATCTATATTAAGCCTCTGGGCTTCCATACCTGTTGCTGATATAAACATCGATCTCTGCATTTAAACCTCCTGAAAATAACTGCTCAATTTCAAATTATTACTTGCCCATCTGATTTATGGTCTGAGAAGACGCCTCATCAAAAGCCTTTATCATTTTCTGATATGACTCGAACTCCCGTACAGTATTCAGCATCTGGATCATCTCTTTAACAACTTCAACATTTGATGCTTCGAGATAACCCTGAGTGACCGTTGAACCGGTCTCTTCACCCTGGACATCAGTTGTAAAAACAGTGCCTGTCTGTTTACGAAGAACATTTCTGTCCGTAAAATTGACTATGCTCAGCTTACCGACAGAAATATCATCAACAAGCACCTCACCTGAATCGCCTATATCTATCTTGCTGCCAATTATTGAAATAGGACCGCCTTCACCCATTACCTTAACGTCATCATGTGTTGCAAGATACCCGTCACTGCTTACTTTAAAACTTCCGTTCCTTGTATACTTGTTGCCTTCAAGGACAAAAAAGCCCTCACCGTTAATGGCAAGGTCAAGAGCATTACCGGTCTGAGTGATACCGCCATTGCTGAAGTCTATTATTACGTTAGACATTTCACTCATTACCCTGCCGTCATCCGCCTGAGATACCTTATTATCAACCGGTATCAGATAGTCCTTAAATGAAACTCTTTCTTTCTTGAATCCATTAGTATTTGCATTAGCCATATTATGGGCTATTGTATCCATATGCCTCTGTTTTGAGAGAGCTCCTGTCAATGCTATATAAATACCTTTGTACATAGTATTTCAGTTAATGCAATCTTGATGCCAGATTTGTCAGGAGTTTGAAATAAATGAATATAGGACTAATACAACTTAACTTCAAAGGATTTTTTGCTTTATTTGCGAGAGAGTTAGGGGCTATCTGCTTGATAAAGCGGATATTTTTTCCGGGGAGGAAATTTCTTCCCTATACTCTTATATCAACTTTTCCGGTACTTCCTTCAACACCTTCTTTACTGCCACCACTGCCCTTTTTGTTTTTTTTGTCATTTTTTTGACTATTCTTTTCTTTGTTTTTCTTTTGACGTTCTTTATCTACCGGTGGTGTCCAGAAAATATTACCGATTCTGTCAATTGCCATTTCTTCCCCCTGTCATGAGAAAAAAAATTTTACTTCGTTTGTTCTATCTTTATCTTGAGCTTACCGATAGCCTGACTATGGATCTGGCACACTCTGGATTCTGTGATCCCAAGGGCCTTTCCTATCTCCTGCATTGTAAGCTCTTCATAATAATAAAGTGATAAAACAAGTTTTTCCCTTTCAGGCAGTGATTCGATCAACAAGGCCATATTATTCTTGGTGTCTTTTTCTTCGAGGACAATGAGCGGGCTTTTCGCTTTAGGATCAGCAATACATTCGCTGATACTCAGTTCAGTATTGGAAAACTTGTTATTCTTAAATTCTTCAAGCCTTAAAGGATTGGCTGAAGTTGCGTATTGAAGAATCCTGTAGTACTCATCAAGCGGCAGGCTCATTGATTTTGCCACTTCGACATCATCAGGCATGCGGCCATGCTTTTTCTCAAGTTTTGTGCGGGCTTCATTTATATCTGTGATCTTCTTTCTCATAGACCTGGGGACCCATGCTGTCGCCCGCAGCTCATCGATCATAGCGCCCTTTATCCGCAGCTCCGCATAGGTCTTAAGCTTGACCCGCCCGGGCTCAAATCTGCTGACAGCATCCATCAAGCCCATAAGTCCGACACTTATAAGGTCATCGGTTGTAATGTGATGGGGAAGCTTCCACGAAAGGCGGTACGCAGTATACTTAATATAAGGAAGGAACTCCTTAATTATCTCTTCTTTCTTTTCTTCATCCATCTCAACTTTATAATTCAACATTCTGGTTTAGGAGTCCTCCGAGGAAAAATTGTAATGTGCCCTTTATATTATCATTATTATCAAGAGAAATCTTCTTTGCTATTTCCTTTATATGTATGGCAGCGTCACTCCCGGGATACAGCTCAACAAATGCACGCTGTTTTCTTACCGCCTTCCGCACACATTCATCGGTTGGAACATACCCGATATAATCAAGAGATATGCTAAGAAACTTTTCCGTGGCAGCCGAAAGTCTTCTATATACATCTTTAGCTTCATTAAGATCTTTAACATTATTTATCAGAACCTTAAAGTTCTTTTCCTGATATCTTGTAAAAAGCACTTTTATTAAAGCATATGCGTCCGTCATTGCAGTAGGCTCCGCTGAAGTCACTATTATCAGTTCCTGTACAGCCATACAGAAAAAAGCAACATTCGGCGATATACCGGATGATGTATCTACAAGAAGATAATCAACATCTTCATCATAGGCCTCAAATTCTTCGAGCAGCCGTAATCTCTGAAATTCATCCAGTTCTGTAAGTTCCTGAATGCCCGAACTTGCCGGCAATATCTTCACGCCTTCCGGCCCGTCAACAATAAGATCTTTCAGACTTTTTTCACCACTAAAGAGATGACTAATATTATACTTTGTTGCAAGATTCAGTACAACATCTATATTACTGAGCCCGAGGTCAGCATCCAGTATAAGCACCTTCTTGTTCAGCCTGCTGAGACTAAGGGCAAGGTTTGCAGTGATATTAGTCTTACCAACACCGCCCTTTCCGCTTGCAATAGCTATTGTCCTGACTGCTTTTCCGTTAGCACTTTTCATTGGACACTCCCTGCTGTCAGTATAAGATTGGTCAAATTCATACTGTCGACAAATTCAATATTACCCGGTACTGTCTGACCATTGGTTATATATGCGACAGGCTTTTTATAAAGACAGCTGAGATTATATATAGACCCTAATTTAACAGCTTCATCCGTTTTTGTAAAAGCAATACTGTCTATCGGCAGACCTCCATAATGTCTATGGGTGTCAGCGAGAAAATCACCGTCACTTGACGCGCTGAACAATAAATGTGTTTCAACATGCATACCTGCGTTACATACCTCATTCAGATCTTTTATATATTTAGGATCACCGGGGTTTTTCCCGGCGGTGTCAACTATTATAAGGTCTTTATCTGAAAATCTGTTAACGCTCTTTTTAAATCCTTCAGCATCTGAAACAATATCCAGCGGAATACCTATCATCCTGGAATATATGCGTATCTGTTCTGCTGCACCGATCTTATATGTATCAAGACTTATAATAGCGACCTTTTTACCTTCTCTTATAGCCCGGGATGCAAGCTTGGCGGTTGTTGTTGTCTTGCCGACACCTGTAGGGCCTATAAGCATAATGACCCTTTCACTGCCGTTTTCCGAACCATCTAATTTAACATTTGTTGACTTATTAAATGTTGCAAAGCTTTTAATATCCTCTGACATCAGCCCTTCTATATCATTTATAGAGGTGGCCCTTTCAAGAAGTTTGAATGCAAACTCCTCTGATATGGACCTTTCCCTCAGAAAGCGATAGGCCTTTTTCATATCTTCAGGAACTTTTATCTCAAAACCCCTGGACTGCATCATCTCAATGCTTTCCTTCAGGCCTGTTATCTCTTTTTTCAGCTCTACCATATCATTCACATGGGAACGGTCTGAAATAAAGGGAGACGATACCGCGGCCTGCCCTGAAGACATATTGTCATAATCTACCGCAGCCGTAACCTCAACATATGCGCGTCCGTTTTTTCTGTCATCCGATGAAAGGATCATTGCATCCTCTCCGAGTTCCTTGCGCACAAGTACAAGGGCTTCCCGAAATGTTGCAGCCCTTATTTTCTTAATTTTCATATTTTACCATTCCTTTTATTTCCAGATTTACCGTAGGTATGATCTCCGAGCTTGAAAGTACCGCTATCGATGATGATATCCGCTCAACAATCCTTCTAAGCAGCCGCCTGACATTGGATGAACAGAGTATGACCGGCTGCAGACCTTTGATCTTTTCTGATGAAAGAACATTTTCTATGCTTTTTACAAGCCTGTTTATAATATCAGGACTAACGCCCCCATCAGTCTGCGTCATAAATTTTTCGAATGTCGGATCAAGCGTGAAAACAAGGAGCTTGCCGCGATCATCAACATACTGTCTTGTAATAGACCTTGAAAGAGCCTGCCTTACATGTTCCGTAAGGACCTCCGGGTCCTTTACATTGATCGAGTAGTCAAGCAGTGTGTCCAGAATAGCTGTAATGTCCTTGATCGATACCCTCTCTTTCAGCAGGTTCTGGAGTACCCGCTGAACAGTCCCGAGGGGAAGATTCACAGGTATGAGTTCTTCCACTATCTTTGGATAGGTTTTGGAAACATTATCAAGAAGGTTCTGCGTTTCTGAACGGGTAAGAAGCTCCCATGAGTATTCCCTGATAAGTTCTGTGACATGGGTCCCTATTACAGTGGCAGCATCAACAACCATGTATCCTGAGCTCTGTGCTTTTTCAACATTGGATTCTTCTATCCATAGAGCAGGAAGGCCGAATGCGGGTTCCCTTGTCGGTATCCCTTCTATCTTAGTGGCGTTTCCGGAATCCACAGCAAGCCAGTGCCCCATCATTATCTCGCCTTTTGCTATCTCACTGCCTCTTATAAGAAAACTGTATTCATGCGGCCTGAGCTGCAGATTGTCCTTGATATGTATCGGCGACACAACGAAACCGAGTTCAGCGGCAAGCTGTCTTCTCATTGCCTTTATCTTGCCTAACAGTTCGCCTCTCGTTTCATCGACAAGCGGTATCAGGCCATAGCCTATTTCAAGGCTTATGGGGTCAAGTTCGAGGAACGATTCAATGTCCGGTTCCTCTCGTACTGTTTCCTCTTCTGCCTCAGCAATTGAATCTTCATCTGATTCAGGCACACGGGTTATAGTATATGCCAGCAAGCCAGAGACTGCCGCAACAAGAAAGAACGGCACATGGGGAAGTCCCGGCACAATCCCGAGGGCCATCAGCACACCAGCAACAGTGATCAGGGTCTTGGGCTTCATCAGGACCTGTGAGGTTATGGCCTTACCGATGTCACTTTCTTTACCTGCACGACTGACAACAATACCTGCGGCAGTGGATATCAAAAGCGCGGGTATCTGAGATACAAGGCCGTCACCGATGGTCAGAATAGTATAGGTGGTTGCGGCATCTACAACCGTCATATTATTCTGGAGTGTGCCGATAATAAGACCGCCTATTATATTAATTGCTGTAATAATAAGTCCGGCAACTGCATCCCCTCGGACAAACTTGCTTGCACCGTCCATCGAACCGTAATAATCGGCTTCCTGAGAAATGTTTTCCCTGCGGGTACGCGCCGTTTCCTCATCAATAAGACCGGAGTTAAGGTCTGCATCAATTGCCATCTGCTTGCCCGGCATAGCATCAAGGGTAAATCTTGCGGCAACCTCTGCGATCCTGCCGGAACCTTTGGTGATAACAATAAAATTAACAATAACAAGAATAAGAAAGATAATTATTCCGACAGCATAATTGCCGCCGACAACAAAATTACCGAAGGATTTGATAACATCACCAGCGGCCCCGACCCCTTCATTTCCCTTCAAAAGTATAAGTCTGGTCGACGCAACGTTCAGAGAAAGCCTGAAGAGCGTGGCCATCAAAAGTATAGACGGCAGAACAGAGAATTCCAGAGGTGTTTTAATATATATAGCTGTGATCAATATCGTAATGGAAAGCGATATGGAAAGCGTAAGGAGTATGTCCAGAATAAAGGCCGGAAGCGGAAGGATCATAACACCGATAACAGATACCATAAGAATGGCAACAACAATGTCTTCCCTTTTTTTCAATAGATTCAGTATATTCATAATGTTCCCTTCAATTTATAAATGTATGCAAGTATCCTCGCAACAGCAACATAAAGCTCCTCAGGAATAAAGCTGTTAAGTTCAAGCTTGAATAAAGACCTTGCGACCGGTTTGTCTTCTACAATAGGAACGCCATGCTCTTTTGCGATCTCTTTTATCCTCGCAGCAATAACACCCGCTCCTTTTGCAACGATCTTCGGAGCAAACATTTTGTTGTCTTCATATTTGATAGCAATGGCCAGATGCTGCGGATTAGTAATGACCACCGTTGCCTTTGGAACTTCCTGCATCATACGCTTCCTTGCGGCCTCTCTCTGAAGGCTCCTTATCCTGGATTTAATGATCGGATCACCCTCAGTCTCCTTGTTCTCATCACGTATCTCCTGTTTTGTCATTTTCTGTGAACGGTCAAACTCCCATTTCTCTAGAAAATAACTGAGGATCGCGATGAACATATAAAAGGAATATGCGATCACTATCGCATCAAGGATCATTCTTCCTGAAACAAGGACAATATCATTCACATGCATGGCCGCAAGATTAGGCATTACCTTCAGATTCTTATTAATTATGTAGTAAACAACCCAGCCTCCGGCTCCAAACTTTAAAAGTGTCTTTAAAAGCTCATTAAAGCTTTTTAATGAAAAAAACTTTTTAAAGCCCTCTATTGGATTAAGTTTGTCAAATTTTATTTCAAGATCTTTTTTTACAAAACCGCCCTGCATTACATTTGCTAAGATCGCAAGCACAACAGAAATAAGAAAAAATGGCGCCAGCAATTTCATGATAAAGACAGCCGACACTCTGCAGAGGTGCATGGGCTCTAAACCATAGTTCATGCTGAGCATACTGCCCATCATATTGGCCATATTCGTAAAAAAATATGTGCCTGCAATATAAAAAAGCAGCACAGAACCGCCGATCGTTGTCATGGAAACAAGGTCTTTGTTCCTTGCTATCTGGCCTTTCTCTTTGGCCTGTTCCAGTTTTCGCGGCGTCGCCTGTTCTGTTTTGTCTGTGGCACTGTCGTCTGACATCGTTTAACCTTTAGCGCTTATAATGATTCGCATCATATCTTCTTTTATACCGCTGAACTCCACACCAAGAACATACTCAAGCACCGGCATGCTTACGATGATCAGAAAAAAGCCCAGCCCGATATTCAGCGGCAGAGTCACAAAGAAGATATTCATCTGAGGGGCCGCTTTATACAAAAAACCTGAGAGTATATGAACTATCATCAGACATACAATCACCGGCGCCCCGATCTTAATAGCTAACACAAAGAACCTCGTTCCCATTGAGAGGACCTGTGCCATCAGAGGCACAATATCAGCCTGGCCCGCGGGCAGCATTTCAAAGCTTTTTACAAAAACAAATATAAGCTCGTGATGAGCATCCATAACAAGAAAAAAGAGCATGGCTATAATACCGTAGGCCTCTGCTACAATGGATGTCTGTCCCATTTCAGGATTAAATGTCGTGGCAACCGATACACCCATTACATGACTGATGAAAGACCCGGCCATATTTATTCCCATAAATAAAACCTTCACACTGAATCCGAGCGCAAAACCGACAAGAATTTCCTTCAGGACCAATAACGGTATGTAGTCCTCCGCGATATTTAACTCAACGACCGGTGCTATTAATAATGAAATAAAAACAGCAAACCCGACCCTGAACTGCATCGGCAGCTTATCACTGCCTATAACAGGAACCATACTGACGAATATACTTGCCCTCAAAAGAACAAAAAGGAATACCTTTATGAAATGCGTGAATTCATTTATGTCTGCAACAGGAATCGCGTTCATCCAGGCTCCTTATTTCACGTAAATCGGTATATTTGTTATCAGGTTCGTTGTAAAGTCAACAAGTTTACCCGTAAGCCACGGCATCATGAAAAACAGCAGCGCAAAAACAGCAAGCATTTTGGGCACAAAAGTAAGTGTGAACTCCTGCACCTGCGTTACTGTCTGAAAAAGACCGACCAGCAAACCCACAACAAGGCCGATCAAAAGCGGCGGCCCGGCAACATACAGGACCGTCTTGAACATCTCACCTGATATCGTATTCACAAGTTCCGTTGTCATTAGAACGTCCTCATAATAGAGCCGACCAGCAGGTTCCACCCGTCAACCAGCACAAACAGCAGCAATTTAAAAGGAAGTGATATCATGACAGGCGGAAGCATCATCATACCCATACTGAGCAGTATACTGGCTATTACCATATCAACAATAAGAAAAGGAAGGAACAGCAGAAAACCGATCTCGAATGCTGTCTTTAATTCACTGATAGCAAAGGAAGGAACCAGGACACTGACAGGAAGGTCCATGAGCGATTCAGGAATTTGTTTTTTTGAAAGGCCTGCAAAAAGCGCAATGTCCTTCTGTCTTGTCTGCTTCAGCATAAATTCCTTCAAAGGGGGCAGCGCGCTTTCAACTGCCTCGCCGAAGGTCTTTTCTTCATTCATATAGGGCGTTACTGCATTTTCAGTTATAACATTAATGGTCGGTGACATTACAAAGAATGTCAGGAAGAGTGAAAGCCCGATTATGACCGGTGTCGGGGGCACACTCTGACCTCCGAATGCATGACGGAGAAAAGAGAGCACGATGACAATACGGGTAAATGAGGTGAACATTATAAGTACCGCAGGCAAAAACGAAAGAAAACTTATAAGCAGAAAAACCTCTACAAGAGGGTTGTCGATCTGGCTAAAATCAAAAGCGTCAGCAGTTGAAGTCATTGCCAGAACAGCTGTTAACGCACTGAAAATTATTAATGCAGTATGTTTGCGAACATGTTTACCAGTCATAATCAATCAATCTTCCTGAATTTATCAAGGCTCTTCTTAAACCCGTCCGTCTCGGGCAGGTCAAGCTCTGAAGCGTTAAATGTTTTTAAAAGCCGCATGTCATTTTGTGTGACACTTATCAGCAGTACCTCTTTTCCAACCTTAAGGGCCGCGATTCCCTTTCTTGCTCCGAACGGCTGGTAGCTGACAATGTTCATAATTCCATAACGGTTCTGCTTTCTTTTCAGCAGATAGCCGGCGCCTACTATCAGCAGTATTACAAAGGCAAGGGCCGCAGCCATCTGAATATATGTTCCTGTCATTTGAGCTTCGAGACCCTTTCTGAAGGGCTAACAACATCGGTCAGTCTTACCCCGAACTTCTCATTTACAACAACAACCTCACCGCGCGCCACAAGTCTTTTATTTGCAAATATCTCCATCGGCTCACCCGCAAGCTTCTCAAGCTCGATCACAGAACCCTGCCCCAGCTGAAGCAGTTCCCGTATCATCATCCTGGTGGTACCAAGCTGGACCGTGATCTCAAGCGGAATATCAAGCAGAAACTCAATGTCCCTTGCTCCTGATCGTGCGCCCTCTTCCTTCAGATTTTCAAACTCATGCTGCTCCGCACCTGCTACAGCTGTTTTTTCCTGTTTTGCTTCATCTGCCATGGAACTATTACCTTCCTTTTCAATAAAATTTTAAACCCGCAATTTTATAAGTTATTCGACCATGCCGGTTAACTTTACAGCCTGGTTTCCTTTACTTAACCCGGCGTGGCCCTTTAATTTAGGTACCCCTTCAATTTTCACTACCAATTCATCACTTACTGATTTGCCGATATTGATTATATTGCCGACCTCAAAATTGATCAGGTCCTCAAATGTAACCTGAAGGCTTCCAATTTCAGCAGCAAGATCAACTGACGTATACATCAGATTTTCTCTCATTACTTTTGTCCAACGCTGGTCAGTGACCATTTCGTCACCCTGCACACCTGAAAACAGCTTGTCCTTTACAGGTTCTATCATTGAATAGGGAACACAGAAGAACATTTTCCCTGAGAATTCTTCTATTTCAAGATTGAACTCAATATTGATAACGAGCTCGCCCGGAGAAACGATTGATACAAACTGCGGATTTATTTCCGAGCTATAAAATTTCGGTTTTACATCAATGACACTGCCCCACGCCTTCTGTATCTCCCTCAGCGCAATATCAACTACTCGCTGTATGATCCTCTGCTCAATAGAGGTGAATGCGCGGCCTTCTGATTTAACATGCTGGGCAGATGCCCCGCCGAAGAAAAACTCTATAAACGCAAAGACCAGAGGGGCTTCAAGAATTAACATGGAGTATCCCTTGAGTGGCTCCATTGTGAAAATATTGATACTGGAGGGCATCGGTATCGTCTTGATAAAATCACTATACTTTATTGTTTCAACATTCTCGATACTTACATCAATATATTTCATGATAAGAGACGAAATTGCTGTCCTGAAGCTATTAGAAAACGCATCATTTATCTTTTCAAGTCCGGGCATCCTGCCCCGGACAACACGATCCTGGCTTGTAAAATCATATAACCGAAGACCGTCCGGTGAAAAATCAGCTGATTCTTCCGTATCCACATCACCGGTTGCTACACCCTTCAGCAGTGCATCGACTTCATCCTGTGAAAGTACCTTATCTGTCATTGCATTACAAACTCTGTGAAATAAAGGTTTTTAAGTATGTCTTTTTCCATGCCCATCACCTGATTTGCCCTGAAAAGCAGTTCGTCCTTGAGCTGGAATTTACCTTCCGGACTTGATATCGATTTAATTGATTTACTGCTCACAAGCGTTATTATTGTATCTCTGAGCTGCGGGGTCTTATTTTCTACTAATGCCATTGCTGCATCGTCAGCTATTTCAAACTCTATTGTAACCTTGAGATATCTGCCCTGGTCTGTAAGATTCAAAATAAAAGGAGTAAGAGGGACTATCGTAGATGGTGCTGACGCCTCTTCTACCTTATGCGCGTCCGCTCCTTCTTCATCGCCTCCGCCTGACATCAGCTTATAACCTACAAAGCCCCCTGCCCCAAGCACAATAGTAACTGCGGCAATAATAATTATTAGTTTCAGGTTCCCCTTTTTTTGCGGCGGTGCCGCTGTTTCTTCCTGAACTTCGTCTTTTTCCTCTGCCATTTATTAAATCCTCCGTTTCAAAACTTCTATTAGATCATTTGATATTTATCATATAAATAACATTCACCTATAAGCAGATTTCATGCCTGATATAACTATTTAATTTAAAAGGATTATTTATTTAAGAATATGTCAAAAATATGACTTAAGAATTATAAAATTGGCGGTCAGCGGAGTTTAGTCAACTTCTATCAAGCCGTTTTCTACTGCTGTTGCAACGGCCTGTGTCCTGGTCATTGAGTCGAGCTTTTTCATGACATTGTTAATATGGAAATTTACTGTTCTCTCACTAATTTCGAGTATAACTGAGACGTCCCATGAACTCTTGCCTTTTCTGAGCCATTTGAGCACCTCTTTTTCTCTTCTTGAGATCGGCGGCAGGTTCATATTTCTGCTTGTTCTGTAGCTTTCCAGGGCCTCGCTGATATTTGAGACTATATCGTCATTACTGAAAGGTTTTGTAATATAATCATATGCCCCGAGCTTTATAGCCTTTACAGCATCTTTTACATCAGCATAACCGGTGAGCATAATGACAATGGAATTCCTGTTATCTCTCCTGATCTCCTCAAGGACCTCTATTCCGTTCATAAAAGGGAGTTTCACATCAAGGAGTATCACCTCCGGGGAATACGTTTTATTCTTTTCAAGCGCTTCTTTTCCGTCACCGGCAAAATACGTTTGATAGCCTTCTGATTCGAGCATTTCTGAAAGGATCAGCTGCATGTCTTTGTCATCATCTACAATAAGTACTTTGTCCATTTATGCCCCAAGAAATTAAGACGTTAGTAGAATACCGATATTATATAATATATAACAAAAGATAACATTAATATAAATAATATTGATAAATCGTACAAATACGCACTAATGTAACATACCGGAACTTTTAGTTTTTTGATTAAATTATCAGATCAAAGCCTGTTTAAGATATCACATCATCCATGCAAAAGAAACTGTTATAAATAACAGTTGTAATGCCATTTTGACATACTCAAACAGCGGGTCTGTATTTGATGTCCTGTTTTATGATCGCTTCAAGTGAAGCATCAAGGTAAGGTTTTTTGCAGTCAACATTCTCTATGTTTCCGTCCCTGACATAGGACATATAACGGCATCCTCCGAAACATAAAGGGAAGTATTCGCACTGCATACATTCTTCATTTTTCCAGTTACCTATCTTGTATGTGCTGATGTAATCCTTTACACCATCGGTGAGATTACCTATGTCATATCCTTCCTTGCCTATAAAAACAGGGCATTTATATATGACACCATCATAGTTCACAACAAATGCATTATTGATCTCGACCTGGCAGGGTGTGGGTTTGAGCTTTGGCGTACCATATCCCCTTTTAAGCACTTCCTCCCTCAGCATTGTACCGGCTTCGACGAGCCAAGGTTCATTAATGGACATCAGTCCGTCAACATAATCAGCCGGACCGCCATCATCCTCACGGCTTTTCATTACAGGATCGAATTTAAGCTGATACAGATTATCCGGGGTAAGTCCTTCGTTTTCAAGACGGTCAATAAGTTCAGGGAACATTTTATAATTGTCTTTTTGAAAATTGCCGCCTATTCTTATATTGACCAGATCCGTAGTCTCCTTTATATTCTTAACAATGGCATCAAAGGTCTCTGCACCATTTTTGAATGGACGGCATTTATTATGTATCTCGGGAGGTCCATCAATGGTTGTCTTGATACCTGTGAGCCCCAATGGAATAAGCTCTTCTGCAATCCTTCTTTTAAAAAGTGACCCGTTAGTGATGAGGCTGAAGTTATACTCAGCCCCCCTGCCCTCAGCAAATACTTTAAGCTCTTTTGATATATCCCTAATCAGGTCGAGACTCATCAAAGGTTCCCCGCCGTAATAATCTACTCTGATAGTTTTTTTGTCCGGGGTGAATTTATTTTTTATAAAATCAATCAACTGCCCTGCTGTTTCTGGGGACATATGATGTTTACCCTTCATATCACCTTCATAGCAGTATACGCAGTCAAAGTTACATTCAAGGTTAATGATGACAGACACCCTGAGCATTGGACTGTTCTCATTGATATTATCAAGAATGCCGAGAACCTCTTTTTTTTCTTCTTCAAGGTCAGGGACTATCATGCCGAGTTCGAGCAGTATTTTCTCATTTGCCAGGGAAAGTGTACCATCAAATATTGCGTTATAGGTCTCTTCTTTAAGAAGGACCATCGAGGTCTTTTTTGTTGAATAAAGCAGGAGATGACCCGGCTTTTCATTATAGGGGTATACTTTTAGATAATGTGATAGTTTCATAAAAAATAAAAAAGGGGAGGATATCCTCCCCTTTACATACTAATCTACGGGAGCAGCATTAGTACCACAG
>CBFDEG010000015.1:0-30520 GCA_965603765.1 uncultured bacterium | reverse complement strand
AATAGCCGACCGTTTTGATATTGAGGTCAAGACAACAGTAAAGCGGCTGCTTTCATTGCTTGAGCCTGCTTTGATATTAGGAATGGGCCTTATGGTGGGATTTATAGTCATATCAATGCTTATGGCGATATTCAGCATTAATGAATTACCGTTCTAAGATAATAAGCGCGGAAGCTCGTAAGCGTGAAAGTGGGGAAGCAGAGACAGCGGATTATGAATTATTAATTTATATATATAGGAGGTTTTATGAGAAATAAAAAGAAAAGAAGTTTATTGAAAAGCAGTAAGGGTTTTACATTGATAGAGCTGATGGTGGTTATGATCATTCTGGGGCTTCTGGCCGCGCTTGTTGTGCCGCGTATGTTCGGCAGGGTGGGTGAGGCAAAGCAGAAGGCGGCTTATACCCAGATACAGCTTTTCGGGACCGCGCTGGACTCATTCAGGCTTGATACCGGGCGGTACCCTACAACCTCTGAAGGACTCGAGGCGCTTATTGCCCAGTCATCGGGAGTGGATGACTGGAACGGGCCGTACCTTAAAAAAACAGAAGTGCCTCTTGACCCATGGAACAATCCTTACTATTATGAGTCCCCCGGCAAACATAGTGATTATGACCTTATCGCTTTCGGCGCTGACAAGACCGAGGGCGGAGAAAAAGAGAACAAGGACATTGTGAGCTGGAAGGGGCTTAGATAACACCTTTGTAATGGACCGTATGTATAAACAGACAGACAGACAGGCAGCCGCCTTCGGGCAGAGGCCCGCACAAAAAGGGTTTACGCTGATAGAGATCATTATTGTTCTGTTCATAATAGGTCTTGCAACCGGTATCGCCGGAATAATGATAAGCAGAAACTCATCCAGCCTTGAACTGCGGAAATTTACAAAGGAGATGACATCGGTCCTCAGGTTTGCGAGAAACAGCGCTGTTTCTGAAAAACAGATATACTGTCTGGCGTTTGATCCTGAAAAGAACATGGTAACATTATATTCCGAAACCATTGATTACAAGATCAACGACCTTGTATTAAGCAAAGAACTGCCTGACGGCATTGAGATAATGATCGGCGAGGGACAAGAGGATCCTCATCTCGAATTTATGCCTCAGGGCAATTCCTCCGGCGGTATGATAGAGATACGTGACAGAGAGGGCAGGGCCTATTATATTGAGGTCAACAGGATCACCGGAAAGATCCATGTAGGTAAGGCGGAATGAAACGAAACGGCTTTACACTGATCGAGGTCATTGTTGCCATTACTATCTTAAGTGTAAGCTTTGTGCTTGTCATGCAGCTTTTTTCAAAAGGACTCAGGGCGGCAAGGGACTCGTGTGATTACTCAACGGCCATTGTTTTTGCAAAAGGGAAGATGGAAGGACTTGTTTCCGGTATAGAGAGTGCCTCCGTAAATAATGATGAGCTCAGGTGGGAATATGATGTCCAGCCTTATGAAGGGTACGAACTGGAAGGCAGTAATATTATGAAAATAAATCTGAAGGTGTTCTGGGGAGACAGCCCTGCAACTCAGAAGTCGATCGAGCTGGTCACGCTCAAGATCATTTCAGATGATGAGAAATTATGAACAGGATCAGGCGTGACAGAGGCTTTACCCTTATCGAGCTGATAGTCTCTTTGACAATATTGAGTCTTGTTACCGTGCTGATAGGCAGCGGCTTTAAACTTGCCGTTAACAGCTGGAGCAAGGGAGAGAATGAAACAGAATGGACGCAGAAGTTAAGGGTGCTCTCAGGGATGTTCTCACAGCAGCTTAAATCAGCATATCCTTATAATACGGAGATTGACGACGAAAAGGTCGTATTGTTCAAAGGCAACGCTGATTCGATCACCTTTGTCACTGCATTGGCAGACAGGCCGTTCGGAGGCTTTAAATGGGTCAGGTATTCATATAAGAACGATGCTCTTGTCTATAAAGAGGGGCTTTTGCCTGACAAGGAATTTGAACGAAAGCTTGAAGGCGATGAAGAGATAGTTGATACTGATATTGATGAGATAAGATTTGAGTATTTTTCAGACAAAGAGGACAGCTGGCAGGATACATGGGAGCCGGGGGAGAACATACCCGCGGCTGTAAGGGTCAGCATATCATATTTTCAGCCGTTCTTTGTCACTATCCCTTTAGGTAAGATCTATGATGATGAATATGAAGCTGAACGTCTGTAATATTAACGCCAAAGCCGCTGATCAGGCCGGCGGAGTGGCCATTATATTTGTTGTATGGGTCATGGTGATATTGATGGGCATAGTCGGTGAGTTCTCTCATTCGATGCGGACAGAAATAAACATTGTCAGGAACTTCAAAGAGGAGGAAGAATCCTACCAGCTTGCTTTAGCGGGAGTTGAGGCGGCAAAGGCGGAGATACTGATGATGTCCAATCCTGCAATGATGTATAAAAATGAAAGTGATATACTGGTCTTTGACCCTGAAATTGAAATACCTGCAAGAGAAAAGGAACTCGGCAGGGGCAGGTTCAGATATGTGCTGGATGATGAAGACGGCAAGCTTGATATAAACAGCGCTGCTGCAGAGCAGTTGAGATATGTCTTTACGGAATCCGGCGTTGATACATCTGACGCTGATATTATCGTGGACTCAATACTTGACTGGAGAGACGCGAATGATCTCCATATGCTTAACGGCGCTGAAGAAGATTACTACAGAGGGCTGCCTGAGCCGTACAGCTGTAAGGACGGTTTTTTTGATTCACTGGAGGAATTGCTCCTTGTCAAAGGTATAAGTCCTGAAATACTTTATGGTTCAGGCGGTGACAATGATGAAGATACGGATGAAGATGATGAAAAAGTATATAATGGAGTTGTACAATATTTGACAGTCAGGAAATCAGGCATGATAAATATAAACACTGCGCCCCGGTTAGTGCTTGAAGCAGTGCTCGGAATTGATACGGCAAATAGAGTGATGGATGACAGGGGGAACGGGCCGTTGAGCAGGCCGATCAGAGGCGGCAAGGTCTCGTCCGGGTTTTTCAGCGTTGTATCAACAGGATATAATAGTGACGGCAGTCTGCACAGAAGAGTGAAGGCTGTATTGAATAAAAAGGAAAACAGACTGGAGACCGTTTACTGGAATGACAATGTTATCAGGTAATATGTTCGGGACATCGCTTGGCCTTGAGTTTAAGGAAGGGTCTGTAATATTGACCTGTCTTAAAAATAACCTTTCAGGGGTAAGCCTTATTTCATATGCTGAGTTTGCACTGAAGGATAATGATGAAAGTGTGAATGATATCAATGCGCATATACATAAATACTGCGACAGGATCGATAAGGTATTCGTGAGCGTTCCTGACAAATGGGCAATAACAAAGTTCATCGAGATGCCGCCTGTCCGGGGTAAAAGCAAAAGTTCGCTTGAAGGGCTTATGAAGTTCGAGATAGAGCGCCATATCCCTTTTCCCATTGAAGATGTAGCATATGATTTTCTTGTCCTTGATGAGTCAAAGGCAGCGGATTCAGTTGTATTTACAGCAGTAAAAAAGGAAAAGATCAATTATGTCAATGAACTGCTTGATAAGCTTTCATTGAAACCGGAATCTATTACGATATCATCATTTGCGGTTTTAAACACAATTGAGCGTAACGGCATTACGGCCGGAGGCTGGCAGGAGATAATAGGTATTGTCAGAAGGTCAGAGATCATCGGGAATCATGGAGAAGCAGTTATTTCACTGTTCTTCAGTAAGGTCGGGGTAACAGTCGCTACTATCAGGGACGGGATATGTACCCAGTTGAGGGCGTTCAGTGCTGACGCCGGGCAGTCTCTTGATGAATATCTGGACGGTATCGTTAAATATTTTCATGAAATTCAATCAAGGTATTCCATCAGCCGCTTCAGGAGAATAATAATTTCCGGCGACACGTCAGCGTCCGGGATACCAAGAGAGGACCTTGAACAGAAGTTAAGGGAGAAACTGGATGCGGATGAGAAGGTGATGAGCTTTTCCGGAAAGCTGGGCGGCACAGAGATAAACGGTCTTGAATCCGCAATAGGGGCAGCCTTCGCGGGAATGGGCATCGGTTCCTACAGGATAAATATGCTCCCCCATAAGATGGGCTACGCGGTGAGGACAATAGCTCCGCTGACAACAAAGGTATTGCTTGTGCTGGCAATCATACTGGCTGTCGGAATATTCGCAACTGACATTATAAAACAGAAAAGGCTCCTTGAGGGCGTGGAACAGGCCATTAGTGAAAATGCGCCGGCCATGAAAGAGATAGAGGCCCTGACCGCTGAAACAGCGGCGCTGTCAGAGCAGGGAGAACTGCTTAATAATATAGAAGACGGCGAGATAGCGCTTGAACTGCTTGCGGAGCTTGCCAACATTCTTCCGCCCAGTTCATGGGTCACAAGCCTTACCTATAAACCGGAAAGTTTCAAGAACCTTAAGGGACGGGGCGGGGAGCTGGTTATAAGCGGTTATGCTGCCTCATCATCGAGTCTGCTGCCTCTGCTTGAGGACTCTCCTTTTTTCAGAAAGGTTGAATTTGTCGGACCCATAAAGAAAACGCGCGATAAAGAGCAGTTCAAGCTCGGCGCAAGGGTTGTGGCCCTGGATGAGGATGATGCAGCGGAATAAAGACAGGCATGATCAGTATGGTCATATAGTGTCAGGAGATCGTTGTAACAGAAAGGTGTATATAGTATGAAATTACCTTTTAAGGTCAATGAACGTGAAAAGAGATTTCTTGTATTCGGCGGCATTGCGGTCATCATGATAATAATGTTCCAGTTCCTGACATGGTACTCGGACATCAAGGGCGAGGTCAGAGAGGTTTCTGATACCAGAATTCTTATGCTTGAAAAACAGCTGAACCGGATCGCCGCTAAAGACAATATGCATAAAAAGCTTGAGAAAATTAAATATGACCTGAAAAAAAGAGAGAACGCATTTCTTGAAGGGGAGAAGCCGCCTGTTGCTGCCGCGGAACTCCAGAGGTTCCTGAAGGAAAAGGCGGTGTCATTAAAGATCGATGTGAAGCAGGAACGTACGTTAACTGCTGTGGACGCAGGGCCTTACGTCGGGGTGCCTGTTGAGATAGGGTTTAACGCAACAACTGAAAAACTGAAAGATCTTCTGCTTGAATTAAGAAAGAGCAAGCTTTTACTGACCGTGTCCGAATTAAAGATAAAAGTCACTAATGTGCGGAATCCTTCGGACGTGCATGCCACGCTGGTTGTAACAGGTTTCATCAGGGAGCACGGGTTTAAAAATACAAAGGAAGACAAGGCTGATAATGCTTCGTAATTACTTTTTAATAAATCTTGTACTGATAATGATCATCAGCGTGCTCGGCTACAACCTCTATGATGTTGTGACAGACAAAACAGATATCCCTTCTGCCTCTGCTGCGAAAAAGGCCCCGGCTGATAATGCGCAGGACAGTGCCTATAAGGGAAAACTGAACCCCGCGGCATTTAATGTAATATCAAAGAAGGACCTTTTCAGGCCTTCAAGGAGCTCTTCTTCATCATCCGCCGAGACCGCGAAAAACGAAGGAGTCTCAAAGGATCTGCCTAAGCTCTTCGGCACTATTATAATAAATGAGAACAAGACCGCGATCCTTGAGGACCCGGGTACCAAAACAACCAAAACATACCGTATCAATGACAGTATTGCCGGATACGTACTTACAGACATACTCGAAGAGAAGGTTGTTTTCAGTGTTAACGGTGAAAATATAGAGGTCAAACTCAGGGAAGATAAAGGTGTGAAACCTGCCCGTTCTGTACGTAAAGCTCCAAGAACCAGGACCACCCCGGCAACCAGGAGCACTTCAAGGCGTGTGAGAAGGCCGGTACCGGTAAGAAAGCAGCCTGCTGCTAATACGAAGACACAAAAAAATAAGGAAGAACTTGACCGTTTGATAGAGGAAATGGAAAAGCTTGATTGAGCATACAGCCAGGGCAAGGCACCGCCTTGCCCCTGCGAGTCATTGGGCAACCACAGGGGGATTGCCCCTACATTAATCTTTTCTGTCTGATGTCAGATAATTAACAATAGCATCTGCCTCTTTTTCACTTATCGAACCGCGCGAGTAACCTGCCATTCTTTTAACTGTCTTCCACCATTCATTGTGGTTCTTTGTTTTGTTAAGTGCCCTGTCAATTGTATGGCATTTACTGCATTTGCGTTCAAAGAGATCTTTGCTGTCCTCAGCAGACGCAGCGGCTGTCTGCAGTATGAAAATAGCTGCAATGATTAGTATGCCCCTCATCTGTGGAGTTCCTCCCTCCAAATTCTCTGCATGCGCCAGACTATTCGATGTTGAATACAGCTGTTTCCTTGATGCCCGGCAGATATTCCCCTACGGGTACAAGTTTTTTGTTTTCATTGGCGCAGCCTACCACAATGGTCCAAAGCTGGTTGAGTTCAGTTTTTTCGCGTTCGTTTTCAGGCATCATCTTTATTAATGTACCCTCCAGCTCTATCTTCATATTATCTCCTTATGCCTATACAGTTTTCATCGGTTCACCACAGCATACAAGCTCACCGCCGCCTACTTTTGTTACCTGAACCTCATTGCCGCATATGTCACAATGGAACTTCTCCCCTTCTTTTGTTACGCCCATGATGCCTCCTTTTTCTATTTGGATATTCGTCCTGTTCGGGGAACAGGCCCTGCATTGCCGCATGAATCGTTAATTTAATGCCTCATGTACTTTCCCTACCAGTTTTGCCGACGGGGTCAGTGTTTTGTCGCCTTCATCTTTCCACTTTGCAGGACAGGCCTTTTTGGAATTTTTTGAGAGGAACAGGTTTGCCTTGAATTTTCTCATCAGTTCATCGATGTTCCTTCCCATATTATAGAAATTAACCTCTGCATTATAGAGGGTCCCGTCCGGACTTATGATGAATGTTCCCCTGAGCGCCAGACCGGTTGCAGCGTCATAGACACCGAATGCCCGCGCGAGGTTTCCGGTCGGGTCAGATCCCATGGGATACGTTACCTTTGCAAGATCTTTTTCATCTCTCTGCCACGCAAGATGTACGAATTTCGTATCAGTGCTGACTGTTATGACCTCTGCGCCCATCTTTTTAAATCTGCTGTACTGCTCCGCCAGAGCAGCGAACTCGGTTGCTCAGACAAAAGTGAAATCAGCCGGATAGAAGAAAAGGATCGTCCACTTCTTGTTCTTTTTCAGTGACGCAAAACTGATAGAACTGAAATCCCCCTTTTCCGGCTCGTAGGTCTCTATCGTGAAATCGGGTATTTGTGTTCCGACAATGTACCCCGCATCAATGCATTGTTCCGTCATCCTCATCCTCCTTAATGGTTACCATGTAATTTAAAGAAATTTTATCATGTATTAGATAGATGTCAAGAGGGAGGGGAAGCGAGTAAGCGTGAAAGCGCGTAGGCCCGTAAGTCTAGCTTACGAGCTTACGCACTATCCCCTCTTATCTGCTAAAATGAATAAGCTTATGCCGGTAATTAAAGTTTCTATATATAGCCTATGAAAGATTCTTTAGACAATTTACGAAAAACCCTTCGGGAGTTTGCGGGGGAGCGTGATTGGGACAGGTTTCATTCTCCCAAAAACCTTTCGATGGCCTTGATCGCCGAGGCCGCGGAGCTGGTTGAGCATTTTCAATGGCTGACCCAGGATGAGAGCGCGGGGTTGTCCGGGGAGAAGCTCAAAGAGGTTGAGCAGGAACTTGCGGATATACTTATCTATCTGGTGAGGATCTCTGATAAGCTCGGGGTTGATCTTGTTAAGGCGGCTGAGGAGAAGATCGCTTTGAATGCGGAGAAGTATCCTGTGGATGTGGTTCAGGGGAGTTCTAAGAAGTATGATGAGTATTAATGGTTATCTATGATTAAGCTAATAAAATTGTCTTATTGTGAGACAGGGGTTCCAGAGTGATAAACTTACCGCCGGGACTGTATGATCTATTACATACTACACATATATGCTGGTCCACTTACTTATCAACGACATAAAGGATCAAAGCTTATGAGTATTAGATGGGTAATGGAATATGCATTGCCAGTAAAAATTTTTGCTTGGGCAAGGAGGGAATAAACACTGAGATATTTTATGCATTTATCAATCTAAGAGTTATTTTATTCCAAACAAACTGCCCCATAAAAAACCAATACCCCCGCGACATAAACGACTACCGCAAATACGGCTTGCTGGAAGAATTCATCCTATAAGACCTATAAGTCCTATGTGGAGGCTTCGCCTCCGGAAGTTGCTGCTAATGCAGCGATCTGTTTGATCCATCAGGCCAACTATCTTCTTGATAGACAGCTTCAACAGCTTGAAAGACAGTTCCTTGAGCAGGGCGGTTTTACTGAGAGGCTTTATAAAGCGCGAAAGCGCGGTTAATAGTTTTACTGATAAAGGGTCTATCGGATTGGTGAAAACAGAGTTATAATATAGATAGAAGATATAGCGATACCCTGGGTTGGATAAAACTCAAAGCCGGGCATATCGGCTGGTGCAGGGGAGTCAGGGCAGCGATTCCCACATGTAATTAAGGCGTTTGCCTTGCCAGGGTGTCGCATTTCTTATATGAAAAAGATAACGACTGGTTAGGGGTGAGGGGTCAAAGGCTAATCATCAGAATATTGAATATCGATTGACGAACTCGGAATTTTGGACTGTTTTTTTTTACTTCTACTAAATCTTTCTTAGCCTCCTGCTGATATCCTCTTCCATCTCGATAAGGATCTTTTCTGTGATCGATCCTTTTGAGTAGAGTTTCTGGTATGATTCGAGTTCTGTCTTCAGGCAGAACCGTTCAAGCAGCTTCTTTTCCACGTTCGCAACGAGTTCGGGTTTTTCCATCCAGACCGCCTCCATTCGTGCGACGGTCTTTTGACGGAGGCCGGAATATATTTTCTCGGACCTCATGGCGACTGTTTCGGTGATAATTTTATGGTTCTTCAATTTGTTCAGCTCTTTCAGAATGATGGTGTTCACGCTCAGTTTCACCCTTTCCCGCTCATAGAGGGTCTCCAGCATCTCATCTTTGCCCTTTTTGAAAACAGTGCCTAATAACGGTATGTTTATAAAAGATTCTATCCTGTCGAGTATGGTCGGGGGTACATCGACATATATCTCTTTTCCCTCCTTGAGTCTGTCGATCTGCCGCTCAATGTCGATCTGAAGGTCCTTTAGATTGTCTTCACCAAGCATGCCCTCATTAAAGCGGCTTTCGTACTGGCCTTTTTCAAGGAGCAGGCAGTGTCTGAGGATCATGTCGGATTCATCCTTTCCCCCGATCTTTTCTCTCAAGCTTTTCAGCTCATCCGAGATGGACTCGATAGATGCGGCGCAGCTCTGCTGTTTTTCAAGGGCGAGATCGGAATCTATTCCTTCTTTGGCGGAAAACAGTGTAAGCTTTTCCCTTGTTCGTTCTTTTGCCTCAAGCATGGCTTCCGAACGTTCGAGCCGTTCCTTCCGGGAATATTCAACGAGTCCGAGCAGGGACATTAACGGCTTTATTGTAAGACCGTTGATCAATAGATTTGTGAGCACTATGCCGAAAGTAAGCACAAGGAGAAAGGACCTTATAGGCAGGGTTTCGGGGATCGTAAGGACCATCACAATGGCAAGCGCCCCCCGCAGTCCTCCCCAGAATATGACGGTCTGAAATGATCTGCTCACGTTCTCTGTAAGCTTGAGCCATTCCACGGCCGGGAACACAGTATATACCGCAATTGCCCGTGCGATAAGGACGAAGACGGTCCCCAGAAAAATGGATTGAATGTTTTCAAAAAAGAGGGTAAGGTCAATACTCAGTCCCACGAGCAGGAAGATCAGGGAGTTGCAGACAAATGCGAAGTATTCCCAGAAGGACTCCATATGCCCCAGCACCTCAGGTGAGATCTTGCACCTGCCGTAGCTGCCCATAGTAAGACCCGCGATAACAGTGGCAATGACCCCCGAGACATGCAGGAAATGCTCTGCAATTATAAAGCTGCTGTGTGCAAGCACGATACTGAGAGTTATCTCTACCAGCGGGTTGTTCCATATCTTTCCTGTCAGCCAGGAAAATATCACTCCCAGGGACAGACCCACGAGAGAGCCTCCGAGAGCTATGAAGATGAAGTCAACAGCGCCGGAGGCCAGCATCGAAGCTGAGAATGTCCCGGTCAGTACTATACCCAGTATGATCCTGAAGACCACGAGCGCGGTCCCGTCATTGAAAAGACTTTCTCCCTCAACAAGCAGGTGCAGACGCTTGGGCGCGCCGATCTCTTTGAAAAGCGCCACAACAGCAGCCGGGTCAGTAGCGGATATTAATGCGCCGAAAAGCAGGGCGACCCAGACAGGCATGCCAAGGAAATAATGTACAAGAAAGCCTGCTATAGCGGTTGAGATGAGAAGCGCCGGGACTGAAAGCATATAGACGGCAAATACATTTTTCAGAAGGCTTCTGGCATCAAGGGAGAACGCGGCCTCAAAAAGAAGCAGGGGTAAAAAAACAAAAAGCACTACATCCGGTGTAAGCCTTAATGCGGATAATGGCTCTAAAAAAGGGATGCTCTTTGATGTCAGACCTAATAAGAGCCCTAATAGTACAAGCCCGATAGTAAAGGGGAACCGGAGCCTCTTCGAGACCACAGCCACCAGTGAGGCCATGAATAGAAGCTCTACAACAATGACGACTATGCTAAAGGTTGGGTCTTCGTGCATGGTTTGAATTTATTATTTTAACATAAGAGCGGAAGGGGTTAATTATTAATTACGAAAAAAAATAAAGGCGGGTAACCCCTAACCCTATTTTGTACTATCTTCCCACAGCGTACAGAAGGAAGAGCGGTCACTGGTTCTGCATGCTTTTTCAGCCGCCCATTTGAGTGTTATCGGCGCGAGCAGGGTTGTGATGAATGCCATCAGTATTAAGGCTGAGAACTGGTCGCGTGTAAGCAGAGGCTCTGTTATGGTCCCGGCTGACAGCATTTTGCTGCTCAGCTCCAGGATCACTGAGGCCACAACTATTTCGATGGCCCCGCGGCCGTTCATGCCGAACCCGGCTATCAGCGCTTCCCATTTGTTGCGTTTGAATACAGCATACCCGAGTCCGCACCCGACAACCTTGCCGATAATGGCAGCAAGGGTCAGGACGACTGTGAATAATATGAATGATGCTTCCCAGTAGATCTTGATATGGAATGCAAGCGACGCGAAAAAGACAGGCAGCAGGAAGCCGTAGCTTATGCCGTAGAAGCGGTCCTGTATGGCGTTATAGATCTTTTCGTCCATGACCTCCTTTCTTACGAACTGACCGGCAAGGAACGCGCCGATTATCAGATGCATTCCGGCCATCTCCGCTAAATAGGCCATGGCGAGCGCGGATGCCATGGCAAAGGTGAATGCCTTGCCTTCACCGTCATGCAGTCTGCCGGTTATTTTAGGCGCTATAAAGTGTCCGATGAATATTGTAAGCCCGAAAAATCCTGTAACCTTAAACATGATCAATACAAGATCTGTTAACTGGACCGCCCCTGATTTTGCAATGCTTAAAAGTATTGAAAGACCTATCAGGGAGAGTATGTCATCAGCGATCGCGGCCCCGATAATTATGTGGCCTATATATGTTTTGCTGATATTGAGGGAGTGGAGCACTACTGACTGGACTGCAATTGCTGTTATGGATATGCCTAATCCTACAAATAATGACTGGAACAGTGTGCCGCCGAATGCCCGGGTCGTAAAGTATCCAAGGGCGAAGGGGAGAATGAAACCGCCTATGGCCACTGCAAGCGAGGGCCATATATGTTCAACCAGTTCTTTGGGGTCCATCTCCATGCCAGTATGGAACATTACAAGAAATATTCCCAGCTCGGCCAGCAGCTCAATGGCAGGTGAAGGGCCGATAAGGCCAAGAACAGGCGGGCCGATAAGAAGTCCTGCAACGAGCTCGCCCAGAACAAAGGGCATATTGAATCTTTTAAATATGCTTCCAACAAGCCATGCTGAAACAAGGATGATCAACAGGCTCAGCATGAGCTGCGGTGTAAGTATGCCCAATGTCCCTCCTGAATTCGTAATATAGTGCAAATTATATCATATTGAAAAATGGGGGAAGGGGGAAGGGGGAAGAGGTGATATGCAATCGGAAAATGTTTTGATATAATGCAATTAACAGCAGGCCGGGGTCCCGGCCTCTTTTTGACAGGTCTTAAACCAGGAGATTTGTTATGGCGGCAAAAATATTGGTGGTTGACGACGATGAGATAGTTTTTTCAGCATTCAGGTATGAGCTGGAAAAAGAGGGGTTTGAGGTTGACACGGCCCTGGATGGTGAGGCGGCCATTGACAAGGTCAGGTCCAAACATTACGATGTCGTCTATATTGATTTGGTGATGCCGGGCATGAACGGGATAGAGACATGCAGGGCGATAAATAAATTCAGCCCTGATTCGAAACTTATTGCGATGACAGGGCATATATACACGGGCCTTGCAAATGAGGAGCTTGATTTTATAAGGGCCGGTGGAAAGATATACTACCTGTACAAACCCTTTCAGGCAGGAGAACTGCTTGAGACAACAAAGATGGCAATGGAAGATGGTAATTCCTGAAAGCCTGCCCGGCAGAACATTCTGGAAATCTATATTTTTTATAATTCTATGCGCGCCAATGCTCCAAAACAGCTTCTGTTTTGATAGAATACATAATGTCCTTAATTTTAGTTACAAATGACGACGGCATATCATCTCCCGGTATTAAAATTCTGGCAAAAAAACTCGGGGCCCTCGGTGAGGTTTATGTCATAGCGCCCGAGACCGAGCAGAGCGCTGTTGCGCACGCGCTGACACTCCATAAGCCGCTGAAGTTTGAAAAGACCGGTAAAAGGTCTTTTCATTTGAACGGTACCCCGACGGACTGCGTTATTGTCGGCATGGACCGGATACTTGAAAGCAGGCCGGACCTTATTGTTTCCGGGATAAACAGGGGCGCTAATCTGGGTGATGATATAACATATTCCGGGACCGTGGCCGCGGCCATTGAAGGCACGCTCCTTGGAGTACCGTCCATTGCGATATCTCTTGCAAGGGATGACCATAACGGCATGGTCTCTGCCAGATTTCAAAAGGCCGCTGATTATGCCCTGCACCTTTCTGGAAAGGTCCTTGAACGCGGCCTGCCGGCGGATACACTCCTGAATGTGAATGTCCCTGATATGAAAAATATCAAAGGGGTAAAGTTTACCAAGCAGGGCAAGCGTGTCTATGAAAATGCCGTTACCGGGATCACAGACCCGAGGGGCAGGGAATTTTACTGGATCGGCGGAGGTACGCCCCAATGGGAACCCGGCGCTGATACCGACTTTGAGGCTGTCAGGAACGGATATATATCGATCACCCCTGTTCATCTGGACCTCACAAATTATGATGCATTGAAATATCTGAAGCAGAGCTGGAAAGATATTCTCAGCTGATATACTTAAAGCATGATCTTACTTTATAATATAAGTCCAGTTCGAAGAGCATCTAATGTCATATGAACAAAGACGATACCTGATGGTCCGGAACCAGATCGCTGCACGGGGTATTTCTGATGAAAGGGTCCTCAATGCGATGAGAACGGTCCCCCGTCATCTTTTTGTAAAGGAAGATGTCAGGGAGAGCGCTTATGATGACTGCGCACTGCCCATTGATGAGGGGCAGACAATTTCTCAGCCGTATATGGTGGCCCTGATGAGTGAGCTTCTCGGGCTCAAGGGTGATGAAAAGGTCCTTGAAATAGGAACAGGTTCGGGGTATCAGTCCGCAGTGCTTTCGATGCTTGCCGGTGAGGTGTTCACCCTCGAAAGGCTGCCGGGGATAGCTGTAAAGGCAGGCCTGCTGCTTAAGGACCTGGGATATGATAATGTGCATGCCGGGACAGCTGACGGTACTCTCGGCATGCCTGATGAGGCGCCTTTTGACGGTATTATTGTGACAGCGGCAGCGCCTGAGGTTCCTGACTGCTACCTTGAGCAGTTAAAGATGAACGGCAGACTGGTCATTCCGGTCGGCGCAAGGTATTCGCAGATACTTTACAGGATCACCAAGGACCCTGACGGTTTTGAAAGAACAGTATCAACCGGATGTGTCTTTGTCCCTCTTATAGGCGACAAGGGGTGGGAGGATGCAGAAACATGTTGACACGAATAAATATTCTATATAAAACAGTATTGATCTCGGACATTTAATGTCCAATTTTCAGGAGGGAAAAGAGTGCAAGAACTAAAGAAGATCTGGATGGACGGGGAGTTTGTAAACTGGGCTGATGCGAATGTTCATGTATTGACTCATACACTGCATTACGGCACGGGCGCATTTGAGGGGATACGTTGTTATAAGACAAAGAATGGCTCGGCTGTCTTTAAGCTGAAGGAGCATGTTGACCGTCTTTTTGATTCATGCCATATTTTGAATATTAAGATCCCGTTCAGTCATGAGGATATAGAAAAGGCGATAATTGAATCCATAAAGGTCAATGAACTTGAGGAGTGTTATATACGGCCTCTTGTATATATAGGTTACGGCGCAATGGGACTGTATCCCAAGGACAACCCGATAAAGGTAGCAGTAGCAGTATGGCCCTGGGGAGCTTACCTTGGTGATGACGGTATAGAGAACGGCATAAGGGTGAAGGTCTCCTCGTTCAGCAGACTGCATGTGAATGTTACCATGACCAAGAGCAAGACCTGCGGGGATTATGTAAACTCAACGCTCGCAAAAAGCGAGGCGATCGCCTGCGGATATGACGAGGCGCTGATACTCGATACCAGCGGATTTGTTTCCGAGGGCACAGGGCAGAACATCTTTATTGTCAGGAACGGGGTGCTGATGACCCCTCCGCTTCCGTCTGTCCTTGAAGGTATAACACGACAGAGCATAATGGAAGTCGCTGCAAAGGAAAATATAAAGGTGTCCGAGACCAATTTTACAAGAGATGAGGTGTATATCGCTGATGAGGCTTTTTTCACAGGCACGGCAGCGGAGGTCACGCCTATCAAGGAAATTGACGGCCGGACAATAGGCAATGGAAAACCGGGCCCTGTTACAAAAAAAATGCAGACCCTTTTCTTTGAGATCGTTAAGGGCGGACAGCCTGATTATGACTCCTGGCTGACGTATATATAGCATATATGCCGGCCCAATGAGCGTCTGTTTTTTTGCCGTATGATGCGGAAGCTTTGTAATGCATTGATTTAATTAAATTATCCCGGTATTTTTTGCTTGACTTATATGTGATAGAATATTGGATAATAATCTGACTGAAATTAATCAAAGGACGGCTATAGTTGGAAAAGAGAAAATTCGAAAGGCTGGAAACGTCTCTGGACACAAGGATGCTTTACGGCGACATGGTTTACACCGGCAGGGTCATGGATCTGTCAGAGAACGGGATGTTTGTCAGTACAAAGCTTAACTTTTCTGTTGATGCTGTTTTTATGATAGTTGTCCAGCTTGAGGATGATACCATCAAAGTGCCGGTCAAGGTCAGAAGGAATGTCAAGGCGGATGCAGCATTAAATCCGGGCAGCAGGAACGGGATGGGAGTTGAGGTCCTTGAACATTCTGATGATTACTTTGAATATATTAAACGCTTCAGGTCAAACAGTGATTCAGGACTGAATTAATACCCTCCGCTTACCTTCTCATTAGTATTTGTCCCTGCAAAATTTCAAAAGCTTCACAGAATATATTTTTCATATAGCGTTAAAGTTTTGCGTCTGAGAGTCGATATATATTTTAAGGGTTATATTTGGGGTGCGGGAATGCGTTAAATACATGATGTTAACTGGAGACGGCATGAACGATTTCACCACAGATGTAAAAAACAACAAGATGGTATGGCAGGTTGAAAGACGCGCCCACGAAAGATACTCTGCTGACCTCGATGCAAGGCTTTTCTACGGCAACCTTATTTATTCAGCAAAAGTTACAGATGTTTCCAGAAAGGGCATGTTCATTAAAACCAATATCGGGTTTCCCGTCAATTCCGAGTTCATGATGGTGTTCCTGATAGACGGCCTGACCATGAAGATGCCTGTGAAGGTAAGGCGCAAGACAGCTGCAAAAAGATGCAGTGACGCTGATGCCATGAGCGGTATAGGGGTCGAACTCCTTGACTGTTCTACCAGGTATATGGATTTTGTGGACACTGTCTGTGTTCAGTGACCTCAGCCCTTGATGTGAGGGCCGAATCTACAGAGAAGCTGCCTTAAGTAATATTCTGTAACTTATTGAAAATAAGCTAAAATAATTATTAAAGAGTTCCCGCCGCCTGTTTGCCCGACAGGCGGCGAAATCTTTTATATGTTGCTGCTATTATGTTATAGTTTAACGTTCCGCTGGTACGGCAATCTTATAATAATTAATTGAACGGTGATATAAATATGGCTGAATTGACCCCATTGATGCAGCAGTATCAGGATATAAAGCGTAATTATCCTGACACTATTGTTTTTTTCAGGCTCGGGGATTTTTATGAGATGTTCGGCAAGGATGCTGTCACAGCTTCAAAAATACTCCAGATAACATTAACCTCCAGAGACAAGGGGAAAAAAGAGCCGCTGCCCATGTGCGGTATTCCTCATTTTACGCTCGACAATTACATTCCCAAGCTCATAAGGGCTGGGCATAAGGTTGCTATCTGTGAACAGGTGGAGGACGCAAAGGCCTCAAAAGGCATTGTCAGGAGAGAGGTTGTAAAGGTCGTGACCCCGGGGACATTTCTCCCTGAAAATCCCAAAGAGAACAATTTTATTGTCAGTTTTTTCCGCAAAGAAAATATCTACGGGATCGCTGCCGCTGATATCACGACCGGTGAGTTCATTATTTATGAAACGCATAACAGCCTTGAGGACGAGATAAGCCGGTTCCGGCCGAAGGAGATCCTCTATCCGTACAGCCTGAAGGATGATTCATCTGTGCGGGAGCTGGATGACTTTTACCTTACCGGCTACGATGACTGGTACTTTGATTATATAGAGGCCTATCGGAACCTTATTAAACATTTTGGTGTTGCATCACTTGAGGGCTATGGCTGTGAGGGGATGATCGTGGGTATCTCTGCTGCGGGCGCGCTTCTTAACTATCTTCAGGAGACGCAGAAGGACGAGCTTGTATTTAAAAGGATCAATGTGCTGAGACGCGATTCCAGGATGCTGATAGACGCAGCTACACTCAGAAACCTCGAGATAACCGGCAACATGCGCAACAATGATATCGAGGGGAGCCTGCTCCATGTTATGGATGAGACCTATACCCCTATGGGCGGAAGGCTTATACGGGCCTGGCTTCTTAATCCCCTGCTTGTCTCTAAAGAGATAACAGCAAGGCAGAAGGCGGTTGCCGACATGCTGTCTGAATCGGACAGGTTTTCAAAACTTCAGAAATCTTTGGACCGGATATCCGATATAGAGAGGCTCGCTTCCCGTATCGGCAGCGGCACGGCAAATGCGCGGGACCTGATCTCGCTGAAAAACTCGCTGAAGATACTGCCGGAGCTTAAAGCGCTTCTTGAGCAGTTCGATGATAACATGATCAAAGATATTGCCAAACATATAGATACACTTTCGGACACCGCGGCCCTCATAGAAAAAGCGATAGCGGATGACCCGGCTCCCGGACTAAAGGACGGGGGCCTGATCAAGACCGGATACAGCAAAGAGGTCGATGAGATCAGGGAGATAAGTACGAGCGGGAAGGACTTTATCGCTTCTTTACAAGCAAGTGAAAGAGAGCGCACCGGCATCTCATCGCTGAAGGTCGGATATAACAGGGTCTTCGGCTACTACATTGAGGTCACAAAGGCGAACCTTGCGCAGGTGCCTGATGATTATATAAGGAAGCAGACGCTTGTTAACGCCGAGAGGTTCATAACCCCTGAGCTTAAGGAGTATGAGGCAAAGATACTCGGGGCTGACGAGAGGCTCAAGAATATAGAATATGAGTTATTCGTCACCATACGAAATGATATTTCAGCTGATACTGAAAAGCTCCAGCAGACGTCCGCGGCTGTTGCCGGGATAGATGTCCTCCAGAGCTTTGCGTTCATTGCGCAAAAATATAATTATGAATGCCCTGTTGTGGACAACAGTGATGTTCTGTCAATAACAGACGGCAGGCATCCTGTTATAGAGAGGATGTCCGGTGGTGAAAAGTTCATCCCCAATGACTGCCTGATGGATTCCGGCGCACATAATATTTCAATAATAACCGGCCCTAATATGGCTGGTAAATCAACCTACATGCGGCAGGTCGCGCTTATCGTGCTCATGGCGCAGGCCGGAAGTTATGTGCCCGCGAAAGAGGCGAGGATAGGGATCGTTGACAGGATATTCACAAGGATAGGCGCGGCTGACGTGATCACAAAAGGCCAGAGCACCTTTATGGTCGAGATGATAGAGACCGCCAACATCCTGAACAACGCCACATCAAAGGGGCTTATCATTTTAGATGAGGTCGGCAGGGGCACCAGCACCTTTGACGGCATAAGCATTGCCTGGGCGGTTGTCGAATACATCGCAAAGCAGCTGAAGGCACGGACGTTATTTGCAACCCACTACCATGAGCTTGCGGAACTCCCGATCGTTCTTGACGGCATAAAGAACCTGAACGTTGCGGTTAAAGAGTGGGGCGATGAGATAATCTTTATGCGTAAGATAGAAGAGGGAAGCGCTGACAAGAGCTACGGCATCCAGGTCGCAAGACTCGCGGGGCTTCCGGACGAGACCATTGACCGGTCAAAGGAGATACTCGCAAATCTCGAAAAGTCCGAGCTGAATGAACTCGGCGCTCCGAAGCTGGCATATGCCTCTGAACCCGGAGTAACATCAGCTCCGAAACCGGGACAGCTCGACCTCTTTACAACACAGGCAGACCCAGTCATGAAAGAACTCCTCGGACTCGATGTCCTGAGTATGACGCCCATTGAGGCGCTGAATACATTATTTGAGATGAAGAAGAAGCTCGGGGACGCGAAAGAAGAAAGATAGTTAATTAGAATATTTATTTTGAAGAGGTTACTTTATCAAGCGGTAGATTTTCGATCGATATATTGACCAGTTCTGAAAGTTCAAGTTTTTCACTTGCATCAAGTATCTCAATTCCTACAATATGACCTTTTTCATCAAGGTCAACAGTGACCCCTTCTTCAATGTCTGTAGTGTCAGCAACCTTTGCCTCTCTGAGCTTTATATATAAGGCATCAATGTCTTTGCTGTATTCTATTTTCATAGCATTATCCTTTAAAAGGCCTTTTTCTAATTGTAACAGTTATGATCTGAATGGTGGTATCATTTTCTATGTATGTTACCCTTAAAAATCTGTTGTTTATATAACTGTAAGCATTATACCTCTCTTTTACACTCTGTTCAATATAGTCAGGGCTGCTTATTGTCATTTCAACCTCTGCTTCATTGACTCTTCGCTCATTCATTCTTCTTTTTGCATGACGTATATATTTTATCGGTTTCATGTCATGAATATATTAGTCATTAATCGTATACTAAATCTTCTGTCAAAATTGACAGGGTGGGGATGCGAAAAAAGAGTGATTTTGCCCGGTAGTTGGTCTTTTTTAGAAAATTTTTCAATTGGATAAATATTGGAGTTTTATGCAGATGGCTTTGAATTAATGGTTCTGCGCTGAAATTGTTTTATCCTGCGATCAGGGTATCCGAAATAATTTTCTAAAAAAGACCAACTACCTGGTACTTATATGCTTGATTAAATAATCATTAACGGTTATATTATCAAGGTTTTAGTTCTATTAAACAGTCTTGGAGGACAGGTAATGAATAAATTATTAAACAAAAGTGTTTTTGCGAAGGGCCTTATATATATAGTATCTATTCTTGCGGTACCGGCTGAGATGGTGCTTGCAATGGGAGCTCCCCAGGGCGGCGCGGCGCCTCAGGGCCCGAAGGATATTCTGATGTCGTTTGCCCCCCTTGTCCTGATATTTGTTATCTTCTACTTTCTGCTCATCAGGCCGCAGTCCCAAAAGGCCAAACAGCACAAGGAAGTACTCGCTAACCTTAAAAAGGGTGACAAGGTCATGACCAACGGCGGGATATTAGGTATGATAGATGATGTTGAAGGCGATGTGATGACGCTGAAAATAGGCGTCGGCTCAGATGTGAAGATAAAGGTTGACCGTAACTTCATTGCGGGCCTGAGGGTAAAGGAAGAGACTAAGTGAAGAAAAAGTTTTTCTGGCGTATAACATTGATCGTTGCGGCAACCATTGTATCGATAGCATTGTTCCTTCCGACGACCCCTCTGCGCAGTTCACTGCCGGAGTGGCTGCTGCAGTACGGACTGGTGCTCGGTCTTGATCTGCAGGGCGGTGTGCATCTCGTTTATGAAGTTGAAGGCGATAAGGCCGTAGATATCACGACCGAAAGACTCGTTGCGAGCCTTAACATTACATTTAATGAAAAGAAGATAAGTGCAAAGGCCGAAAAGCACGAAGCTCTCATTGTTATATTGGGTGAGGATGAAAAGGCCTTTGAACTGCTAGATAAAGAGTATCCCATTTTAAAACTTAAAAACAGGACCGGCAGCAGCGCTGAATATGTACTTAGTGATGTTGAGGTCAAGAGGATAAAGGACTTTGCTGTTGACCAGGCCCTCGAGACCATCAGAAACAGGGTAGACCAGTTCGGTGTTGCAGAGCCTACCATACACAGTCAGGGTGAGAACGAGATAGTGATACAGCTTCCGGGTGTCAAGGACACGTCCCGTGCCATCGAGCTTGTCGGAAAGACCGCCATGCTTGAGTTCAAGCTTCTTGATGATGATTCCCCTCTTGCGGCACAGCTTCCCGGCATGGTGGCCTTTGACGGTGATGAGACAGTCAATAAGACATTCGGCGACAAGATACCGGATGGAGATGAAATACTGTACGGCCGTGAACTCAATAAAGAAACCGGGGTCGAGACAAAGCGTGTTTACCTTATTAAGAAAGAGTCCATGCTCACAGGAGAGTTTCTGACAGAGGCCCGTGTCAATATAGACCAGAGGTTCAATGATCCGTATGTTTCAATAACGTTCGATGCAACAGGCGCAAAACTGTTTGAACAGATAACAGCGAACAATGTTAAAAAACGTCTTGCAATAATACTTGATAATAATGTCTATTCCGCCCCTGTTATACAGGAAACCATAAGCGGCGGAAGCGCCCAGGTATCCGGCTCATTTTCGATGCAGGAGGCAAAGGACCTCGCTATCGTCCTGCGCTCAGGTTCATTACCCGCGCCAATGACAATGCTCCAGAATGTTACGGTCGGGCCTTCGCTCGGCAGGGACTCTATTGAAGCAGGCATCAAGGCAGGGCTTATCGGGGCTGTCTTTGTTATTATATTTATGGTCGCGTATTACAAGTTCGCGGGGCTGATCGCGGATTTTGCCCTTGTACTGAATATCGTGTATCTTGTCGGTGTACTTTCAGCATTCGGCGCAACGCTTACACTGCCCGGTATAGCGGGTATTATCCTTGCCGTGGGTATGGCGGTTGACAGTAACGTTCTGATGTTCGAGAGGATACGTGAAGAACTCCGTATCGGAAAGACACCGAAGGCTGCTATTGATTCCGGTTATGATAAGGCGTTCTGGACCATATTTGACTCACACGTTACAACACTTATAACAGCAGTAGTGCTTTTCCAGTTCGGTACCGGTCCGATAAAGGGATTTGCAGTGACACTGGGATGGGGTGTTTTCATAAACCTCTTTACCGCGCTTATCGGTACAAAGACCATTTTTGATCTTATAACCACAAACAGGGAAGTTAAGAGACTGAGCATATGATAGAGATAATTAAAAATACCAAATTCGACTTTATGGGTAAAAGAATGTTTGCCCTTGTTTTTTCAGCAATAGTAATTCTTACGGGGTTGTATGCTATGATGCAGGTCGCAAATGGTACGGCCAATCTCAGCATTGACTTTGCAGGCGGTACTGCTGTGCAGATAAAGTTCATGGAAAAGGTGCACCTTCAGGAGGTCAGAACAACTCTTAAGGACGGAGGGATAACAGAATTTGACCTTCAGGACCTTCCGACAGAGAACAAGGTACTTATTAGGATCAAAAAAGGTGAGACCACGCTCGGAAGCCTTGCACAGAAGATCATAAAGGTGCTTTCCGATAAATATTCAGCAGAGAATATTGTTGTGGATTCCACAACAGAGATCGGGCCGAAGGTTGGTTCGAGGCTGCGTGGAGATGCTTTCTGGGCGGCCATTGCAGCGATCATCGGTATCCTTGTTTATGTTACCTTCAGGTTCCAGTTCAGGTTCAGCGTCGGCGCGACCATCGCAACGTTCCATGATGTGCTTGCTGTCCTGAGCGTATTTTTTCTGTTGGACAAAGAGATAAATCTCATACTTGTGAGCGCACTCTTAATGATAGGCGGTTACTCTCTTACTGACACGGTTGTTGTGTTTGACAGGATAAGGGAGAATTTAAGGAAGTCATACAAAAAACCGGCGCTCGAAGTTGTGAACCAGAGTCTTAATGAAGTGCTTTCAAGGACAATAATAACATCGCTGACCACCTTTTTCGCGGCATTCGCGCTTTTCATGTGGGGCGGTGAGGTCATCCATGACTTTGCCCTTGCTATCATGCTCGGCATTGCTATCGGTACTTATTCTTCTATGTATGTTGCAAGCCCGATAGTCTTATTGTTCGGCGAAGAGAACACACTCAGAAAATAATAGACTGCAAAACGTTGTTTTTCCAATAACCGCCGGGCAATATTTTCCGGGCGGATTCTTTATTTTGAACGAGTAATATATATGGACCGTAACTGGCAGGTCAGCAGGACCAATCCCGATTTTCTAAAACATCTTTCAGCAGATGCCTCCATATCAAATGTGCTTGCACAGATATGTATCAACCGCGGCATAAAGGAGACTGCTGAGATAAATCGTTTTCTCTTCCCGAAGCTTGAAGACCTTCATGATCCCTTTTTAATGCCTGATATGAAGAAGGCCGTTGAAAG
This sequence comes from uncultured bacterium, assembly GCA_965603765.1. Taxonomy (GTDB): domain Bacteria; phylum Nitrospirota; class Thermodesulfovibrionia; order UBA6902; family UBA6902; genus CBFDEG01. The sequence continues at coordinate 7,513 of CBFDEG010000015.1, read as the reverse complement.
GCTTGGAAGGGCCATAACAAATAAAGAAAGAGTGCTTGTGCATGGCGATTATGATGCTGACGGTATAACCTCAACAGCCCTTCTTGTCTCTGTGCTCAGAAAAGCCGGGGTCAATACGGTCTACCATATCCCTGACAGGATAAAGGAAGGCTACGGTTTCAGCCCTAAAGCAATTGAAAAGGCAAAGGCATGCGGGGCCTCGCTGATCATCACAGCTGACTGCGGGATAACAGCTGTCGAGGAAGTTGCAGCGGCCGCTTCCATGGGTATCGATGTTATCGTAACCGACCATCATGTGCCCCCTGATGATTTACCTTCCGCAGTTGCTGTTATCGATCCTCACAGAAAGGATTCCGCGTATCCGTATAAATACCTAGCGGGTGTGGGTGTTGTATTTAAGTTCATACAGGCATTAGCGCAGGCATCTGTGCTGAATATAGCGGCGGATGAGCTTGCAGGTTTTCTTGACCTTGTCGCGATCGGCACAATAGCTGATTCGGTGCCTCTTACAGGTGAGAACAGGGTGCTCGCAAAATTCGGCCTGCAGATCATTAATCAAAGAGATTGCAGACCCGGGATATCCTCACTTAAACGCGTGTCAGGGGTCAAAGATGAGTTCAGTTCCAGAAAGCTTGCCTTTACAGTGATACCCAGGATAAACGCGGCTGGCAGACTTGATGACGCGGGGAAGGTTGTCGAGCTTTTTATGACAGATGATGTAGATGCCGCAGCAGCCACCGCAGAGTTTCTGAATGAACAGAACAGGAACAGGCAGAAGATAGAGGCGGGTGTTTTAAAATCCGCCCTTGAGATGATAGATGAGGAAAATCCCGGAAGCGCCATAGTCCTTTCTTCCGCTGACTGGCATCCCGGGGTCATCGGTATTGTCGCGTCGCGCATAGTAGAACGATTTTTCAGACCGGTCTTCCTTTTTACCGAGATCGGCACTGACGCCAAAGGTTCGGCACGAAGCATTCCCTCCTTTCATTTATATAACGCGATCGCTGAGTGCTCTGATCTCTTTATCGGGTTCGGCGGACACAGTCAGGCCGCGGGCATAAAACTGCCGGCAGCCAACCTTGGGGCATTCAGGGAAAAGATAAACATCATCGCGAAAAAAAGTATCAAAGAAGATGATATGAAGCCCGTGCTTGATATAGATGCGGCGCTTAATTTTGAGGACATTAATACGAAGCTTATTCAGGAAATTAAACTCCTTGAACCCTTTGGGCAGGATAACCCCGAGCCCCTGCTCGGTGCAAAGGCTGCTCAGGTGCTTAACCATCGTATAGTCGGTAACAACCATCTCAAGATGCTTCTTAAACAAAAAAACGTCCATCTTGATACCATCGGATTCACCCTGGGGAAAGAGCTTGAGCGCTGCGGTGTAAATCCGTCAGTCGATATAGCATTTTTTCCTTCTATAAACGAATGGAACGGCAATAGTATATTACAGCTGAACTTGAAGGCCATAAGGCCTTCAGCGCAGTAGCGCTGAAGAATAGGTCCTATAAGTCTAATCGGACCTATTGCCTATAAGACCTATTGGTCTTATTTATGTATAATAATTACATGGTAGAATTACGAGATATAAATACGGTTGATGCGCTTATAGACAGGATCGTCTCTTATAATCCTGAGGCAAATGCCGATCTTTTACGCAGGGCGTACGCGTTCTCGAATGAGGTGCATCACAAGCAGATGCGCAAGGGCGGGAACCCGTATATAGAGCATCCCCTGGCTGTTGCCGCGCTTTTATGCAATATGAGGATGGACAGTAATACTATTGCCGCCGGTCTCCTGCATGATACTATCGAGGATACGGACACTACGTTTGAAGACATAAAAGGCCTGTTCGGTGAGGATGTCGCGTTTCTTGTAGAGAGTCTCACAAAACTTAACAAGATGGAGTTCAGGACCACTGAGGAGGCGCAGGCCGAGAATTTCAGGAGGATGTTCCTGGCCATGGCCGAGGACATGAGGGTCATTCTTATAAAGTTCGCGGACAGGCTGCATAATATGCGGACGCTCGAACATCTTTCAGACTCCAAAAGGGAGAAGATAGCCCTTGAGACAAAGGACATATATGCGCCCCTTGCCAACCGTCTTGGTATTGGCTGGCTGAAATCCGAGTTTGAGGACCTGAGCTTCAAGTTCCTGATGTCTGATGTTTATGAACAGCTTGCACAAAAGGTCGCGAAGAAGAAAGAGGAGCAGGAGGGATACCTCAATGAGGTCATCAAGATCGTTGAGGCCCATCTGCGTGTTGCCTCGATAAATGGCAGGGTATATGGAAGGATCAAGCATTTTTACGGCATCTATCAGAAGATGCAGAAGCAGAGGATACCGTTTGAGCTTGTATATGATGTTATTGCGATCAGGATAATAGCTGATACAAAGGCAAGCTGTTATGCGGCGCTCGGGCTTATACATTCATTGTGGACGCCGGTTCCCGGAAGGTTTAAGGACTTTATCGGCGCCCCGAAATCAAATCTGTACCAGTCGCTTCATACGACAATAGTCGGGCCGAAGGGTGAGCGGGTTGAGTTTCAGATCAGGACCGAAGAGATGAACCGGATAGCGGAAGAGGGCATTGCCGCTCACTGGAAGTATAAGGAGAAAGACAGCGCCGGCAGTATGGACGAGAAATATTTTTCGTGGCTGAGGGAGCTTGTCAAATCGCAGAAGGACACACCTGACGCAAAGGAGTTCCTGGAGGCGGTAAAGGGTAATATTGTTTCCGGCGTTGTTTATGTTTTCACACCCGAAGGCGATATTGTGGACCTTCCGCAGGATGCTACTCCCGTGGACTTTGCGTACAATATTCATACTGAGGTCGGGCATCAGTGTACAGGCGCCAAGGTGAACAGAAGGATAGTGCCTCTTCGGTACAGGCTTCAGAACGGGGACACGCTTGAGATAATAACATCTCCCGGTCATCATCCGAGCCGTGACTGGCTTAAATTTGTAAAGACCCAGAGGGCCAGGGCGCGTATAAAACAGTGGCTGAAGATCGAGGAGAGGAAAAAAGGGATCGCTCTTGGCGAAGAACTGCTCGAAAAGGCCCTGAGGCGATACAAGCTCAGTCCTTCCCTTGTAAAGTCAAAGGAGATATTGCAGATCGCCGCTCCGTACAGGATAAAAACACATGAAGACCTTTTTGTTGCAATAGGATATGGAAGACTTTCGGTCTACAAACTGATCAAAAAACTTCTGCCTGAGCCTGAGGCTGAGGAGGTCAAAGAACTTCCGGCCGGTAAAGATGTCAGGAAGGAAGAAGAAGGCAAAGGTCTCAGCATAACAGGTGTCGATAATATTATGTTTCATCGTTCAAAATGCTGTTACCCCCTTCCCGGTGAGAAAGTTACCGGATTTATAACAAGGGGCAGGGGGATATCCATTCACAGGATCGGATGTCCGACCCTGGATACACATACGATAGATGTTGACCGTCTCGTTGAAGTCGACTGGGCAGGAGAGGGCGACACTACCTACACTGTCAAGGTGCAGGTCCTTACGCTTGATAAACGGGGTCTTCTTGCTGAATTAAGCGCTGTGCTTTCGACCTACAATGTTAATATCAACCATCTTGATGCCTCTTCAACGCATGATCAGAAGGCCCTGTTCAACTTTATTCTTGAGATAAAGGACAAACGCCAGCTTGACCAGACCATGGCGAAGATGACCCAGATAAATGGTGTTATTGAAGTGAACAGGGTACAGGCCTGAGTATTAATGGAAAATGAACAGACCGCATGCTGTTTATGATATATTTGAAAGCCCCCTCGGAACACTCTTCCTGATATTTTCAGGGAAGCTGCTTGTTGGACTCGCATTTGAAAAACCGGAAAATATCTCCTTTAAGGCAGGTTCCTCGTCCGAAACATTCATGCGTGAACTTACAAGATATTTTAATGGTTCTGAAGTTGCGTTTAGTCAGGAAGTTATTTTTTTAAAAGGCACTGAATTTGAAAGAAGAGTATGGGACACATTGAAAAAGATCCCGTTTGGCGAGACAAGGTCATATAAGTGGGTTGCGGAGCAGACAGGCAGTTCCGGTGCGACAAGGGCGGTGGGAAGGGCGCTTTCAAAAAATCCGATACCTGTTATTGTTCCCTGCCACAGGGTCATCGAATCAGACGGCTCTATTGGAGGGTATGCTTCGGGTGTTGACATAAAAAGACGGCTTCTTGATATTGAATATTATGCAAAGGTAAATTCCTGATACCGCCGTTCAATGAATGCATTCGGTACCGAGCAGCCCCCTTATTTTTTTCAGCAGGTCATTCGTGTTAACAGGCTTGGACATCAGGTTGATGTCCTGCTCTATTATGTCCTCCCGGTGCATTAATTCTTCAGAATAGCCGCTGAGGAAAAGTATCTTTATATCAGGGTCAAGGATTTTTATCTCATTATGCAGGTCCCTGCCGCTTTTCTTAGGCATTACCAGGTCTGAAATAACAAGATCTATAGAATCTTTACTTTCAATATATTTATTCAGTGCGTCCTCTCCGTCACATGCTGTTATTACGTTGTAGCCGTACTCTGTTAATACTGTAGTTATTAATTTAAGTATCATTTCATTATCTTCGGCAACGAGAATTGTTTCTGTTCCCCTGACCGGCAATGAATCAGTCTGACGGACTTCGCTGATCGTATATGCAGGCGTGTTTACGATTGGAAGGTATATTTTGAAGATCGTGCCTTCCCCCGGACTTGTCTGTACATCTATGTAACCGTTATGCTGCTTTATTATTCCGTATATTATGGATAATCCCAGGCCGGTACCTTTGTCAACATCCTTTGTTGTGAAGAAGGGTTCAAATATCTTTTCCCTCGTAGCGTCATCCATTCCTGTGCCGGAGTCCGAGACAGAGATCATGGCGTAGCTGCCCGGTTTGCCGAATCCATGTGTTCTTATGAAATCATCAGCTATGAACACCGGCCCGGTAGTGAGCACCAGCTCGCCTCCTTTGGGCATAGCGTCCCTTGAGTTGCCGATAAGGTTTATAAAAACCTGTTCCAGTTGATTTGAGTCAGCCATGATATACATATCCTCGTCAGCAAGAACTGTCCTGAAATCTATGTCCTCACCTATGATGCGGTACAGCAGTTTTTCCACGTTCGTTATTATCTCATTAAGACGTGCCGCAACAGGGTTTATCTGTTGTTTTCTGCTGAATGTCAGAAGCCTGCTGGTAAGGCTTGCCGCGTTTTCAGCCGCTGTCTGTATCTGTTCGATAAATTGTTTGGACGGGTCATTGTCATCCATGCGTCTGTTTATCACACTTGCGAAGCCGATTATCGCGGTTATAATGTTGTTGAAATCATGGGCCACTCCTCCTGCCAGTGTTCCGATAGACTCCATTTTCTGTGATTGTAAAAGCTGCTCTTCTATCTTTTTCTGTTCCGTTATGTCCTCGTACATTTCAATCGTTGATATGATCTCGCCTTTGCTGTTCTTTATCGGAGAAGAGGTTATCTTAAAGTTCTTTTCTTTTTTATTTAACAGAGCGTTAACGACTATTTCATGGACATTGCCGTCTTTAAGTGTTTTTAGTGTCGGACAGTTTGCGCAGATACCGGCGTCCTTAAAGCTTTCGAGTGCTGTGCGGCATTCAGGAGTTTCTGATATGTCGATCTCCGGGAACCATTCGCGCATTTTAGTGTTTACCAGTAATATGCGCATGTCAGGAGTAAGGAGAGCGACCCCTATGCCGATATTGTCAACGATCCCCTTGAATCTTTCTTCGGATTCTATTAATGCCTGCTCTACCAGCTTTCGTTCTGATACGTCACGGAAAGCAATGAACATATAAGCTGTATCGTTCAACTGGCATCCGGTTATTGTTACCTCAGCAGAGAGACTTGTTCCATCTTTTTTTATGGCTGACGTTTCAAAGGGCTGGGATGCCCCTTTATGAATCAGTCTAAATAGGTCATTGAACTTATCAATGTCCAGTACGGTATCGATATCAGTCAGTGATAATGATAACAGCTCGCTCTTTGTATAGCCGAACATCCTGCATGCGGCCTTATTTACATATACAGGCACGGCATTCTCATTCACTAAAAGGTGCGCGTCAGATGCATTATCACTCAAGAATTTAAATTTCCCAAGCTCTTCCTCAGCTTTTTTACGTGCAAGTTCTGCTGCTGCCCTGGCTGAAAATATCTGGAGTATAGAGATTAACTCATTGTCCGGATGTATGTTCATAGGTCTGCAGCCGAGTGTTGCTACAAGGCCCAGGGTCTGTCCGTTTGATCCAAACAGCGGGACAGCGGCATAACTGACTGCCTTCATATCCACGAGGAGAGTGTCCTGCGGGAACATATGCTGTATGTTGTTATGATATACGCAGGGCTCTTTCCCTATAACATTTTCACAAGGTGTGCCTTCCAGGTCATATGTCATGTTCTCGATTATACTGCCGTGTGCATACAGGGCAATAGTGTCTACTGTGTTGTTTTTCTGATTATACTTGCCTACAAGTGTGTATTCAGTGCCGAGTTCTTTTGATATGAATTCAACAAGTGACATGAAATATTCCTCTCCGGTCTTAATGGAAACTTTTTCTGCGACATTGCGCAGTATCAGATCAACATGTATACGTTTCGTTATTTCCTGTACAGTAGCGATTATCCTGACCGGGACCCCTGTTTCATCAAATATGATATCAGCCTGCTCACTTACTGTCATGTCACTATTGTCACGCATGACTATGCGGTGTTCGATACTGAAATGGGTATTGTTTTCCAATGCATCCTGTATGGTTGAGCTGAAGTTCGCTCTGTCGTCAGGGTGAACGATATCAATGAATGACTCAAAGGTCAGATCAGAGCTTTCCGGGGCCAGTCCCAATATTCTGGATGCTTCTTGAGAACACCATAATTCATTAGTAGTGATGTCCCAGTCCCAGTTGCCCATGTGTGCCAGGTGCTGGATCTCTGCAAGCCTTGACTGGCTTTCCATGAGTAATGTTTCTGCTTTTTTGCGTCTGTTGATAGCTATCTGTATAAATGTGCTGAACAGCAGGAAAATGGCAAGCAGGAGCGCCCGCATCAATAGTTCATTCCTGTTGTGCAGCAGCAGGTATTCTTGAGAGAGAACACCTTTGTGCAGGACAAGTGAATGTATGGAAGAGTCGAGTATCCAGAATACAATGCCGATCACAGCACCTGTCACCACCACATGGTATTTCATGGATGAATATTTATGTATTGCCTTTGATAATATGTTCATTTTGCTCAGGAAAATATTTATTAAAGGAACTCAGCTGTCAGGCATTGCAACAGTTTTATCATAACTGTTGTGGATCATATATATCTCATTCAGGACAGGAGCTGTCTTTATAAAGGCATGAAGTATTTGAGGCTTGAAATGCTCAGGAATGGTCCTGCCGTCGCCTGATACGATTATATCAATTGCGTCGTCATGGCTCATGGACGTTTTGTAGGGACGTTTGGACCGTAACGCATCATACTGGTCAACGATCATGACTATCATGCCTTC